>NZ_CP015027.1:1347205-1661911 GCF_002077155.1 Sporosarcina sp. P33 | reverse complement strand
TTGTCTCCGCTGCCGGAAGTCAGGTCGGATAATGAACCGATTAAATCTGTCAGCTTCCGTGGTGTAGTTCCTTGCGAAGCCATGGATCCCATTAAATCCGTGTCTTTCTTCTCGATAAATTCGGTCACTGCTTTTTTCAACTCTTCTCCACGCAATTCAGAAAAATCATTGTCTGCCAAATACTTTAATTTAATTTCATTCGGAATACCGTCAAGTCCGTCTGTGTAAGCAGGGGAGACGACTGGATCCGCCAGCTCCCAAATCTTGCCGACCGGATCTTTAAACGCGCCATCTCCGTAAACCATCACTTCGATGTGCTTGCCTGTTTCCTCTTTCAGCATTCTCTGAATGTTGTCAACGACAGGCTGGCAGCTGTGAGGGAACAGTTTGATGCTGTCTTCCTGTGCTTTGTTTGCACCCAGTAAACCGAATTGGTCATTATACCCGCTGCCGTCAATGGATGTGGCCAGAATATCATCAAGGCTGTAAACTTTTTCAGCGCCGTTCGCTTTTAGAATCCGCTTCGATCTGAAACGTGAATGGATATCGCATGTCAGCACAGTTTTTGTATAATCCAAAATAGTTTTTGCATTGTTGGAGAAAATGACTTCATGCTCAATGCCAAACTCATCCATCAATGATTTATAATATTCTATATAGTCAACACCTGTAAACGGGTGTTTGTTGTCGCCAAAATGTTCACGGAATTCAGCTTCAGTCAATACGTCTGTCCAAGGATTGACTCCCTTTTCGTCCAAACGATCCATTTCGACCAGGTGGTTACCGACCTCGTCGGATGGGTAACTGAGCATTAACACAATTTTCTTCGCGCCTTTTGCAATCCCGCGCAAACAGTTTCCAAAACGGTTACGGCTGAGAATAGGGAAGATGACGCCGATTGTATCGTCACCAAATTTTGCTTTGATATCTTTCGCAATATCATCGATCGTTGCATAGTTTCCTTGTGCACGCGCTACAATTGATTCCGTAATTGATACGATATCTTTATCTTGAAATGTAATATTTTCAACTTTAGCAGCCTCTAATACACTGTCCACAACAATCTGTTCAATGTTGTCGCCTTCATTAATAATCGGACAACGCAATCCTCTGACAACCGTTCCTACAACTCTACTCAAAACAATCGCTCCTTAGTGAAAATCAATTTGATCACTCTTCTTTGTATTATAACGTGCATCTATGGTATAAGTAAAATTAATATACTTAATAGGGGATATAAGGGGCGGTTATATGTCGATTAATCTGGAATGGTATAAAGTGTTCCGTAAAGTCGTGCAAAATGAAAGCTTCTCGAAGGCGGCACGCAGCTTGTTTATGACACAGCCCGCCGTCAGTCAGATCATTTCTCAGCTTGAGCGTGAACTGGATACACGGCTGTTTAACCGCACATCCAAAGGTGTCACATTGACCGATGAAGGGTCACTGTTATATGAGTATGTCAATTCATCTTTGAATTTAATCGAAGCGGGCAATGAAAAATTGCGTGAATTAAAAAACCTGTCGTCAGGAGAGCTGAAAATTGGCGTAGGGGATACGATCTCCCGTTATTATCTATTGCCGTATCTGGAGGAATTTCACACCAACTTTCCGAGCATTCGATTCAAAATCATTAATGGAACGACGGTGGAACTGATTGCGGCGCTGAAATCAGGCGAAGTGGATATTGCAGTTTGCAACTTTCCGATTGAGGATGATTCGCTGGAGAAACGGGCTTATTTTGATGTGCAAGATACGTTTGTTTATGGTGATCGATTTAAGAAACTATTTCTAAGACCTGTGCCGCTGCAGGAGCTTTCGAGGCTGCCGTTAATTCTGCTCGAGTCTAAGTCCAACTCGCGCATGTTTGTAGAAGATTACCTTCTGACACAAGGTGTAAAGATTCATCCGGAGTTTGAGCTGGGCTCACATGAGCTGTTACTGGAGTTTGCACAGATTAATTTGGGGATTGCATGTGTAGTGCGGGAGTTTTCAGCAGACTATCTGGAAAGCGGAAAACTGCAGGAAGTGAAGTTTTTAGAGCCGATACCTAAACGCAGCATCGGTGTTTGTTTCTTAAAAGGCGTATCATTGTCCCCGGCGGCTTCCAAGTTTATCGGGATATTGGAGAAGAATCCACTATAGAGCTGACTGTGGCTCTACAAATGCGCTTTTACAAAAAAATACTGCCCGGGAAGCAATCGGCTTCCCGGACAGTATTTTTGTGATTATACATAAATATTGCGATCCCAGAAGCGGTGATGTGCAACGGCTTCTGCCCATTGAGCGCCTTCGCCTGAAACCGTCAAGTCCATCAGAATACCAGGACCCGGCTGTACTTTCGTCTGGTCAAGCAAGTTTTTCGCCGCAGGAGCAGAGCCAATCGGTTTGAAGTGCATATACGCTTCATTGACAAAGTCTGCGACATCCATCTCAAACTTTTTCTGTTGCTCTGCTTGTCCGCCTACAACATATAGCGCATCGTACAAAACGGAGTGAACAGTTAACAGCGTCTCATCCACGTCCACTGTCGCACCATTTTTGCCGGTCAGTTTGCCGAACTTTTCGCTGACAATATCGATGGACATGCCTGCGTCCAGTGAAGCTTTCAAAAATGGTTCAAGCACTTCGTCATCGAATTGGTCTGCAATCAATACAGCCACTTTGCGTGTATCCGGCAGTTTTGCCTTGTTCTCCTGACTGAGTGCTGGAGAAGACTTGGATACATCCGTTTGCTTCACGCCTTGTGGGGCATCCACACCTACTGCATCTGCAATTTGCGCCGCCATATCCTGATCTACATTCGCAAACATATCGACGACTTGCTTTCTGACATTCATGTCTTTTACTTTTCCCACTTCAAAACTGAATGCCGCGATAATATGTTGTTTTTCTGGATCAGACATACTGTTCCAGAATAAGCGTGCCTGAGAGAAGTGGTCTTTAAATGAATCACTTCGCGCCTGTACTTTGCGTCCTTCTACTTTTTCCTGATAATGCACATAGCCGCCGTCTTCCGGAGAAGCAGTATCCGGCTTGTTATTGGCCAGAGAGTTTTTATGGTAGGCGGTTTGTCCGACATTGATGGTTTGTCTTCCGTAACCGTCGCGCTGGTTATTGTGAAATGGACAGACAGGGCGGTTGATCGGCAGCTCATGGAAGTTGGGTCCGCCAAGACGAATGAGCTGCGTATCTGTATACGAGAATAATCGGCCCTGTAATAAAGGGTCATTTGTGAAATCAATCCCCGGTACTACACTGCCGGGATGGAAAGCAACTTGCTCCGTTTCCGCGAAGACGTTGTCCACGTTCCGGTTTAGTGTCATCTTTCCGATAATTTTAACCGGCACGTCTTCTTCGGGCCATATTTTCGTTGGATCAAGAATATCAAAGTCAAATTTGAATTCGTCTTTCTCTTCAAGGAGCTGCACGCCAAGCTCGAATTCCACGAAATCGCCATTTTCAATTGATTCCCATAGATCGCGGCGGTGAAAATCGGGATCCTTGCCGTTGATTTTCTGTGCCTCGTCCCAAACTAAAGAGTGTACGCCAAGTTTCGGCTTCCAGTGGAATTTCACAAAGTGCGCTTCCCCTTGTTCATTAACGAAACGATACGTATGCACACCGAATCCTTCCATCATCCGCAGACTGCGCGGAATGGCACGGTCGGACATTTGCCACATAACCATATGTGCGGACTCCTGGTTATTTGCAACAAAGTCCCAGAACGTGTCATGTGCAGAAGCGGCCTGCGGCATTTCATTATGCGGCTCAGGTTTCACCGCATGCACTAGGTCAGGAAATTTGATTGCATCCTGAATGAAAAACACCGGCATATTATTTCCGACTAAATCATAATTTCCTTCCTGTGTATAAAACTTTACCGCAAAGCCGCGGACGTCGCGTACTGCTTCTGCAGAACCTCTGCTGCCCGCCACGGTAGAGAAGCGTGTGAAGACAGGAGTTTTTTGGCCGGGCTCCTGTAAAAAGCCTGCTTTTGTATATTTCTTCATCGACTCGTATAGCTCGAATTCTCCGTGAGCGGCATACCCTCGCGCGTGCACTACCCGCTCCGGAATCCGTTCATGGTCAAAATGCGTCATTTTTTCACGGAAATGAAAGTCTTCTATTAATGTTGGTCCGCGTGTCCCTGCTTTTAGAGAATGTTCATCTTCTGAAATTTTTAATCCTTGGTTAGTTGTCATTGTATGCTCGCTGTCACGTGCACGAAATGTTTCCAGTTGCTTATTCTTACTATTTTCATTTACTTGGCTGTCATTGTTCATGTAAAATCCTCCTATCAAAAAATAGTAGTCTGTCTGTTTATTCCCGAATTGTACGGGAATAAACAGCAACTATATTCTGCCGGAGCGGATTATCGAAAACAGCAAGTAAACAAACATCAGCGCTGCAATGACTGAGCCGACTTCGATAAGCGGCAGTTTCAGGAATAGTGCGGTCTGTCCTGCAATCGCGGAGCCTATAATGAGCCCGACCATTAAAATGCTGAATGCCAGTAAGACAATACTTAATGACAGACGATTGGCGATCTTATCGAGTCGGCGGAATATGATGCTGGTCTCTTTTAGCCCTACGTCTAATTCTACTTTCCCTTTTTGTACAGTTCTGATTGCTTTTTTGACGTCATTTGGCAGTTCTGCAATGATTTCTGCATTTTTCACGAAAGTATGCCAGCCATTTTCCAGCAGATAACGCGGGTCGAACTGTCTCAGCACCAACTTTTTACTGTACGGCTCAATTGCTTTCATTATACTGAAGGAGGGATCCAGCTTGCCAAGCACACCTTCCAATGTAAGTATCACTTTGGAGAGAATGGCAACTTCATTCGGTAATCGTATTTGGTGGCGATAAGCAATAGAGAAAATCTCCATAAACACATCGCCCAGTTTTAAATCATGCAGCGACGTTTCGTAATATTTTCGCTGAATGACTTGCAAGTCGCGATATAGGGCGTCAGTACCCGTATCTTCGTGCAGAATGTCCATAGCAGAGAATACATCAATCAGCCGTGTGATGTTTCCTTTTTTCAGAGCTATCAACAGTGAAACGAAGTGATATGTCATTTCTTTGCTGAGCTGGCCTACCATACCGAAATCCAAATAATAAATGGTATTGCCCGGTGCAATGAAAATATTGCCGGGATGCGGATCACCATGGAAAAAGCCGTATTCCATTACTTGCGAAAGCATAGACTCCGCGATTCGTTCTGCAATGATATTTCTGTCGTACCCTTCATCGTCGAGCCGGCTAATATTACTGACTTTAATGCCGGTAACTAATTCGGTTGTGAGCACAGTTCGCGTAGTGTATTCATCGTATACGAGCGGTACTTGAATATCAGGGTTTTTTATGAATTGACGGGAAATTCGTTCTGCATTACGGGCTTCGAGCTGGTAGTCCAGTTCCTCTCGCAGAGAATGAGAGAATTCATAAATTAGCTCTTTTAGATGATAAGCTTTTGCCCACTCCATATTTTTCTCTAAAAACCCGGCTAAATCATGCAGTATTGCCAAGTCAGTATTTACTTGTCTTTGAATATTAGGGCGCTGAATTTTGACGGCGACTAATTCACCGCCGGGCAGCCGTGCAGTATGCACTTGCCCAATGGATGCAGAGGCAAGCGGTTCTTTATCGAATTCCATGAATAATTCATCTATTGGAGCACCTAATTGATACTCGATGATTTCCTGTACTACTTCGTATGGAAAAGATTCCACGTGGTCCTGCAATTTCTCAAGTTCTGCTGCAATTTCCTCAGGCACTAAATCCCGCCGTCCGCTGGCAATTTGCCCGAGTTTGATGAACGTCGGGCCGAGCTGTTCCAGCGCGATTCGTAATTTCCTGCCCACATGATATAAGTTCAGATCCATTTGCTCATCTGCAGAAGAAAATTTCCTGTCTGTCAGTCCGAGCCGAAATAAGATATGGCTGAATCCATTCTTCAAAAAGACATTGATAATCTCTTGAAATCGCTGTGCATTCTTCATTCTTCGTTTCAGCAAAAAGAACACCTCCGTTTACATCCTTTCTACAAAAGATACCATTAAATATCCGCGGGTAAACACTAAAAGGGTCTCCGCTCTCTCTGATGAAAAGAGAAGGGGAGACCCTTTACTATTTAGAAGAATTTTTTCCTGTCACGTTCTTCTTTCAGAACTTCGACCGCTTCGCGGAAGCGCAGTGAATGTACGTTTTCTCTTTCTCTCAGAAACTTAAGTGAATCATTAATCCAGGCATCGTCAGATATATCGATAATCCATTGATAGGTGGCACGTGCCTTTTCTTCCGCTGCTATATCTTCGTACAAATCGGCTATTGGGTCTCCTTTGGCCTGCAGGTATGTGGTAGTGAACGGTACGCCGCCAGCATTTTCATAAAACAATGCGTGACCGTGATTGACGTAATGCGCACCGAATCCGGCTTCTTCAAGCTGTTCAGGTGTCGCATCTTTCGTTAATTTGTAAATCATGGTGGCGAGCATTTCTAAATGGGAAAACTCTTCGGTCGCAATATCATTCAGCACACCGATAACCTTATCAGGAACGGTATACCGCTGATTCATATAGCGCAAGGCTGCAGCCAGCTCTCCATCCGCACCGCCGTACTGCTCTGAAATATACTTTGCAAGTTTTGGGTTACATTCTTTTACTTCTACCGGATACAATAACTTTTTCTCATAGACCCACATCAACATTCCCTCCAGTAACATCGTGCATATTTGAGACTACATTTGCCACGGCCAAGGTGCCTGGTTCCAGCGCCAGCCCGTATCAATTGCTTGTTCTGACGGAATTGAATGCAAAGAAAGCGGTCCAAAACGCTTTTCATACACCTTTCTCAGCCTGGATGCTTCCTTAATAGCAAGCCGCCATTGGGTAAGGGCTTCCTGGTCATCAGGGTGCGTATCGGTATAGAGTGTCAGTTCGACTACCACGAAATCGGCTTCCTGCACTTTCTTCAACAGATCTCTTCGTTCAGCTGCTTCCATCAGGAGATCCCCTCCCTTTTTGAATAGCCGTCGACCAATGCAGGCCATAGCGACCCGTGCTGCAGAGCTTCGGCAGGTGAAAATTGCGGAAGTGACGCAGGCTGAAAGTTCATGAACAGCTGAGGCGGCAGGGAGAACGTCTTAACCTTGACAGGCGGACACGGATCCCACGGAGATATATACGGTTTATAACTCCCTCTGAATGTATAATCCATCAGTTATCAACTCCTCTACGCAAGATATGAAACTATTTCACGGCGTATGACTGATTGTGTCCTGTCCACACAACAAACGGTTTCAACGGCGGCTGAAAGTTGTTGTAATAGTATAGCTATAACTAATTATTATATTTCCTAATAACTCGTAATCTAGTACAATGGAAGGAGTGGGGAATGATCTGGCTGAATTTATATAGTATATTTGCAGATTCAGTAGTTCTCTGGTACGAATACATACATTGAAGGAGACGTTCAAATGAGACGCGGAGATGGAATGAATGGATGATTACTCCATATTTATCGGAAGGCAGCCGATTCTTAGCCGGTCAGGCGATATTTATGCATATGAGCTGCTGTACCGAAACAGCGAGGAAAATTACTTTCCTGATATAAATCCTGAACAGGCCACAATCAGCCTATTAATCAACACATTTCTTTCTGTCGGGATTGATCAGGTGACGAGCGGCGCGCGTTCATTCATAAACTTTTCAGGGGAATTGCTGGCTCAGGATGTGTTCATGAGTTTGAATCCCGATCAAGTGGTAATTGAGATTCTGGAAGATGTTGAAATAACGCCCGCTCTGCTGCACCGGCTGAGGATGTTTAAAGAAGCTGGTTTCACGCTGGCGCTGGATGACTTCATTCTGCAGGAACAATATGTAACGTATTCTCAGTTATTTGAACTCGTAGATATTATTAAAGTGGATTTCATGCAGACAAGCATTGTGGAGAAACATCGCATCACGTCATTTTTGAAAAAGTATCCTTCAATTATTTTGTTGGCTGAAAAGATTGAGACAGAGGCAGATTACCAGCTTGCATTAAAGAGCGGCTATGATTTGTTTCAAGGCTATTTTTTCGCCAAGCCTGATATCATTAAGAGCGCCGAAATTCCGTCCAATACACTAATTCATATGCAGATTATTGATTATTTCCAAAAAGATTCCCAGTCTATTAATCAGCTGTCTGATTTGATCATGCGGGATGTATCGATTTCCTATAAGTTATTACGCTTTATAAACTCATTAGCATTCGATATACCGCGTCAAATCAGCTCCATTAAACAAGCGATAATGATGATCGGTTTACGGGATACAAAGAAGTGGCTCCAGGTGCTGATGCTGCACGATTTGGGGAAAGATCTTAAAGACGGACGGGTAAAAGCACTCATTGAATTATCGCTCCGGCGTGCAAGAGCCTGTGAACTGCTGGCAAAGTATAAAGGGAAAGCGAATAAGGACGAATACTTCCTGACGGGAATGTTTTCATTAATCGATGCGGTAATGCGCAGAAAGTGGGAAGATATCCTGCCCCTGCTATCACTGTCTGATATCATTATCGATACACTGAACGGCAGAAGAACAGAAATCACACCTTATTTACAGTTGATTAAAGCTGTAGAGAGCTTCGACTGGGAGCAGGTCGAACAATTGTCTGGCGAGTTGGCGATCCCGAAAAAAGAGCTGAGTTCCATCTTTCTTCAGGCAATGCGCTGGTCACAGGGAATTGAAGAAGAAATGGATTGAATATACATCAAAAAGGCATTTTCGCTTGAAGATGCCTTTTTTGATGTGTAATATAAACATTTATAATCTGTTTGGTAACTTTTAGTTCTGTAATACGCAGTGGCAGAAATACGTTATATCCGTTCAAATTAGGGTATGAAGTGTAGTAAGAGAGTTACCAAATGAACACTAGGAGTCGATAGGTGTGGACAAAAAATTCTGGAAAAACCCCGTATTTTCTATTTCTGCCGTATTCATTTTTATCCTTGTTGTATTAGGAGCGGTCATTCCAGGGCCGTTTGGAGTAGTTTCTGAAAGGCTTTATCATTACACAACAGATAATTTTGGCTGGTTTTACTTGCTGGCTGTGTTTGTCGTCGTCATATTCCTGTTCGGATTAGCGATCAGTAAGTTCGGGGCTATACGTCTGGGCGGCGATACGGAACGTCCGGAATATCCATTCTTCACTTGGATTGGCATGCTTTTCTCTGCCGGTTTTGGTGTGGGGCTGGTCTTTTGGGGTGTGGCAGAACCGATGAGCCATTACTTCAAGTCGCCGCTCCAGGGTATTGAAGCGCAGACAGAAGAAGCGGCGCGTGTAGCAATGGGCTATTCATTCTTCCACTGGGGCATTTCTCAGTGGGCGATCTTTGGAATTGTCGGGCTTGTAATTGGATTTCTTCAGTTCCGGAAGAAAAAAGACGGTCTGATTTCAACAGCATTGGAACCGTTAATCGGAAGCAATCGATACGTGAAGACCGGTATTGATTCATTTGCCGTAGTAGCAACGGTAATGGGTATCGCGACTTCTCTCGGGATGGGTGTTCTTCAGATGAGCGGCGGTATGGAATATGTCTTTGATCTAAAAAGCACATTCACTATCCAGCTCGTAATTATAGCAGTTGTATTCGTGGCGTATATGACCTCTGCTACAACAGGCTTGAGTAAGGGAATTGCCTATCTTGGGAACTTTAACTTAGGTATGGCAATCGCATTGCTCGTATTTTTCTTCATAGTGGGACCGAAAGTGTTTATTCTTGAAACCTTTACTTTGGCAATTGGAGATTATATTAATAACTTCATTACGTATAGCTTGCGTCTACAGCCATATCAGGGAGGCACCTGGGTAAAAGACTGGACAATCTTCTACTGGGCGTGGACGATTGCCTGGTCACCGTTCGTCGGTGCATTCGTCGCTCGTGTATCAAAAGGACGGACTATCCGCGAATTCATCATGGGTGTCTTAGTTATTCCGCCGGCATTTTCTTGTATGTGGATAGCGACACTTGGCGGAACGGCACTGTATAGTGATTTGCGCAATGGAACCCAAATTGCACAGGAAGTCGATAAAGATGTCACGTCTGCCATCTTTGCGACGCTCCAGCACTTGCCGATGACGAATGTCGTGTCATTTTTAGCGATTGTGCTGATCTTTACATTTTTGATCACATCTGCGGATTCCGCGACGTATATTTTAGCCAGCATGACCACGCGGGGCAGTTTATTCCCGCCGCTCGTAGTTAAATTCATCTGGGGCTTTCTGATGACTGCGATTGCAGCCGTCTTGCTGTATGCGGGCGGATTGGAGGCATTGCAGTCAGCTTCCCTTGTATCTGCACTGCCGTTTACTTTACTGATGGTATTGCTGATTTTCTCGCTGGCCAAGCTGCTTGTGAGGGAACCAATTACAGTCAGGCCGACTGACATACGTCAATTTGAGCATGTCGAAGGTGAAGTTAAAAAGAGACGCAGACGGAAAGAAAGCGAAAAAGAGAAAAGAGAGCGCAGAGAGAAAGAAAGAGCAAGAAGAGCAAGGGAAAAAAGCAATAGAAAGTATCAAGAGCTGGAAAAGAAAAAGTATCAGGAAGTAGAGAAAGAAAAAGAGAAAAAGAAATAAAATAGTGCCGGTTCGCTGCGTGTAGCACGAACCGGTTTTTACAGCAAGGGGGAGAATATTTATGTCAGTTGTAAAAGTAGAAGATATACAGTTCAAAAGAGGAGACAATCAGATTCTGCAAGACGTGAATTGGGAAATTGAGCAAGGACAGCAATGGGGGATACTCGGGTTAAACGGATCCGGCAAAACATCTTTATTGTCTATTATTTCCACTTATGAAATTCCTTCATCAGGTGAAGTGGAGGTTCTCGGAAAGAAGTTTGGCAGTGCGTACTTGCCCGAGATTCGCAAGAAAATCGGCTATGTCAGCAGTTCTTTAGAGAAGTTCTCGGACTATTTCTGGAACGAATCTATTGAGCGCATTATTATTAGCGGGAAGTTTGCGAGCTTCGGGATCTACGACAAAATTATGGATGAGGACTGGGCACGTGCAGAATACTTGGTGAAAGAATTCCGTCTCGATCATGTCAAAGGGTATACATTCAAAGTTTTGTCTGAAGGGGAGAAGCGCCGGGTGTTAATAGCACGTGCGCTGATGGGGAAACCGAATCTATTGATTTTAGACGAACCATGCTCAGGTCTCGATGTTTTGGCAAGAGAGCAGTTTCTTGAAGCGCTTGAGATTGCGGCAGAGAATGACACACACCTGGTGTATGTCACCCACCATATTGAAGAGCTGGTACCCGAAATTACACATGTATTATTATTGAAAGAAGGGAAAGTGATTGCGGCGGGGCCGAAAAAGGAAGTGCTGACTGACGAATTACTCTCAGAAACCTACCAAGTTCCCGTGGCAATTGAATGGCGTTCAGACCGCCCGTATCTTTCAGTTAAATAAAGTATACGGGCACAGTTTGCGGAGCGGTTTAAAGGGAATGTTATAGACTATAACGAATCGCGGAAGGAACGGAGCCGGTACTAGTATAATTATTTGGTAACGTTCGATAAGGAGGAGAGGGCGGGTGGCGAAACAGAAGCGTAAGATGACCAAAAAGCGTATAGCTTCCTATGTGCTCCTGTTCTTTGCATTGCTTTACGCGGGGGTTATGCTATGGCAGACTTATAAGCCACTGCCGCCCGGAATCTCCTACAAAGGTGAACTTCATCAGGTGGAAGATGTGGAATTTATTTATGATTTGACGTACTCCAAAACGAAATCAAAAGATCACTACCAATCGGAATTGCGTATTTTTAAAGAAGTATTTCGGATGATTGAAGAAGCGAAGGAATTTGTCGTTCTGGACTTCTTTTTAATGGATGATTATTACGACGAAAATGAAAATTTTCCGCAGATAGCTGACCAGCTGACGGAAGTTCTCGTAAAGAAAAAACAGAGGAATCCGGATATGCTGATTGTGTACATAACTGATCCGGTGAACACTGGCTACGGGTCTTATGAATCTGAGTGGTTTAAGGCACTTGAGGCAGCTGGAGTACAAGTGGTCTATACGGATCTTGAGCCGTTGCGGGATTCGACGCCTCTTTATTCAGGAATCTACCGCATATTTCTTCAATGGTTTGATTTTGACGGGAACAATATTTTCCCGAACTTTCTGGCAAGCGATGCACCTGACGTGAAATTCACTTCCTATTTGAAGCTGCTGAATGTGAAAGCGAATCATCGTAAAACGCTTGTAACAGACCAGGCAGCGTTAGTTACATCTTCAAATCCTCATGCAGCAAGCGGGCGACACGGCAACGCAGCATTTAAAGTTAAAGGTCCGATTCAAAATGATATATTGGAGTCAGAAGAAGCGGTTCTTCAATATTCAGCGGGCGGAAAATTGCCCCGTGCAGAAAATGCCGCAGAGCAAAAAGGTCCGTACCAGGTTCAGTACTTGACCGAGAGCAAAGTGCTGGACGCGTTGGTAAGTGATATCGGGAAAGCGAAAAAGGGTGACCGCATCCGAATGGGCATGTTTTACCTGTCTGAGCAGGAAGTGATTCAGCCGCTGGAAGACGCCGCCAATAGAGGCGTAAAAGTAGAGATCGTCCTGGATCCAAATGAAAATTCATTTGGCAGTAAAAAATCCGGTCTGCCGAATCGCCCGGTCGTTCAGGAAATCCGGGAAAATACAGACGATCAGATCAAAGTGCGCTGGTATAATACGGTCATCGGTCAGTATCATACGAAGCTGGTGACAGTACAGACTGCTGATCAGACGTTTATTACAAATGGTTCATCCAATATAACGGAACGCACATTGCGTGATTATAATTTGGAAGCGAATTTGCGCATCATTGCCCCGGCTGACAGCGAGCTGACCGAAGAAATTAATGCATACTTTGATCGGATCTGGAATAATGAAGATGCGCTGTATACGCTTGATGTAGAAGAGTATCAAAACAACCTGACGTTCTTCCAGCGAGGCATATACGCATTGCAGCGATGGGCTAAGCTGACAACTTATTGAGTATAGAAAAAGCGCCGTTTATTGCGAACGGCGCTTTTCTTTATATAGGGAGGGAATGAAAAGGGAGGTAAATAAGCCGGCATCTCTTTTTGCACTTCTATTAATCGGCCTCATTATTCTGCTGAATAGGTCATGACGATGTGATAAATGCTTGGAACAATTGCAAAAAACAAATGAATCAAAAGAGTTTGCTGAAACGGTCTGCGTAGAACAACAACAATATCTCATGTAAACTTAATTTATGGAGGGATAACAGATGAAAATTATAATATTTGGAGCGACTGGACGTACAGGAAGTGAGATTGTTCGCCGTGCATTGCAAGACGGACATGAAGTCACTGCATTTGTCCGTTCACCTGAAAAATGTGAGCCGCACGAGCAATTGACGGTACTAGAAGGGAATGTGCGGGATGCAGATTCCGTGAAAAAGGCAGTAGCGGGTGCTGATGCAGTGGTGAGCGCACTGGGTACAGACAAAACAACGACATTGACAGAGGCAGCAGCTGCGATTATAGAAGGCATGAAAGAACATGGGGTATCCAGAATCGTCACAATCGGCACGGCAGGCATACTTCAGAGCAGAACTGAACCATCAAAGCTGCGCTATCAATCAAGCGAGTCACACCGTAAATTAACATTTGCAGCAGAAGAGCATCATAAAGTATTCGAAATGTTGCAGGGCTCAGGACTTGATTGGACGATCGTTTGCCCAACGTATTTGCCTGACGGAGAAGCGACGGGCAATTATCGGGTGGAACGTGATGTACTGCCTGAAGAAGGTGCCCGAATTACCACGGGAGATACCGCGGCGTTTGCCTATGATGAATTAAGCAAGAATGAGCATATCGGCTATCGGGTCGGGTTGTCCTATTAATAGTCAGGTTACAAGTAATGAAAACGTACTAGTTAAACGGAATAAATTGAGAAATTCCGTAGTTGTTTCCTTTTCCTGTGATATAATAGGTTAATAGCACCATACGGAAAAGGAGACAGGAAGACAAATGAGATGGTCCTTGAAAAACTTAATTCAAGTCGTAGCATTAGTAGCGATCATTTTAACTTTTCTAACCAGTACTACGGCTGGCTTTCGTGTGAATAAGCAAGCTTTAATAAAGACCACCTTAGAAACGAATTATGCCTATGCAGAGAAATTGTCTTCTACAACTGATATTTTTTTACGCGAAACATTGAGGACGCTTGAAGTCAATGCGGAAGAAGTTCTGCCTCTTCTTGATGATGAAGAAGCACAGCAGAAGTTGAATCAAATTGTCGAACGGATCCGCACACAGACGAGCACATTCAATTCAGTTGCCGTTTCCTCCGAAGACGGTATCGTCCTTGGCGTTTCACCGCCAAGCCTGGAGATACTTGGAGAAAAATTAACATCTATTGGTGCAAGGCAGGCTATCAATGAAATGAAACCGGTCATTTCGCAGCCTTACACTGGAATTACGGGAGAATTACTCATTTTCATCAGTGTTCCCTTAATAAAAGACGGTGAATACAGAGGGTTTTTAGGCGGTGCAATTTACCTGAACAAACCTAATGTACTGGAGAAAATATTAGGTGATCACTTTTATGAAGACGGCTCGTATGTGTATGTGGTGGATTCTGACGGAAAGTTAATCTATCATCAGCAGGAGGAGCGTTTAAAAGACAATGTCGCAGGCAATGAAGCTGTACAAAAAGTAATCAAAGGTGAAACCGGCTCCATGCAGCTCATTAATACAAAAGGGGTGCCGATGCTGGCTGGATACTCTTATTTATCTATTGCGGATTGGGGGATTGTTTCTCAGCGCCAAGTAGATACTTCGGTTGAACCAGCGAAAGAGATGGTTCTGGAAATGGCGTGGAAATCACTCCCTTTGTTAGTTTTGGCATTCCTTCTTGTATATGTTTTATCAAAAAAAATTGCACTGCCGCTTCAAAAGTTGGCTTATTATGCGGAGAACAGTATTAAATCTAATGAACAAGAGAAAATGGTAGAGGTTCCGGATTGGTATTACGAAGCCAGGCAGCTAAAAGGTGCTATGCTGCATAGCTTAGATTATTTCAAGAATGAGATGAATTATTTCATTCATCAATCTACGACAGATCCCTTAACGAAATTAACCAATCGACGTACGATGGATGATTTTATGAAACAATGGGTAGAGAATAAGACGCCATTCTCTATCATCATCCTGGACATAGACAAATTTAAGCGTGTCAATGACCGGTACGGACACGCAACAGGCGATGAAGTACTGATTTATCTGTCGGATTTGATGCAGCGCGCTGTGAGAAAACAGGATATTTGCTGCCGGTATGGCGGCGAGGAGTTTGTTATTCTGTTGCCGAAAGCCGATAAAGTAACTGCCTATCTGACGGCGGAAAGACTTCGAGAAAAAATGGAAGATACCATAAGTCCATGCGGAGAAGTCGTAACGATTTCATTAGGTGTCGCTGCCTTTCCGGAGCATGCCGACCACCCCGCGAGGCTTCTGGAATTGGCGGATCAAAGCCTGTATGAAGCAAAGCGCACAGGCCGTAATAAAACAATCGTTGCATCTGATGAACCTCGGCATGAATAATATGCCGAGGTTCTCCTCGCAGGTGCGGCGCGAAAAGAAAGGGGCGACGGTATGGAAGAACAAATGATGGATAAACGTTTACATATTAAAACAATAGGTGTCAGGGAGTGGGCACATCAATCCTCCCATTATAATCGCTATGAAGCGACCCCCTATGAAATGCTGGATTATTTATTTGCCCAGCACGATCTTCTGAAAGAGGGCAGCCTGATTGACTTTGGGTGCGGTAAAGGCCGTGTTCCTTTTTATATAAATCATCTTTTTTCGCTCGACACAGTAGGCATCGAAATGAATAGCGTGCTGCATCAAGACGCGATGACCAATTTGATGGACTATGGGCAGGCATTCCCGAAACGGTACGGTTCCATCTCGTTTGAATGCTGTAAGGCAGAGCACTATATCATTCCCTCGGATGCTGTTACTTTCTATTTTTTTAATCCCTTTTCTTTGGAGATTTTTCGTTCGGTCATTCAGCGTATTTTGAAATCTGCGGAGAATACGCCGCGTGCAATGGAAGTAATTTTATATTATCCGACTGATGAATACGTGTATTTTTTACATCATCATCCATTGTTTGAAAAGACCGCGGAGATTCCAATTACCCATCTGCAAGTACACGATAAAGCAGAGCGGTTTTTAGTGTACACATATAAACAGCCCTGATCGGCGCGGATCAGGGCTGAAGTCTATATGCGGGCAGGAGTGCCGAATCGCCGGCCCATCCAAAATATTAACTCCATCAGCAGTGCGGCTAAAATTCCAACGAGTAAACCGCTTGAGAGGAGCGGCTGCACGAGTTCGGGCATTTGAGAAAATACAGCAGCGGGCAATGTCATGATGGATAAACCGAGCAATGAAGGCAATGCGACACGGTAGATCGTTTTAGGCTCAAATGTTAACCCTTCCACATTGCGCAGCGCAGAACGGAATAATTGTAAATAGGCTACGAATAATACGGTATTTCCTACGCTTTGAGGAATAGTAGAGAAAAAGGCACTTAACGGCGGGACGAGCCCGAGAATAATGAATAATAGTGAGCCGATGAAGAACGGTGCTTTATCCTTTATTCCGCTGGACTGCAGAAAACCAATTGACGACGCGTAAGGTGCATAAGGGACGAGACCGAGGGCGCCTGCTCCCACATTTAATCCGCCTGTAATAAAGAAAGAAGTTTTGTATTGTGATTTCGTTGTTTCTTTTTCAAAAATATCTTCTGCGCCTTTAAGCGTGGCAATAGTATTTGTTGTATTCAGCAGTCCTGTAATTACTACGGTAATGACGATACCGATCTCAAGCGTCGGTTCACCCCATGGGAACCACTGAATGAAAGGAGTTGTTTTAATCGTATCTGCAGCCTCCGCAGGGAAAATTAGCACGGCACTGATCCATCCAACGGTCATGCCAATCAGCAGATTCAGGCTGCTGACGATTCCTTTCCCTTTAACATGCACGAGAATGGTCAATCCCGCCAATGCAAATGAGAACAGCGTTTTCGACGGGCTGATATATTCCCCGTCATTAAGACCAATCATACCTTTTAAGAAAATAGTAATTAACTGATTCGCCAGTAATAACAGAAAGACAAACATGACAGCGGGTGTGAACCACTTCTTCAATATTTCTCCCATGCCGAGCATCCCCAAGAACGCTACAAGTGCGCCTGAAATCATAGCCCCCACTGCGATGCTTCCGCCGACCGCCGTCAAACTTAAGCCCATCGCACTGGCGGTTCCTGCCAAACTGAGAACGACACCCCACCATAAACCAGATTGACCTTCCATCAAGGCCAGCCGATGCCCAAATATACCTTGCAGTAAACATGCAATTCCTGTGTAGATAAATGAGCGCTGTATCGCTGAAACGATTTCAATCTGTTCCAGTTCAAAGGCTGTACCGACTGAAATCGGAATGACTACAGTATTGGCAAACATAAAAAATAGCCATTGAAATCCTGCTAATGCGGTAATAGAGTGGCGCATCTGGTTAGTTCCCATCCATAAATCCCCCTTGAAAAACTCTGTGCTGACGTATGTCGAAAAAGTTCAAATATAGAGAGAACTATAGCACACTATTAATTGAAATAATAATATACTTATAAAATTGTTAAGAAAGATAGAGTTTTCTTCTGCGACAGTTAAAAGGGAGAACAGAAAAATAACCGCTCGCGATGTAAAAATAAACAGGGCTGCAACAGGAAGCCGTTGAATCCCAGCTTCTTGTACAGCCCTGTTTTTATAGCTCTGTTCTTTTTAATAACTCCAGCAACTGCCCGCAAGGCACAGGTCTGGAATATAAGAAGCCTTGCGCTTCATCGCAGGCCAGGGTTTTCAGAAACGCTGCCTGTTCGTCTGTTTCGACTCCCTCTGCGACCACACGCAAATGGAGATTTTTCGCCAAGTCAATAATCGCCTTGACAATTACCGAGTTCTTCGTCAAATCTCTTACGAACGACTGATCAATTTTTAGATGTGTAAGAGGGAATGTGCTTAAATAACTCAGTGAAGAATAGCCGGTTCCGAAGTCATCAATACTGATTTTAATGCCGATGTCCCGCAGCTGCTGCAGTATGTTTTGGCAATAGGTGACGTCGGACGTCATGCTCTCCGTAATTTCTATATTCAAGAACTGCGGCTGCAGCCCCGTTTTATGCAAGGTGTTTTTGACGTCTGCTACAAAGTTTGCGCTTTTGAATTGTCGAAGCGATACGTTGACGCTCATCAGCAAGGAGGTGTATCCCATGTCCTGCCACTCTTTTGCCTGTCTGCAGGCCGTTTCTAACACCCACAAGCCAATAGGCAGAATCATGCCCGTTTCTTCTGCAATCGGTATGAACCGGCCGGGTGAAACTAGGCCGCGCGTCGGATGCTGCCAGCGCACTAGTGCTTCTACACCTATTACTTTTCCTGTTTTAAATTCAAATTGAGGCTGGTAATGAAGGAATAATTCTTCCTTTTTAAGAACTTGTCTTAACTCCATCTCGATTAATGTCCGCTGCATCAGATCGTTATACAGTTCCTCTGTAAAGAATTGATACGTACTCTTACCAGATTGCTTAGCCAGATACATGGCAGAATCGGCATTTCTGATGAGTGTATCATAATGTGCTCCATCTTCAGGAAACATGCTGATGCCTATGCTTGGTGCGATGAATATTTCCAAATGATCGATGAGAAAGGACTTCGAGACTTCATCCACGATGCGCTGAGCAACCATTTTTGCCCCTTGTTTTGTAGTAGAGGAACAGAGTATGAGAAACTCGTCCCCGCTGAGCCGCCCGACTAAATCATTTTGACGGACAAGTGTCTGCAGGCGTGCGCCTACTGCCTTTAGCAATTGGTCCCCTATATAGTGCCCCATAGAATCATTAATATTTTTAAATCTGTCCAAATCCATGTAGAGCAAAGCGAAAGGCTGCTGATTATGCAGGCGGCTCTCAATCAAGTCTTCCACCGTCTGTTTTAATAATCGGCGGTTCGGCAATCCTGTCAGGTGATCGTGAAACGCCATATATTCGACTTGCCGTTCCGCTTCTTTACGATCGGTAATATCGATTGCGGTGCCGACGACTTCCACTACATTTTCCCCGTCAAAAATAGGAGAAAGATAAACTAGAAATGTATGGGACTGATACTGGATTTCAAACTGGGCAACACGGCCAAGCAGTGCGCCTAAGAGCTGACGCTTAATCGTAGACAAATTAAACTGTTTGTCAGCCGTCAATTGATTCAGTATATCTTTGTTGATTCCCAGTCTTTGCACCGCTTTACCTTCCAGCAATGTTATTTTGATTTGAAGATTTTCATCAAACGAATATTTGAAAATAGCATTTTGCAGATTTTTAACAGTCGTTGAAAAGTCATTTTTCACTGCCGTTTCAAGTGACTTTTCTGCGGCTTTGTGTGATGTCACGTCTTGTCTGATTGAAATATATTGAAATGGTTTTCCGTCAGATCCGATAAACGGAACAATCGTTGTATGGACCCAGTAATGGTTGCCGGACTTTGATTTATTCCGGATGACTCCGCGCCATACTTGTCCCGATTGAATCGTCGACCACATATTCTCAAAAAAACTTTTTGGATGTGTCCCTGAATTAACTACTCGATGTGTTTTCCCGATGAGCTCCTCACGCGAATATCCGGATAGTTTACAAAAATGGTCGTTAACATAGCTGATGACGCCTTGGGCATTCGTGATGACTACTACTGCCGCTTCATCAAGAGCATATTTAAAATTATGCAAGTCTGTTCGCGTTTTTGCGAATTCCTTTGAAACCAGTTTAGATCGTGTGACATCAATATCGAGCGATAAGTAATTTGTTAAATGACCTGCGGAGTCATAAATAGGCACGATGGTTATATCCAGCCAGTGCTCTGTATTGTTTTTGGATAAAATCCGCACAGATTCCTGATACACATTATCCCGGATGAAATGTTCTCTGAGCATATGAAGTGTCTTCTCGACGGAGAGCCCTCTGTTCAGCAGTTCCCAAGTGCTTCCTAGCAGCTCTTCTTCCTGGTAGCCTGTTAACTCACAGAAATTCTGATTCACATAGGTGAGATGACCGTTCAAGTCAATTAGGGATATGCAAAATTGTTCATCCAGCAGTTTTGATAGATGCGGATGGATGCTGGGGGCGTGTAACGGCATGATAGCACATCCTTTCTTTTGAGTGATTGTAAAAACAGCAAATTAGTTATATGGGAATTTTCGCATTGATGTTTTATATGAACATAATTAATAAGTCATGAAGCGTTTGAAATATTACTAATTATATCATATATAAGAGAGTTTTGAACTAGATCAAAAAAGAATATTATGTAGGTTTTTGGAAGTACCGTCAGCACATAAGGTTTATAAGAAGTAAAAGATATTGAGAAAGTATAAATTAAGGCTGCAGATGAGTGGAATTGGCGTTTTCACGAATACGCATTATGGTGTAGCCGCATGAGCCTCAGCATTCGATAGGTAGCCGGCAGATATAATTCCTTGTAATACTGAGCAGCAAAAGACCGAAGATCAGTCCCTGGCATTACTGGGCTGTCTTCGGTCCTCATCACAGCAGCTGTATGGAATATCGCTGCCTATCTTATCTTTTCGGCTGATAGTTCAATGTTTGAAACAGTTTTTTGCGTTCGGAATCCGTCAGCTCCCGCCATTCGCCGATCGCCAGGTCACCCAGCTCAATATTCAGGATCCGGACCCGCTGCAGCCGGCGGATATGATAGCCGAGCGCTGCACACATTCTGCGGATTTGGCGGTTTAAGCCCTGGGTCAGTATGATGGAAAATGTTTTAGGTCCGAGCTTCGTAACAGTGCAGGGTTTCGTTACGGTATCAAGAATTTTCACACCCGATTCCATCTGTTCAATGAAAGAAGAAGTGATCGGGCTGTCAACGGTCACGATATATTCCTTCTCGTGCCCATATTCTTCCCTTAGAATTTCATTGACGATATCTCCGTCATTCGTTAACAGCAACAGTCCGTCTGAATCTTTGTCGAGCCTTCCGATATGGAAAATCCGCAGCGGATGATTAACGAAATCCACGACATTTCCTTCGATGTGGCGCTCTGTTGTACTGGTGATTCCGACAGGCTTATTGAGTGCGATATAGACAAGCTGTTCTTCCTGCTCAACCAGTTTTCCGTCTACCTCCACTTGATCACCGGCTTCGACTTTGCTGCCGAGTTCCGCAAGCTCTCCGTTGATTTTGACACGGCCGTCGGCAATCCACTGGTCCGCGCCGCGCCTTGATACAATGCCCGCTCCGCTTAAAAATTTATTAATACGCATAATGACTCTCCTTCCGAACTTGTCACATTACATTAATTATAGCATTTTTGCCGTAAGAATTTGTTGACATTAAAGATTCTGCATATTAAGATAAATGTAATTACTAGACGGACAGAAGATTTCGGGAGCGAAGTCGTCCACGTTAGATGAGCAGAGTCAGCATAGAAGAGAATAGCGAAAAGATCAGAATAAGAAGAGTAGCGATTGCACGTGCTTGCTAGAGAGTCAGTGGCGGGTGGGAACTGATACACGGCATTCGTGAATGGACTTATGGCAGCTGTTTTGTTTCAAAACAGACGTGTGCCCGCGTTAAGGGCAGTGTGAAAACACATAAAGTGGGAGTGCTCAGGCGCTTCAATTTGAGGTGGCAACGCGGTTATTTAATCGTCCTCTGCAACAGGCTGACTGGCTCTGTTTGCAGAGGACTTTTTTTATTTTCGGTATATGAAAGTCCGTGAAACAGTCCATATAGAAAAGGGGAATGAACATGATGACAGAGCAGAAGAATTTACGGGTGACCACACGAAAGATTGAAGGCGATTCACTGACGCCGATTTTGATTTTCAGGAGGCTGAAAGGAAAGCATAAGTTTCTCCTAGAAAGCTCTTCGCAGGCGGGCGGGTCAGGACGTTATTCATTCATTGGACTAAATCCCCAAAAGGCGTACCGCGGCCGTGATGGCGTTGTGGAAGAAATCGTCTATTCAACGAATAAAACGTATACGCATGAAGGTGACCTTTACACATTATTGAAGCGGCTGATGCCCCGTATTACAGAGGATGCAGGTTTCCCTTTCACGGGCGGAGCAGTCGGTTATGTCGGGTACGGTGCAGCGAGAAACGGTGAAATGCGCAGCGCTGATGACCTGAACATACCTGATGTTTACTTCAATATTTACGATACGATTGTTATTTATGATCATAAACTGCATGACGTCACGTTATTGCACACAGAAATCAATCCGGTATACGAAGCGCCTGACTTGGATGAAATTGAAGACATGATCATCAACGGATCAATCGGCAAAGAAGAAAGTGTTTCTATTTCTGACTACCGCTGTGCGATATCCAAGGAAGAGTTTGAGCGCAGGGTACAGATTGTCATCGATGCAATTAAAGAAGGTCAGGCGGAACAGGTCGTCCTGTCGCGCCGGCTCGAAGCAGATATTACGGGCGATCCATTTGCGTTATACCGTAAACTGCGCCGCCGCAATCCGTCCCCTTATATGTATTACATGGAGTTTGAAGATCATACGGTCATCGGCACATCGCCTGAAAGTCTCGTCAGCGTCACAGGAAACAAAGTATTGACGAATCCGATTGCGGGAACACGCAGAAGAGGCCGTGATGAAGCGGAAGATCAAGCGCTTGAAACAGAATTGCGAAATGATCCGAAAGAACTTTCCGAACACGACATGCTCGTCGAAGTAAGCAAAAAAGAACTGGGGCAAATCTGTCGTCCGGAAACCATTGATGTCGCAAACTATCTTGAGACGGTGCGCTATGAACACGTCATGCACTTGGTATCTGAAGTGGAAGGCGAGCTGGCTCCCGGACTCCATGCACTGGATGCACTGAAAGCAACAATGCCGGCAGGAACAGTAACTGGATCACCAAAACCCGCAGCCATGGAGATCATTGATGAACTTGAAGATCAGCACCGCGGAATTTATGGAGGCGCAATCGGCTATATCGGACTGAACGGTAATATCGACTTTGCGCTGACAATCCGCACCATGCTTGTAAAAGAAGGGAAAGCCTACGTTCAGGCAGGTGCCGGCATAGTGGAAGCATCTGTTCCTTCATTAGAATATAAAGAAACATCCAATAAAGCGCGTTCCTTACTGGAAGCAACGGAAACAATCAGCTGACTGTCAAGGAGCGGCTGACCAAAAGAAAACAGAAACGCAGTATGCAGATGAGAAGGGAAGAGACGAGTATGGAGAAATTCCTAAGTATAGTAGAGAAGCAGCGCCATCTCATGTATGAAGAGATGAGAGAAGCAGCTGAATTATTGTTTAATGAAGAAACAGATGAAGAGCTAATCGCGCAATTCCTTATTGCCTTGTCAAAAAAAGGGGAAACTTCACATGAAGTAGCCGCACTGGCAGCTGTGATGAAATCTTACGCTAACGACTTGACACCAGCCGCTGCACGTTACTTAGATAACTGCGGAACAGGCGGGGATGGCGTGAACACATTTAACATCAGTACAACAGCAGCCTTCGTACTGGCGGGTGCGGGTGTCCAGGTTGCAAAACACGGAAACCGTAAAATATCCAGCGCAGCCGGCAGCCAAGATGTACTCGATGCACTCGGCATTCATACGGACTTTCAGCTTGCGGATATGCAGGAACTGCTTGAAGAACAAGGTATTGCGTTCTTATTTGCACCGGCTATTCATCCGAAAATGAAACGGATCGGAGCTATTCGAAATAAAATCGGCAAGACAACGATCTTCAACTTGGTCGGACCTCTGACAAATCCTGTATCACTGGAAACCCAGTTCACGGGCATCAACCGTCCGGACTTCATTATGGAATATGCATCTGTTCTGCGGATGCTTGGCCGCGAACGGGCTATCGTAGTAAGCGGAGCGGGCGGTATGGATGAGGCGTCGCTTGCAGGTCAGAATGAGTTTGTATTATTGGACCGGGGTGATCTAATTCCGTTTTCCTTGACCGCAGATGACGTAGGATTGGAATATGCGCCGCTGTCTGCGATTAGAGGCGGAGACGCAGTGGAAAATGCCGCAACGACCCGTTCGATTCTGGCAGGAGAACGCGGGCCGAAGTTTGACACGGTCGTGTTGAATGCGGGCATTGGTTTATTTGCCAACGGCCAAGCGGCAACGATACAAGAAGGCGTCAAGATGGCGACTGAAAGTATTTTGTCAGGGAAAGCTTTAGAAAAATTAGAAGCCGTCGTCGCGTTCAGCGATCGGATTCGGCAAGAGGCGGGTGTCAGATGACCATTTTAGATAAAATTATTGCACAGAAGAAAATAGAGGTAGATCAGTTAGTAAAGAATCATACAACATTTCCGGAAAGAGAAATTATACGGCCGTCACTGTATCGTACACTTCGAAAAGCCAGACAGCTTCAAGTCATTTCCGAAATGAAGCGTGCCTCTCCTTCCAAAGGATTGATTGCGGAAGGAGCAAACCCTGTAAGACAGGCGACTGCATATTATGAGGCGGGTGCTGCATGTATATCTGTACTCACTGACCGTGAATTTTTCAAGGGATCGTTTGAAGACTTGTCAGCTGTTGCAGACGCTGTTCCTATTGCGTTGTTATGTAAAGACTTCATCATTCATCAAATTCAAATTGACCAGGCGAAAAGTGCGGGTGCATCCGTCATTCTGCTGATTGTCGCTGCGCTTGACGACAAAGCACTTGGCAGTCTCTACACGTATGCCAACGAACAGGGATTAGACGTGCTGGTTGAAGTGCACAACGTGGAAGAACTGCACCGCGCACTGGCGATTGATGCAAAAATCATCGGAGTAAATAACCGGGATCTGCATACATTTGAGGTGGATCTCGCGCAGACGGAACTGGTTGCAGCACACTTCCCGTTTGATGAAGAGCGTGTGTTCATCAGTGAAAGCGGAATCTGGGGACCTGAAGATGCGAAACGTGCTGCAGAAGCAGGTGCCAGTGCAGTTCTGGTGGGAGAATCGCTGATGCGCAGTGATTCGGTAAAAGAAGCGCTGCAGGCGTTGCAAGTAGAGAAGAAAGTGATTCGTCCATGACAATAAAAGTGAAGATATGCGGCCTGACGCAGCCGGAACATGTGCGTGCAGCTGTTGAAGCAGGTGCGGATGCCATCGGTTTTGTATTTGCGCCAAGCCGCAGGGAAGTGACGGTTGAGCAGGCGCAGGAATTGGCGAAGCATATACCAGATTCGGTATGGAAAATTGGTGTGTTTACAGATGCATCAAGGGAACAATTGCACAGGACGTTTAAAGAAGTGTCCCTCGATTACATCCAGTATCACGGAGACGAGACGCCGGCTTTCATTCAAGAGGTTGGATTGCCTTCCATTAAAGCGCTGGCTGTTGAAAATGAAGAAGACGCGGCCAGGGCGGCTTCATATGATGTAGATTATTATCTATTCGATACACCGGGCGTTGAGTATAAGGGCGGCAGCGGGAAAACGTTTGACTGGTCGTTACTTGAAAATGCAGGTGTTTCAAAAGAACAAATTATTCTGGCTGGCGGCTTGCATGCAAGAAACGTGCAGGAAGCTGTCCGGCAAGTGAATCCATATATGGTGGATGTATCAAGTGGAGTGGAAATAGAAAAACAAAAAGACACAGAACGCATTCGGACATTTATCCATACAGCGAAGGGCAGGAGAAATCAAGATGACAACAGAAACTAAAGGACGTTACGGAAGATTTGGCGGACAATTCGTACCGGAAACGCTGATGACTGCATTGGCCGAATTAGAACAGGCTTATGAAGATGCGCAGCAAGATCCGGAGTTTTCAAAAGAACTGGATTATTATTTAAAAGAATATGTGGGCCGTGAAACGCCGTTATTTTTTGCGGAACGTCTGACGAAGCATGCGGGCGGCGCAAAGATCTATCTGAAGCGGGAAGATTTGAACCACACAGGTGCGCATAAAATTAATAACTCACTCGGTCAGGCACTGTTAGCTGCTCGTATGGGCAAGAAGAAAATTGTAGCGGAAACAGGAGCTGGACAGCATGGTGTCGCTACAGCAACGGCTTGTGCATTGCTCGGTCTGGAATGTGTAGTATTCATGGGGAAGGAAGATGTCCGCCGCCAGGAATTGAATGTTTTCCGTATGGAGCTGCTGGGTACAAAAGTTGTGTCTGTGGATAAAGGTGCGGGTACATTAAAAGATGCGGTCAATGAAGCGTTGCGTTACTGGGTTGCGAACGTGGAAGATACGCATTATATTCTTGGGTCCGCTCTTGGTCCGCATCCGTTTCCGCAAATTGTACGTGATTTTCAGCGTGTAATCGGTGATGAGACACGCCAGCAGATTCTGGCGCACGAAGGCCGTCTGCCGGATGCCGTTATCGCATGTATCGGCGGCGGAAGCAACGCAATCGGTATGTTCCATCCATTCGTTGACGATCAGGATGTAAAATTATATGGAGTAGAAGCGGCGGGAAGCGGCATTTCAACCGGCAAACATGCGGCCGCAATTGCGGGCAAACAAGAAGGCGTGCTGCACGGTGCATATATGTACGTACTGCAGGACGAGGATGGGTTCATTCAAGAAGCGCATTCAATCTCAGCGGGTCTGGATTATCCTGCGGTTGGGCCTGAGCATTGTTATTTACATGATATTAAACGGGTGAAATATGATTCCGTGACAGATCAGCAGGCACTTGAAGGAGTACAGCTGCTGTCCCGTGTGGAAGGAATTATTCCTGCCCTTGAAAGTGCGCATGCCGTGTATTATGCGGTGGAGCTGGCAAAAGAAATGAAAGAAGATGAAGTGCTCGTCATCTGCCTGTCCGGCCGCGGCGACAAGGATATGCAAACGGTGCGTGATGCGTTGGGAGGTCAATCAAAATGACGAAAAAACAAGTGACACAAGCAATTTTACAATGTAATGATCAGGGCGGTAAAGCATTCGTTCCTTACATCATGGCAGGCGACGGCGGATTGCAGACACTGAAGGAGAATATTCTTTTCTTACAGGAGGCGGGTGCAACAGCCATTGAAGTGGGAATTCCGTTTTCTGATCCGGTTGCAGACGGGGAAGTGATCCAGAAGGCTGGAGAGCGCGCTTTGGCAGAAGGCGTCACGCTGCGCAAAGTCATGAAAGAACTTGCCTCATTCAAAGACGAAGTTACTGTGCCTCTCGTTATTATGACGTATTTGAATCCTGTGCTGAGCTACGGTTTACAGGTGATTGCTGCAGACTGCGAAGCAAGCGGCGTTTATGGCCTTATCGTGCCCGATCTGCCGCTTGAAGAAAGCGATTTGCTGAAAGACGCGTTGAAAGACAGTGATGTGGCGTTAATTCAATTGGTTTCGCTAACGAGTCCTGCCGAGCGTATTGAGGCGATTGCCAAAGCGGCAGAGGGCTTCATTTATGCAGTGACTGTGAACGGTATAACAGGCGTTCGTTCTTCATTCACCGAAGGGCTAGAAGGTCACTTGGAGCGTTTGAAAGCAGCAAGTTCCGTTCCGGTTCTCGCAGGGTTCGGGATATCTACGCCGGAACACGTGCGATCTCTCGGTGCACTCGCTGATGGCGTAATCGTCGGGAGTGCCATCGTGCAGGCGCTTCATGAAGGTGACCGCGAAACGGTGCGTCATCTGATTGATGCATCAAAAAATCAAGTGCCAAATAGCTGACGACTGACCGAATAACTGATGAATTTCAGTTATTCGGTTTTTTGCGGATAAAACTATCCACAGGTAACGAATTGTGAATAACTTTTTCTGTATTTTGAGTTATTTTATGTGGTATATGCACAATATTTGTGTATTAGTTGTTCATAACGGGGATAACTTGGCGGCTATCCACATTTGATTTTGAGATCCCGTGATGACGATGCGCTTTTGTGAATATGATAAAGTAGGACATAGAAAGGGTGATGACTAGAATGATTCGTCCAGCACGTATTACAGCAGGTGATGTAATAGGAATTGTGGCACCTGCCAGTCCTGTAGAACGGGAAGTATTGGAGCGCTCATTTTCGTTCCTGGAGCAATTAGGGCTCCGCTATAAAATAGGAGAGTCTGTGTATAAGAAACATGGCTATTTGGCAGGAACCGATGAAGAGCGGCTTGCCGATTTGCATGCGATGTTCAAAGACCCTGAAGTAAAAGGGATTATTTGCGCCGGGGGCGGCTACGGCTCTGCTCGTTATGCTGAGCAGCTTGATATGGATGTAATTCACGAAAATCCAAAAGTGTTTTGGGGATTCAGTGATATTACATATCTGCATACCGCTATACGTCAGGGAGCGGGTCTGGTGACATTTCATGGACCGATGCTCGCGTCCTGCGTTGCACAGGATGAATTTCATGAACTGTCCGGAAAGATGTTTGGACAGCTGTTTAACCCTGTAGAAGTTCATTACTCTGAAGCTATTTCGCCGCTTGAAACGCTGGTCGGCGGTGTGGCTGAAGGGGAAGTGGTCGGCGGAAACTTAACACAGCTGGTCAACAGTCTTGGAAGTGAATTTGAGATCCAGACGAATAAACGATTGCTCGTCATTGAAGATGTGGGTGAAGAACCATATAAAGTAGACCGTCTGTTAAATCAGTTGCGTCTTGCCGGAAAACTCCGGGAAGCGGCGGGAGTGGTGATCGGTAATTTTGCGAAAGCGTCACCGGCAAAACCCGGAGTTACACTTACAATGGATGACGTATTTGCGCATTATTTCGGCAACCTCAGTCAGCCTGTCGTAAAAGGCTTCCAAATAGGCCACTGCGAGCCGAATATTGCGATTCCATTAGGGGTGAAGGGACGTTTGGATGCTGATCATAAGACATTGACCATTTTACCGGGAGTGGAATAAATGCAAATATGCACGGTGGAAACATTTGTTGTTTCATCGTCTTTGAGAAAACCATTTAGTACGGCATTGCGGACTGTTCATGACATACAGTCCGTGATTGTAAAAATCACAGCGAACGATGGACGGACTGGCTGGGGTGAAGCCGTGCCGACACATGTCATCACCGGCGATTCACTTGGCGGTATTCGCCATGTGATCACTCATGTATTTACGCCGCTATTAGCCGGACAGGATATAAGCCGGCGGGAACTGCTGTTGGAGAAAGTGCAGCAGTCCATTATCGGTAACACAAGTGCAAAAGCGGCGGTTGACATGGCAATCTATGATTTATTCGCGCAGTTTTGCGGATTGCCGCTAATGAATGCACTTGGCGGCTATCATTGTAACCTGACTACTGATCTGACTGTCAGTGTGGGCTCACCCGCGGAGATGGCAAATGAAGCTGCAGAACACGCAGCCAAGGGGTTCCGAATACTGAAAGTAAAAGTCGGGACAGGAAGTTTGCAGCAAGAAAGAGAACGTATTCAAGCGATTCGTCAGGCGGTAGGGCCGCATATTGCAATTCGCCTGGATGCCAATCAGGGATGGAGCTCGAAAGAAGCCATCCGGCTGATCCGCCAGATGGAAGACGACGGATTTAATTTGGAGTTAATAGAACAGCCCGTTGCCGCATATGATGTAGAAGGCTTGAGAGATGTCACGAGACAGACAAGCACGCCGATTATGGCGGATGAATCATTGTTTTCCGCAATGGACGCAGTCAAGCTGCTGAAGATGCGCGCAGTGGATGTACTAAATATCAAATTGATGAAGTCGGGGGGATCCGTGAAGCCTTGAAAATCAATGCATTGGCTGAAGCAAATGGAGTCGAGTGTATGATGGGCAGCATGATGGAAACGGCGGTGGGCGTAACTGCAGCTGCTCATGCGGCGGCAAGTCAGCCGAACATTACACGTGTAGATTTGGATGCACCGCTATTACTTAAACAGGAATTTGATGCAGGCGGCGTACGTTATAACAGAGCGCAGCTGGAGTTTGACAGTGCACACGGGCTGGGATTTGATCGGAAACGGATGATGCAGTGGGTGAAAAAGCATGCATATGAATGAGCAGTGGATGTGTGCAGTCAGTGTAGCGACAGTGTGGACAGATCCCGACTCTCCCCGTGTGGCGGATCTGCCTGCGCTCGATCATCCGGTACAGATAGATAAATGGCTTTCCCAGTTATCTTATGAAGAACGCTTGGCGCTGAGTGATACGGATCAAATTCAGACGCAGCTTTTGTACGGGGAACCGGTAATTGTAGAAGAAGTGATTGGGGACTGGGCTCGGGTCATTGCGAGCGCGCAGCCTACTAAAAAGGATCCGCGCGGTTATCCCGGATGGGTGCCGCTTGTGCAGCTGTCCATGCGTGAACAAGCGAGAACAGAAGAATTTGTCCGAGTCACAGCCCAAAAGGCCAGACTGTTGGATGAGTCGGGTCAGCTTTTCTTGCGTGTATCATTTAACACGGTCTTTCCGGCCGGCGGGCAGCGCGGCAAGAAAATCCGTGTCTGGACACCGCATGGATGGAAACTGCTGAACGCATCTGATACTGTGCGCCTAGGAGAAGAATCCACTGATCGTCCGTTGACTGTAGGCCGGCGTTTCCTCGGCTTGCCGTATTTATGGGGCGGCATGTCTGCGTGGGGCTATGACTGCTCAGGATTCATCCATAATATCTGGAAAGCATGCGGTATTGATTTGCCGCGCGATGCAGCTGATCAGGCAGAAGCCGGCAGACCTGTTTCGCTCGATACAAGCGAGTGGGAAAAAGGTGATTTGGTATTTTTCCAAAACGATAATGAATCTATCCATCACGTGGCGCTGTACGCAGGCAACGGCCAGATCTTGCACGCGCCTTCTACGGGAAAACTGATTGAACAAATTCCGTTGAAGGAGTCTGTGTATGCAAACAAAGTGTCAGCCGTCCGCAGAGTTGTCTGATGCAATAAAAGATGCAGCTTGTAAGTATTAGCGCTGTCTCCCTTGTTTTAGGTATACTAAAAGAAGATACTAAAAAGGGAGCTGTCGCAATGTCTGAACGAAAACCAATGGGTGAGTCAAGAACTATCCAAAGTAAGTTGGTTCTGCCGCCCGATACGAACCATATACAATCGATATTTGGAGGAAAGGTCCTCGCTTATATCGATGAGATCGCCGCAATCTGTGCAATGAAGCACGGAGGCACACGGGCAGCGATTACTGCGTCTATTGACTCCGTGGACTTCGTTTCACCGGCTTTGCTCGGTGATATGATTGAACTCGAAGCGATCGTTACGTCAGTAGGCCGTACATCGATGGAAGTCTTTGTGTCCGTCCATTCAAAAAATCTGGTGACAGGTGAAGTGAAGCTGACGACGGAATCATTTTGTACGATGGTGGCGGTGGACGACGCGAATCGGCCAATCCCGGTCGCGGATGTGTATCCTGAAACGGAAGCAGAACGAAGACTGTTTGATTCTGCACCGGCACGGCGTGAATTGCGTCAGCAGCGCCGCATGATGAAACGTTAACTGCAGCGCACGGAAGAAACGGCGTGTTCGTTTCTTTTTTGCGCTTTTTAAAGAATTAATTAACTTATTCATTCCGCTGTCAGCAGTCAAGATTGATCGCCTGAGACAGCGGATGATCTTTCTTTTTCAGAAGTGATAATTGCATAGATAAAAACAGCAGTGAATGAACAGGCCTTGGCCCGCTCATTCACTGCTGTTTGGTTGTATTAGTTATCGCTGCTGAACGTACGGACTAGTCCAAGTACAGTTCCACCAAGAATAAATGCGAACAATGCATACATGATATAGATGAACCACATGAATATCCACTCCTTTGATCAGTATCCTGCCTATCATTGTAACACCTTGACAGGCGCGTTGCAATGGCGTTTACAGGTCAACTGTGTCGGCTCTACGACCAAATAAACGTGGAATTTGTATATTATTGTTCCTTTTTCAATAAATCACGGATTTCAGTCAGCAGTTCCTCTTTCATATCCAGCGGTTTTTCTTCAGGCTCTTCTTCAGCTGGATCTGCCGGCTTCATCTTCAGCTTCATAAGCACCCGCAGGAAGATGAAGATGGAACCTGCGACAATCAAGAAATCAATGATAGATTGAATGAATAGACCGTACTTAATTTCAGCGTCCTCAAATGTATAGCTTAATGATGAAAAATCGAGCCCTCCCAATAAAATACCGATAATCGGCGTCATCACATTTTCTACAAGTGAAGAAACGATCGTACCAAATGCGGCACCGATGACAACACCAATTGCCAAGTCAAAGATATTTCCTTTAAACGCAAATTCCTTAAAATCCTTCCACATACACAACGGCTCCTCTTTAATGATTCCGTAACTTTTTATACCTTTGCTGCATTCGCCTGTTTTTGTCGCTGAAATCGCTGATACATAGCAATTGATGCAATCAGCCACAGCGCACTGGCAAGTACACCCCCGACAATATCACTTGGGAAATGTACACCTAAATAGATTCTGCTGACTGCAATCATCACAATCATGACGCCCGCCGCCAATGGAATGACAACACGAGTCCATGAGTGCATGAGATTCCGCCATACGATATAGGCAAGTATCGTGTACAAACTAAACGCCATCATCGTATGACCGCTTGGAAAACTGTACCCGCCAATTTCGATCAGGCGGTTAAAATCAGGCCGCTGCCGTTTGAAGATAAATTTCAGCACCTGATTGAGGATGCCTGTCCCAGCAATCACTGCAATGAACAGCATGGCTTGTGCGCGGTGTTTCTTCCATAAAAGAAGTCCAAGCGCCATCAGGCTGATGAATGCGACCGCTGAAGTGGAGCCGATGGTTGTGAACATTTTCATAACCGACGTCAGCCATGGAGCCTCTGCTCCTTGAACAAAATCAATGATAGGTTCATCAAAACTGTTGATCGTATGTAAATGAATTGCCCTTGCAATAAAAGCGAACAGTCCGGTGAATATGGTGCAAATAATCCAAACGGATAATAAACGAAGCGATAATTCGCGTATGATAAACACCCCTTTCTACTTTTATATATTTTGAACGTTTTTTTAGAAATGTCCAATGATATATCACGTTGCGCAAGCTAAATCACAATCCCATACGAGTGAAGATACGGTAAGCGATAATCCCGCCGGCAAGCTGCATGCGGAGTTGGGTGTTTCATACTGAAAAAGCCTATCCTGTTCAGGTATACAGATCTTGTTCTGGTCTTCTGCATCATATCTGGATTACACCAGTTGCTGTCATTGCGAGAGAAGAAGGGGAACAGCTTTGAACTCACTGCGGCGCTGGCGGATGGCTACGCAATGAGCCAGACAGGGAAGTGCGCCCTGTCAGTCTCATCACTTCGCCGACCGCTTGTAAGGCGCCTTCGTTTAGTAAGGAGGGAAGCGGAGGATGACACGTCTTTTGCCAAAGCACACGCCAGTCGTCTACCAGTCACTGCACTTCTTCCCTTTTAAAAAAATAACCTGAATTGGCTCCACTCAGCAGCGCAGGCACAACTGCGGGGTCGGCCGAAGTCATGAGACAACTGGCACGCACCTCGCCAGCTGGCTCATGACGAAAGGCAATCCCCCACGTGCCTGCGCGGGTCTTAAGAGTGGACACTTGCTGACTTCAATCCCTGATAACCGATCGAGCAACGACCACAAAACCAGAGACAAAACGATATTGAAGTCACTGCGGCGCTGGCGGATGGCTACGCAATGAGCCAGACAGGAAGATCGCCTGTCAGTCTCATCACTTCGCCGACCGCTTGTAAGGCGCCTCCGTTTAGTGAGGGGGAAGCAATTAAAACACATCATTTGCCAAAGCATATGCCAGTCGGCAACGAGTCACTGCACTTCTTCTCTTTTAAAAAAGTAACCTGAATTGGCTCCACTCAGCAGCGCAGGCACAACTGCGGGGTCGGCGGAAGTCATGAGACAACTGGCACGCACTATCGCCAGCTGGCTCATGACGAAAGGCAATCCCCCACGTGCCTGCGCGGGTCCTAAAGGTTGACACTTGCTGACTTCAATCCCTGATAACCGATCGAGCAACGACCACAAAACCAGAGACAAAACGGCATTGAACTCACTGCGGCGCTGGCGGATGGCTACGCAATGAGCCAGACAGGAAGATCGCCTGTCAGTCTCATCACTTCGCCGACCGCTTGTAAGGCGCCTCCGTTTAGTGAGGGGGAAGCAATTAAGACACATCATTTGCCAAAGCATATGCCAGTCGGCAACGAGTCACTGCACTTCTTCTCTTTTAAAAAAGTAACCTGAATTGGCTCCATTCAGCAGCGCAGGCACAACTGCGGGGTCGGCGGAAGTCATGAGACAACTGGCACGCACTATCGCCAGCTGGCTCATGACGAAAGGCAATCCCCCACGTGCCTGCGCGGGTCTTAAGAGCGGACACTCGCTAACTCCAATCCCCGACAAAAAGTCGAGCAACGACCCTAAAACCAGAGCAAAAACGGCATTGAACTCACTGCAGCGCTGGCGGATGGCTAAGACCCAATCCCTTCTGCACAAAGCACAATCCAATCCCATTGACTATACCCAAAGCAGACATGTCCCAAAACATATGACATTTGTCATCTCAAAGTCATGACATCTATGCCTACCCCTCCCGCTGCATAAAAGTTATCCTTAATGTATTAGCAACCCCACTAGGAGGGAAATTCAAACATGAGTAAAGAGAAAACGAAACAACTGCACAAAGATGTCGCGCCTTTCGCGAAATCTGATCTGAAAAAAAGTATTATTCAGTTGATCAACACGATTCCGCCAGTATTCATCTTATGGTTCCTGGCATACCAAAGCTTAAGCGTATCAGTGACACTGACGGTGGCATTAGCAATCGTTGCGGCGTTCTTCGTAGTCCGCACATTCATCATTTTCCATGACTGCACGCACGGTTCTTTCTTCCGCAATAAGAAAGCGAACACTATTGTTGGAACAATTACTGGCGTCTTGACATTATTCCCTTATGAAAAATGGAAAAGAGAGCACTCCATCCACCACGCATCCAGCTCCAATCTGGATAAACGCGGTGTAGGTGATATCTGGGTCATGACAGTTGAAGAATATCAAAATGCTTCAAAGTTTGAGCGTCTGGGATATCGTATGTACCGTAATCCTCTGGTTCTGTTTGGATTGGGGCCTTTATATTTGGTACTGATCGCAGGCCGTTTCAATCGCAAAGATGCGCGTAAGAAAGAGCGCTTGAATACGTATTTGATTAACATGATCTTAGTGGCTGTATATGCGGTATTGATCGTGGTGATCGGCTGGAAGGCTTTCTTGCTGATTCAGGGCACGATGATGTTTACAGCGGCTGCACTTGGGATTTGGCTGTTTTACATTCAGCACACGTTTGAAGATTCTTACTTTGAAGAGGAATCTGACTGGGATTATGTAAAAGCAGCTGTTGAAGGAAGCTCTTACTATCAACTGCCGCGTGTTCTGCAATGGGCAACAGGTAATATTGGTTTCCACCACGTGCATCACTTGGCGCCGCGTGTACCGAACTACAACTTGGAAATGGCGCATGAATTGACGCCGCCATTGCAAAAAGCAACAACTATCACAATCAAGACCAGCCTGGAATCATTGCGCTACCGCTTGTATGATCCGGCAAATAAGAAATTCATTACATTTAAAGAAGCAAAACAACATGCAGTAAGAGAAAAACTTTCAATCGATTTAAAACCGAAACGTACACGTTTACAATAAAATGGCGTGAGAAGGACTATCCTTCTCCGCCTTTTTATTTTGCATAACTATCTCTGCGGAGTCAGTTGTGTAAATATTTGTTACAATAGAATAAAAAGGACGGTGATAAAAGCTGATGTACAGTTGGTATAGTATTTTTCCGAAAAGTCCATGGCTCAGCATTTATGCCTGGGTTGTGTTTTGTATATTACCTTTCTTTTTTATATTGCGAAGTGCGTCTCCGCTAAATTTAATGATTGGTGTGGGACTGCTGGTACTCTTTTTCCTTTCTTATTATTTCTCTGCTAAATCAAAAAGCGGTCTCATGTATATGTGGATCAGCTTTGAAATCGTCATTTCCGTAGTGATGACGCTGATGTTCGGCTATGTTTATCTGTCGCTGTTTATTGCATTCTTTATTGGAAATATACGGAACCCGGTAGGTTTTTTCATAATTTATGGCTTACATATTGCGATATTAATTGGGGCAATAGTTGCAGGATTCTTCGTTGAAATTGATTTATTTTTACCGCAAATACATTTTATAATTATCTCGGTTATCGGAGTGGTTCTGCTGCCTTTCAACCTGTATAACCGGCAAAAACGGGATCTGTTGCAAGATCAGCTGGAAGTTGCCAGACAGCGGATCTCGGAGCTCACAATTATCCAAGAACGCGAGCGGATTGCACGTGACCTGCATGATACGCTGGGACAGAAATTATCAATGATTGGCTTAAAAAGTGATTTGGCTACACGATTAATGGACCGGGATATGGAGTCGGCAAAAGCAGAAATTCAGGATATCCGGCAAATTTCCAGCACAGCATTAAAAGAAGTGCGTGTTCTTGTCAGCGGGATGCGCCGTGTGAAGCTGAAAGATGAGCTGGTGCGCGTCCAAGAATTACTGAATGCGGCTGAAATCGAATACGAACTAAAAGGGGATCCAAACTTTCCTGATATGTCTCCTATTGTAGAAAATGTGTTAGTCATGTGTTTGAAAGAGGCGATTAATAATGTCGTAAAACACAGCTACGCCAAATATTGCTGTATTCTTTTTGAACGAACGGATAAAGAGTTTGTAATCAAAGTGAAAGACAACGGAATCGGCATCGCAAAAAATGGTGTAAACCTTCCGGGCAACGGGCTTGACGGTATGGGAGAGCGGCTGGAGTTCGTGAATGGAAAACTTTCGATTACGAGTGATCAGGGAACACAAGTTAAAATAACGGTTCCTGCAGTTTTGAAACAAATAAAGGAGGGATGACGTATGATCCGCATTGTAATAGCAGAAGATCAAGGGATGATGCTCGGTGCACTCGGGTCGTTATTGAATTTGGAAGAAGACATGGAAGTAGTGGGAATGGCTAAAAACGGTCAAGAAGCAGTGGACTTGGTCAAGAGCCTTGAGCCTGACATCTGTATTATGGATATTGAAATGCCAATCAAAACCGGTTTGGACGCAGCGGAAGAGCTGCAGCATATGGATTGTCAAATTATTATTTTAACGACATTTGCAAGGGCAGGCTATTTTGAACGGGCGCGCAATGCAGGAGTCCGCGGATATTTATTAAAAGATAATCCCATTGAAGAGCTTGTTAAATCGATTCATTCGATCATTAAGGGACGCCGGATTTATGCACCCGAATTGATTGATCTGGCATTTGATTTGAAAGAAGAAGAAAAGAATCCGCTGACTGAGAGGGAAGTGCAAGTGCTCAAGCTGATATCGGAGGGAAAGACTACAAAACAGATTGCCGCAGAACTGTTTTTATCGCCGGGCACTGTCCGTAACTACGTTTCCACAATATTGGATAAACTGGGTGTGCGTAACCGGATTGAGGCTATCACGTTATTTAATGAAAAAGGCTGGTTCCAATGAAATTTGCACAGGCATACATTCATAACAGGGGAGTGATTGGTGAATGAATAAGAATACGCAAAGTGAGTGGCTTGTAAAATTGCCCTTGTTACAGAGTGTAATAGATAAGAAGGAAGTGCTGTGGTGCAATCCTTCTGCCGAATCCGCAGTGGCGGGTCTGTTGAAAACGCGCTTATCTGAAGAGGACGTGGCAGATGCGGCTGATCGGCTGAAAAGGTTCGCTCCTTATTTGGCGAACGTCTTTCCTGAAACCGATGAAGGGATCATTGAATCCCCCTTGACTCCGATTCCGAAGATGAAGCATGTTCTTGAAACCGCCTATGCTGTCAATATCCCAGGCAAGCTTTTATTGAAGCAAGATAATGCTTTGCCGATCTCAGGCTCCATCAAGGCACGCGGAGGTATTTATGAAGTCCTGAAGCATGCAGAAGCACTTGCGATGAATCATCAGCTGCTGGATGACACAAAGGACTACAGCCAGTTTAATGCGCCGGCTTTCCGCGAGTTATTTGCAAAGCATAAAATCGCTGTAGGCTCGACGGGTAATCTGGGACTGAGCATCGGCATCATGAGTGCAAAGCTCGGCTTCGATGTGACAGTGCATATGTCCGCGGATGCCAAGCAGTGGAAAAAAGATTTACTGCGTTCAAAAGGCGTCCGGGTGGTAGAGTATACGGACGATTACAGCAAAGCGGTAGAAGAAGGGCGCCGTCAGGCAGAGGCAGATCCGTCCTGTCACTTTGTGGATGATGAAAACTCCACGGACTTGTTTATGGGATATGCGGTCGCAGGGGAGCGTGTTGCCACGCAGCTGAAAGAGCAAAATATTACCGTCGATGAAGCGCATCCGTTATTCGTCTATTTACCATGCGGTGTAGGGGGCGGACCGGGTGGCGTAGCATTTGGGTTGAAACTGGCATTCGGCGATCATGTACATTGCTTCTTCGCGGAGCCGACGCACTCACCTTGCATGATGATTGGCATGATGACAGGAATGCATGACCAAGTATCAGTAGCAGACTTTGGTCTGGATAATAAAACCGCAGCTGATGGTTTGGCAGTGGGTACAGCTTCTGCATTTGTCGGAAAAACGATGGAGCCTTTCCTCACAGGTTGCTATACGGTAGAAGATCAGACATTATTCACGCTGCTGAAAGAACTGGCAGACTGTGAAGATATCTGGCTGGAACCTTCCGCACTTGCGGGTATGACAGGTCCTGTGCATGCGATCAAGTCGAAACTGCCGTCAGCCGGCTCCGAAAACACGACACATCTTGTATGGGGAACAGGCGGAAATATGGTGCCTGAAGACGAAATGAAGAGGTATTACAATTATACGGGGAAATAAAACACGTCATTTCCCGGGAAATCGACAAAAGATGGGGCTGTCCAGAAAGTCAGTGAAAAAAACTGATTTTCTATGACAGCCCTTTTTTCATAGAAAGGAGATAAAATCCCTCTGTTCACCGTTCCTTTCCGTTCCAGGCCGATGCGTTTGAACTTCTTTAGTGCAGGTCTTTAAACAGCTTCAATTTCAAAAGCCTTGGAGCAAGCAACAGACCGATAATTGTTCCGCTCACTGTCGACACGAGAAACGGAGGCAGGAAGAAGAATGCGGTGACGGTTGTGCCCATCAAAATTTTTGCATAAGGCACCGCAAACAAAGGAGCGATCAAGCCGGTGCCGATAACTTCCCCGACACCTGCACTCCAATTCCTATTGAAACGCTGATACAATATACCGGCAAAAAAAGCGCCAATCATCCCGCCTGGAAATGCGAGCAGTGAACCTGTTCCCGTCAGCACGCGTAAGAGTCCCGTCACAAACGCTACAGTGACTGCGGCACCCGGTCCCATTACAATTGCCACAATGACATTCACTGCGTGCTGTATGGGATATGCTCTGGCGATACCGGCAGGGAACGAAACGAATGCAGAGCCGGCAACTGCGATCGCGACAAACATCGTCATGAAAACCATTTTACGTGTATTCATAGGAACCTCATTCATTTCAAATTGGATTGAATCGTATTCAGTAAGTTTCTTGCTGCATGCTGCGGATCTTTAGCCGATGCAATAGCAGAAACAACGGCTACCCCGTCAGCTCCAGCCTGGATAATGGAGCCAGTGTCAGCTGGTGTAATGCCGCCTATGGCAACCATCGGCATATCAGGGAATGAAGTATGAATTTCTTCCACCAAAGGGATACCTACAACAGCTGATGCGTCAGGCTTGGTGGACGTCGGAAAGATTGGGCCAAGTCCTACATAATCGGCGCCAATGGATTGTGCGAGCTGTACTTCACGTGCATTATGAGTCGAAACACCGAGCCATTTGTCCGGACCAATCCGTTCGCGCACTCTGTCCGCCTGTTCATCATCCTGTCCGACATGAACTCCGTCTGCATTAATCGCCAGCGCCAGATCAACATCGTCATTGACGATGAAAGGAACGCGGTACAATCGGCAAAGCGCCTGACACTTTTTGGCGAACCCCAGCAAAGCCTCGCCTTCAAGTGCATTCAATCCCTTTTCCCGCAGCTGAAAACATGTGACGCCACCGCGAAGAGCCGCTTCTACTATTGCTAATGGCTCCTTATTTCCTGCGTTTGGCGTGCCCATAACGAAATACACGCCTAATGCTTTCCTTACTTCCTCTGCTCGCATCAGTGCATCTCCTTTTTCCGCTCACCGTATGCCCAGTGATTCGTCGGCCCGTGACCTGAACCGATCTGCAGGCCGTCTTCAATGGCAGCCTGTATGAATTGCTTCGCTTCAGCTACTGCATCCGGCATCGAACAGCCTTTTGCGAGGAAACTGGTCAAAGCAGCCGCAAATGTGCAGCCAGTTCCATGTGTGTCTTTCGTTTGGATCCAAGGTGTTGTCACAGTGAATGACTGGCCTTCATTATCTGCGTAGTAATCCTTTGCATCCAGCATGTCGCAGCGGTGCCCGCCTTTCATAACGACGGCCTTCGCTCCCATCTCGATAAAAGCAGCCGCAGCCTGCTGAATATCTTCGTCTGTCTGTATACGCATCCCAGTCAGCACTTCTGCTTCAGGAATATTCGGCGTCACAATCGTTGCCAGCGGCAGTAAATGTTCTTTCAGCGCCTGAATCGCCTGCTGCTGCAATAATGATTGTCCGCCTTTGGCGATCATGACCGGGTCAATGACTAAAGGAATCGGGGGATATTCTTTTAATAGATCAGCTACAGCTGTAATGATTTCTGCCGAAAACAGCATACCAGTTTTACATGCTTTTACGTCAAAATCATCCAGCACGGCACGGATTTGTGCTGTTACTCCATCTGTCTGAATTGGATACACACCGTGAACGCCGTGTGTATTCTGCGCAGTCACAGCAGTTATGGCAGAAGTGCCAAAGACGCCAAGCTCCTGAAATGTCTTCAGGTCAGCCTGAATTCCTGCGCCTCCTCCGCTATCCGAACCAGCAATGGTCAATGCTACTTGTACTGTCAATTGAAAAACCTCCTGTCAATTATACTAAAAATGTTTTTGTTTCCCGATCCAATGTATGTAAAGTATTTAGGAAGTTCACGGCAAAGTCTCCGGGACCGCGGGAAATTTCTGCTGTCAGTTCGCCGGCCCGCTTATAAAATGAAAGTGCATCTGCCACGGCTGCTAACGGACGGTCCATTCCTACTGCGAGAAAGGCGCCTGTGACAGAACTGAGTAAGCATCCCGTTCCGGTAATCGCAGTCATCATCGGGTGGCCGCCTGTAATGGACAATGTGGAATAGCCGTCTGTCACGATGTCGACTTCGCCTGAGACCGCCACCAGACAGTTATACTTGCGGGCTGTTTGTTTCGCTGTACTTTCGATGTCCGCCGTGCCTTCTCCCGCATCGACCCCCTTTGCGTTCCAGGGTACATCTGCGATCGCAGCCAGTTCACCTGCATTACAGCGAATCAATGTGATATCTACTTCGTCCAGTACTTTCAGGACGCTCGCTTTACGAAAAGGTGTCGCACCTGCTCCGACTGGATCCAATACGACAGGTTTTCCTGCTGCGCGGGCGCTGTTTCCCGCCAAAATCATTGAATCCACCGTCTGTTGCTTTAACGTGCCAATATTTAAAATGCTGCAAGCGGCAATTTTTGCGATATCTTCCGCTTCTTCCGCCGCATCAGCCATTACGGGGGAGGCGCCTATTGCGAGTAACCCATTCGCCTGGAAATTTGCCACGACGAAATTTGTGATGCAGTGAACGAGTGGTTGTGTTTGCCGAAGCTGTTGAATAAGCCGCATGTTTCTCTTCCTTCCTGTAAAGGTATATATACAAAAAGCCCATGCATGGATGGGCGGTTGGGTATGAAAACTACCCACTTCCCTCCGCTAGTACAGACTAGATCAGGTTCAAAGGGTTTGCTTAATTGCATCTCAGCCAAAGTGGAGGCACCCCCAGTGGTGACTATGTATCAGACAGGCTAATTATATCATACAGATGGAAAAGGTAGAAATAATACTGGAAGTACCGGTTTAGAGCGGATGAAAATGTGTGTTTGCGCATAGAAAACCAAGTATAACTATATGCCGAATGTTGCATAACTATCTGAAGGCGTATAACTGTTTCAGATTAAATAGACAAAAAGGAGCAGATCGCATATGGAGAAATTATTCGAAGTTCAACAGATGGAACATACACTGGAGGATATATCATTTACATGGAGTGATACAGGCGGCTATTACCGTGTGTATAAAAACGAACGGCAAGTATATGAAGGGACAGCTCCGAAATTTACGGATGGGGAGCTGGATCCGTCTCATCCTTTTCACTATACAATTGAACGGGTGGAGGAGGGGCGCGTTAAAGATGTAATTGTAATCCAAACATCTGCCCTGACAAAAGTAGAGGAAGATGAACACCCTTTGGCGCGGTTAGTAATTACAACAATTGTTGCTTCCTCTCAAGTCGCTCTGTCGTGGGAGTGGATTAAGGACGTGGAAAAATTTGATATTTACCGTAACGGGCACTACATCGAAACCGTCACAGACAATCGATTTATTGATCGCAGAGAAGAACTCTCTGAGCCGGCAGTGTACAGTGTCTCTGCAACGCGTCCGCTGATAGACAGCAACCAGAAAATGAATGTCAGTAAATCCATTGCATCCAAAGTGTATGAAGTGATAATGCCGCCAGTTCCTGACAATAAACCGACGGAAGAAACCTATACTTTTTCTGTACGGGTAAAGCAGCGGGATCAATTACTGAAACCGGTGGCGGACAGGAAAAAATCAAAAGAAGCAGAGAAATGGAAATTTCGCTATGCGACATTTTTAAAGGAAGACATTATAAAAAACCCAAATCTCTTTTCGCCGATTCCGTACTTTACAGGAGATGACCGCGATTTCAGCCCCGAAGGAAAAAGCTTCCGTACCCGTGTGGATATAGAAGGAGAGTTTATCGGCGGGGACAGTACGCTGCAATTTACAAAAGCGACCGGGCCGTCTATCGGCTTGAATTACATGAAGCGGTATAAGCGTCATGACCACGCTTCTGTAGACGGTATAGACATCAGACGATTAGAAGGCAAATCGTCAGAAGTGCATTTTGCAATTAACCATGATGTAGGAAATCCATTAACAGCTTCACCGCCTATTCATTATGAAGTGAAAGCACATTTGGATCAGCAAGGAAACGTGGATCTCATCGGTTATCATAACGATGCACCCCATCATGAAGTTTATTTGTCCCTTGACGATGAAGACTGGCGCGCTGTGCATCGCACGGAAAGTGAAGGATTGGCGTATTTATCAGGTGTGCTCGGAGATAATTATTGGCGTTATATGACATGTAATTAATGCGGTTATAAATGCGCGAAATAGTGTAACGAAGAGCGCTTGACAACAGCGGCATCCCTGATCCCTATTCTATTGGTCCGCAAGTATAAATCTATCTGTTTTTGTCAAAGCTGAATGATATAAAAACGTTAGAGGGTTTCTATATGACAAAAACAGGTTCAATAAGTGTCTTACATGTTATTTTCCTGTCCATGACTATGATTGGCTTGAAAAACCATGTGACCATTATTCCATCGCTTGTAAAAGGGGCTGGCAGGGACGGGTGGATATCTATTCTGGTGGCTGTTGTCGCAATCTTTCCTTGGCTTCTTCTGGTGCTTTACATTCACAAAAAGTCCAATCGGCAGCCAATGACAGAGTGGCTGGAAGAAACTATCGGAAAAGTTGCTGCAGCTGTCATCAGGTACGTAACAGCCTTCTTCCTTCTTGTTCTGGCGGCATTTACAATGGGAGAGACTTTATTATGGATCGTATCGACTTTTTTACCTAAAACGCCTGTGCTGCCGCTGATCATCATTTATACCGTTTTGTGTATTCTGTTTGCAACCGCAAACTTACAAACAATTGCAATGGTGAATGTCATTATTCTATTTTGGATCACCATTTTGGGATTTTTTATTGCGTTCACTAATATGCAAGTGAAAAATTATGAGCTGCTTCAGCCGTTTTTTGAGCATGGATTTCAGCCTGTTCTTGCCACAGCGGTATTTCCGGCATCAGGATTTGTCGAGATCCTGTTATTCCTATTCATTCAGCAGCAAGTAAAAGATCAGTTTCGATGGTATCACTTTGCAGTCATGCTGTTCATTTTAATGGGGTTGACTATGGGTCCCACCGTTGGGGCCATCACAGAGTTCGGCCCAGCTGAAGTGGTGAAACAAAGATTTCCGGCTTATGAAGAATGGGGAATTGGTTCGGTCGGGCGGTTTATTGAGCATTTTGATTTTGCTTCGATTTATCAATGGCTGTCAGGCGCATTTATCAGAGTGAGTCTTCTTTTATTTATAGCAGCGGATTTATTAAAAATGAGAGGAGACAAACAGCGTATTTGGAAAATACTCGCTCCTGCTTTTTTCTTTATGACATTGTCATTAAATCTACTAGAGGATCACCTCTTTTTTAAAATTAAAGGGGACTATTTATTAACTACTACCTTTTTCTTCATGCTTTTCTTGTCTCTCTTTTTAGTCATTATTGCCTTGATTTCAGGAAAATCACCTAAGAAGATCAAAACATAAAATCTATACAGAAAATGGTGAACAGCCATGCAGCCGGATGAAACAGAAATAAATTTACATTCCTTGAAACAAATATTTCTAAAGTCCGCAGATGTTAAGTTTCAATCGTACACGTTCGAACAACGTCAAGTAGTATTCATCACCTGCGATGACATGGTGAATCAGCAACTGCTGAATGGAGTCATTGTTCAGCGTGTTCAGCACATGATGAGCAATTTGAAGGACGGAACGATAGAAGACGCAGTAGCGGAACAGCTGCACATTCCGGATTTGAAAAAAGTAGAAAACATACAGGAAATCGGGACGCTTATATACACCGGCAACTTACTTCTATATTTCGAGGATGAAGGTCTTCTTTTTTCAAGTAATATTGCAGAAAAGCCGAACCGAAGCCCTGAAGAAACAAAATTAGAAGTGCCAGTTAAAGGTCCGAGAGATAATTTTATTGAAGACGTTTCAGTGAATATAGCAATTATCCGGAAGCGGTTGCCGACGAATTCATTATGTGTGGAAAAATTTGAATTGGGGAAACGGACCAAAACGACGGTAGCTCTTTTATATTTTGACGATATCGCCAGTAAAGAAACGTTATACGGTATAAAAAGACAAATGAAAAAAGTCGATACGGATATTATTTTCAGCGGCGATTTACTGTTGGAAAGTATGGGGATTACTGGAGCAATCTTCCCGAGGACCGCTTATACAGGACGTCCGGATAATGCGGTTCAATCATTGGCAAGAGGACGTTTTTTAATTTTTGTTGACGGGGTAGCCTATGGCGTCATTTTGCCGGTGAATTTGTTTTTACTGCTAAAAACAAGTGATGACAATGAAAATCCTTCTGTGTTTGGTTCGATGGAACGGCTATTGCGGATTATGGGTATGTCGATAGGTATAACTTTGCCGGCATTTTGGCTTGCTTTAACGACGTATCACCAAGATCAACTGCCCCTTCTGTTATTAGCTACCGTCGTACAAGCGAATACGGGTCTGCCATTGCCTTCGTCGGTAGAAATGCTGCTTATGCTGCTCATGTTTGAATTATTCCGTGAAGCGGGCTTGCGTCTTCCTACTGCGCTTGGAGGGACGATTGGCGTAGTGGGCGGGCTAATTATTGGTGATGCCGCCATTCGGGCAGGAATCACCAGCCCCGCGATGATTGTCGTGATCGCTGCTTCGACGATTTCGACCTTTACTTTGGTTAACCAGTCACTCGTGGGCTCGGTAAGCATACTGCGCGTCTTTTTCATTATCTTAACAGCCTTTTTTGGCCTTTTTGGATTTCTTATGTCACTGTATTTTACCGTCCAGTACTTAGCGGGCATTCGTACGTTCGGAGTGCCATACATGAATCTTGCGGCGGATTTAAGCTGGAAGACAATCGCCAAGACGCTTTTGCGCTTAAACCCCAGACAATATAAAGAGCGCCCGAATGCGTTAAATCCTAAGGATCAAACACGGAGCAAAGAAGGTGAACAATGACTACACGCATACTTGTGCTGCTATTGGCAATTCTTTCAGCAGTCCTTTCAGGATGTATGGACTCTAATGAGCCGGAGAGGATGCTGTATATCAATGGAGTCGGAGTAGACTATAGGGATGGAAAATACGAGTTATATGCGCAGTTCATCAGTTTTGCCAATACGGCAAAAAGCGATCAGCCTGTTGATCCGGGAGCCACACAAGCGGAAGTTGGACATGCCAAGGGCAAAACTTTGGATGAAGCGCTTTTTGAATTATATCATTCCGTAGATCAAAAAGTGTATTGGGGGCATTTTAATTATATTGTCGCATCAGAAGAAGTAATGGTTAACGGCAAGTTCAGTCCGGTGATCGATAATTTTATCCGCTATCATGAAACGCGGTATCAAGTTTGGCTGTATACTACGAAAGATCCCGTGCAAGATGTTTTGTTAGTCAGGCCGGTTCTTAATAAATCCATGACATTGTCCAAGCTCGGTGATCCCAGAAACTCTTACGAACAAGAATCTTTCGTTCAGCCGCTTAATATTCGGCAGCTGCTAATCGGACTGGATGAACCAAGCCACGAAGCGATGATTCCATTAATTTCAGTGGAGGAAAACTGGCAATCCGATAAAGGTCCCATTAAAGCTCCGGTACTGTCAGGGGTAGGTGTAATTACCCCGACGAGCTTTAAAGGATTCATCTCAGGGGACAAAGCGCGAGGGATACAGTGGATGTCGAATAATACGAAACGAGGATTAGTCGCTTTTGACTTGGATAGCGGAAATCGTTCTACAGTGACTATTGATAAAGTGAAAGTCAAGATCAAGCCGGTTATCGGCAAGACAGAAGTAAAGTTTGATATTGACGTCGAATTGTGGGCAACTATCAGTAGCGTTGAACAAGATGTATCGACAGACCGAATACGAAAAGAGATAATAAAAGTGGTGGAGAGAGAAATTAAGGAAACATATGAGGAAGCTTTGGAAAAGAACGTTGATATTTATCATCTTTCAGAAAAGCTATACAGGAAAAACGTTAAAGAATGGAAAAAGTATCATAAAGACGGGAAATTAGAATTGACTGAGGATTCTATCCGAAACTTGAAAGTACGTGTTACAAAGCTGGCTTCAGACAGAAAATCATATAAAGAGACGGTTGAAGAGTAAACTGGCTGCGGCCGGCCTTTGTATTTCCCTCATGGTATCCATACTTCCCGTAATGAAAATGTTAAACCCTGAATCTCTCCTTGTATAGGCGAAGTCAGGGTTTTAATCTGTCGAATATGCAGCGTAAAAATCACGAACATGGAATGTCTTTTAACGTGCAGCCAGGCAGTGATTTAAATCTCCTTATGCAAATGGTGACGCTTCCCCCGATTATTTGCATTTAAAAGCTATTAGTTGATAAAACGGTAATATTCCGATAGAATTAAAGGTAATCTATGTAAGCGCATTCAATTTGCATAAAGCCGGTTAGAGATTCGTATAGTATCTCTGTGTGCAAAAACGATTGCACTGAAATAGAAGAAAAAATGAGAGAACAGGGAGTGTGACGCAGTATGGTACAAGCTTCAGAAAGTCAGGTTTATGCAAACCCAAATACAGAAGGTTCAAAGGTTCAGTTCAAAGAGCGCTATGAAAACTTTATCGGCGGTAAGTGGACGGCGCCTGTAAAAGGCCAGTATTTTGATAATTCAACGCCAGTTACAGGTAAGGTATTTACCCAGGTTGCTAGATCGACAGAAGAAGATATTGAACTGGCTTTGGATGCAGCCCACGCAGCAAAAGATGCATGGGGAAAGACATCAGTCACTGAACGTTCGAATATTTTGCTGAAGATCGCGGATCGCATGGAAGAGAATCTTGAAATGCTTGCCGTAGCTGAAACATGGGATAACGGAAAAGCTGTACGTGAAACGTTAAATGCGGATCTTCCGCTTGCAATAGATCATTTTAGATACTTTGCTTCGGCTATCCGTGCGCAAGAAGGCGGAGTCAGTCAAATCGATAATGACACTGTAGCCTACCATTTCCATGAGCCGCTGGGAGTCGTGGGGCAGATTATCCCTTGGAACTTCCCGATTCTGATGGCAGTATGGAAGCTTGCTCCGGCGCTGGCGGCAGGCAACTGTATCGTATTAAAACCGGCTGAACAAACGCCTGCATCTATTTTGGTGCTGGTGGAGTTAATTGAAGACTTACTGCCGGCAGGTGTTCTGAATGTTGTCAACGGTTTTGGACTAGAAGCAGGAAAGCCGCTGGCGTCCAATCCGCGCATCAATAAAGTTGCCTTCACAGGGGAGACAACAACAGGCCGTCTGATCATGCAATACGCTTCTCAAAACTTAATTCCGGTTACATTGGAGCTCGGCGGGAAATCCCCGAATATTTTCTTTGAAGACGTGATGGCGGAAGATGATGCATTCCTCGATAAAGCAGTTGAAGGTTTTGTTATGTTTGCCTTGAACCAGGGGGAAGTCTGTACATGTCCATCGCGAGCACTGATTCAGGAATCCATTTACGATAAGTTCATGGAACGTGCACTTGAGCGTGTTAAAGCAATCAAGACAGGAAATCCACTGGATCCAACGGTCATGATGGGTGCGCAGGCGTCTACTGAACAATTGGAGAAAATTCTTTCCTACTTAGATATCGGAAAACAAGAAGGCGCAGAATGTCTGACGGGCGGAGAGCAGAACAAACTGGAAGGCGATCTCGCAGACGGTTACTACGTGAAGCCGACGGTATTTAAAGGACATAATAAAATGCGTATCTTCCAGGAGGAGATCTTTGGTCCTGTGGTGGCAGTTACGACATTCAAAGATAAAGAAGAAGCGCTGGAAATCGCGAACGACACATTATATGGACTGGGTTCAGGTGTATGGACGCGTGATATGAATACGGCGTACCGCTTCGGGCGCGGCATCCAGGCAGGGCGCGTATGGACAAACTGCTATCATGCATATCCTGCGCATGCTGCATTCGGAGGCTACAAAGCTTCAGGCATCGGCCGTGAAAACCACTTGCAGATGCTTGCACATTACCAGCAGACGAAAAACATGCTGGTAAGTTATGATGAAAGCAAACAAGGATTCTTTTAATCGAATCTGTCTGGAAGATCCGAAGTGAATGGAGGAATTCATATGCCGGATCGCGTAATCGCAACAAAAGAAGCATTGGATTTAATAGAACTGTTGAAGGAAAAGCACGGTCCTTTGATGTTTCATCAGTCTGGCGGCTGCTGTGACGGGTCATCCCCGATGTGTTACGAAGACGGGGATTTAATCGTAGGCAATCAGGATATACTGCTCGGTCATATTGGCGGCATGCCGTTCTATATGATGAAAAGCCAGTTTGAATACTGGAAACATACACAGCTGATTATTGACGTAGTCGACGGACGCGGCGGGATGTTTTCGCTCGAAGGTGTGGAAGGAAAACGATTCCTAACCAGATCCCGTGCATTTACGGATGAGGAATACAAAGAATTATCCTCATAAAAAAAGCCTTCCCGGGTTTGGGAAGGCTCAGACTGAAAACGTCCCGGAGAAAATGCGGGTGCGTTTTCAGTTTTTTTATGCTATAAAACGTTGACGTTCTTCGGGTGTCGGCAGCATACATGATAACTCTTTTTTACCGAACCATTTATAACGGTTTGCTGCAATAAAGTCATATACCCGGTCCCGGATGGCCGGCGGGATGATGATGAATAAAAAGGCAAGATGCCATAATCCGTCCAGTTTTTTTGCAATTCGTAAAGCGGCGCCGGATTTCGTATAGGCTTTGCCGTTTTCAATCAGCACTAAACTATCCACATCATCCGCAATTTGATATTTTTGCCGAAGTTCTTTTCCCACATCATCCTGTAAGGACGCGAATGAAAAATGCCTGTAAGGGTCGCGCTTAATGATAAACTGTACGCTCGCATCGCAAAAATTACATTCGCCGTCAAATAATATGATTCTATTTCGTTTCATTCAAATTCGCTCCTTCGGAAATATTGGTATATCGTACTATACCCAATTGTCGGCGGTTTCACTCGCTTATAATAAACTGAATAATTTGAATGATCGGTGAACTAGTGTATAATAGAAGGTGAATAGGCGTGTTTGGTCTTGTGTATCATATCTGATAGAAGGGGTGAGAAAGATGGAACGTACGTTTATTGATCCAGCGGAGTTGGAGCTGCGCAAAGATCCAGACTTTTTACGCTCTCTGAATATGGTAGGCGAAGGTGCACCGGTCCGCAATGCATTAAACGAGTGTGAAATTGTAGTGAAAAAGCTTGAGGAAATTGAGAACAGTCATGGATATGAAAAGCCTGGAAAACCCAGAAGCTGTGAGTTGTGAATCTTATATTATAAATATAGCAGTGACTCTTATCTGTTGCGGATAAGAGGCGCTGCTTTTTTATTTTTGATTGTACTGTGGCGCAAGCCCGTAACAACTTAGCCGGCTTGCATGTAATAGGGTATAAGGAGGTGGAGAAATGAATCAAGGACATTGTGGAATGTATGGACATCAGCACGGATGGCATGGCCAACCTGGTATGCCTGGTCAGCCGGGAATGCCGGGCGGACAGCAGCATCCGGGTTTTCAACCGGTTGTTTGTCCGACGCAGTATCGTTTTAATGACTGCTATACTAAACAAGAAATGCCTTTTATTCACCCAATCGTGAACGTAAATCGTCATCACGTTGTGGGGGTACCACAGCACTACTATACAGAGACAACTGAAGATGTAATGGGCTCTACTATTATGCCGGGCAGAGGACCGGGATTCGGAGGCATGGGACCAGGTTTTGGGCCAGGCTTTGGACCGGGTCAAGGAGGCATGTGGGGCGGCGGAGGTTGTCACCGTCGCAGAAGATGCCGCTAATCAGTTTGTAGAATAAAAACTCCGCTATCTCCGGTTTGTCAGAGATAGCGGAGTTCTTTATGTGTCCGGACTCTCGGGACGTTTCAGACCTGTCAAAAAGGCAAAGAGCGCCTTTCTGTCAGTTCTTCCAACGCCTGTCGAGTCTGCCCGGCGTTTTCCGCTTTTGTTCTCATCCAGATCCAAACGCCAGACTCTCGGGACGTTTCAGACCTGTCAAAAAGGCAAAGAGCGCCTTTCTGTCAGTTCTTCCAACGCCTGTCGAGTCTATCCGGCGTTTTCCGCTTTTGTTATTCCACGTTGAAGTATCGTGCGTCGGGGTGTGCGAAGACGATGGCGGATACGGATGCTTCTGGTTCCATCATGAATTCTTCGGTCAGGATGACGCCGTGATCTTCTGGTTTGATGAGTTTGAAGAGTTTCGCCTGGTCTTCCAGATTCGGACAAGCCGGATAGCCGAAAGAGAATCGCTGCCCCTGGTATTTGGCTGCGAAACGTTCGCGCATGGTGAAGTCTGTCGGGTCAGGGAAACCCCACTGATCTCGAATTTCCTGGTGAATCCGTTCGGCAAATCCTTCAGCCAGTTCTAAAGCAGTCGCCTGGAATGCATGGCTTTCAAGGAATTTCCCTTCTTCCTTCAGTTTATTTGCGTAATCACGAACTCCCTTGCCGGCAGTTACTTGCATGAAAGCAACGTAATCCATCTCGCCGCTGTCCACCGTTTTCAAGTAATCAGCCAAGCAAAGGAATGGCTCTTTGTCCTGGCGCGGGAACGTGAATCGCTCGATTTCCGTTTTGGAATCTTCAGGGTCGTAAATGATCACGTCATCGCCGTCTGCCTGGGCAGGGAAGAACTGATAAATACCGGAAGCGGTCATTTTATCTGATTGCAGGAACTCTGTGACCATTTCATGAAGTTGCACAGCCCGCTCATCTTTATTTTCAAGCATCTTGGCGACATTTCCCCGTAATCCGAGGTGATGGCCAATCAATGTGCGCATATTAACATAAGGGTGTAAATGGGCAACGGAATAATCTTTTACTACACGCCGGCGCAAATCTGTCGGCGTGAACACTGGAACGTCAGAACGTACAGTTTTCACAGGACGCGGCTTGACTGCGACTGCAGTAGCGCCGCGGCTTGCTTTAATCGCGTCATTAGTTTCCCGCTTTTCAATGCTTTCAGCAAGCTCTACAAGTAATGCTTCTTTGCCTTCACTTTGCAGCCGGTTTGCCAAATCAAGGCCCTGCATCGCATCTTTCGCAAAAATAACGGGACCGTCATATTCAGGAGCAATTTTAGTTTCAGTAAAACGTCTTGTCAGTGCCGCTCCGCCGACCATTACAGGTGTATCGATGCCAGCCGCTTTGAAGTCCTGTGCGGTCAAGACCATTTGCTGCGCGGACTTAACGAGCAGGCCGGATAAACCGACAATGTCGGGCTTTTCTTCCCGAATTACTTCGATTAAAGCGGCAGGTGTCACTTTGATTCCGATATCGATTACTTTGAATCCATTATTACTTAAAATAATTTCCACCAGGTTTTTCCCGATATCATGCACATCGCCTTTTACCGTGGCCAGTACGATCTTGCCTTTTCCGCTGTCGTCTTCTTTCTTATCCATAAACTGCTCCAGATATGAAACAGACGCTTTCATAACTTCTGCGCTTTGCAGAACTTCCGCTACGATGAGCTGGTTGTCGTTAAACAGCCTTCCGACTTCCGCCATTCCTTTCATTAAAGGTCCATTAATAATATCAAGCGGTGCATCGTACGTTTGTAAAGCGGCATCCAAGTCAGGAATCAGACCTTCTTTCGTGCCTTCCACTACATAGTAAGCCAAGCGTTCAGATACGGTTTTTGGTATGTCATTTTCCGTCTTTTCTTTTTTCTTTCCTCTGTAGAAAGCTGTGAAATCCGCAAGCGTCTCATCAGTTGTTGTAAACAGCAAGTCGTTCGCCAGCTTGATTTCATCCTCTGGAATGGAGGCGTAACGCTCCAGCTTCTCTGTATTAACAATCGCATAATCCAAGCCTGCTTGTGTACAGTGATATAAATATACTGCGTTCAGCACTTCACGGCCAACCGGCGGCAATCCGAATGACACGTTACTGACGCCCAGGGTCGTAAGAGTGCGTGGAAGTTTTTCTTTGATCATGCGAATTCCTTCAATTGTTTCTACAGCCGAGCCAATATACTGCTCATCTCCTGTGCCGACAGGGAAGACCAGCGGATCGAAAATAATATCCTCGGGGCGGATCCCCCATTTATTGACTAACAGGTCATAGGATCGCAGCGCGACTTCCAATTTACGCTCTCTTGTGACCGCCATTCCAGTTTCATCGATTGTCCCGACGACAACTGCGGCTCCATATTTCTTCACCAATGGAAGAACCGCGTCGAAGCGCTCTTCACCGTCTTCCAGGTTAATAGAGTTAATGATTGCTTTACCTTGAGAAAATTTCAATGCTTCTGCAATAACATTTTCATCTGTAGAGTCGATGACGAGCGGAACTTTGACTTTTTTCACGACTTCCTTCATAAAGCGTGTCATGTCGAGTAACTCATCACGATCTGGATTTGCAAGACAGATATCAAGAACATGGGCTCCGCGCTTCACTTGTGCGCGTGCGATTTCAGAAGCTTCCTCAAACTTTTCTTCCACAATTAATTGTTTAAACTTACGGGAGCCAATCACGTTTGTGCGTTCGCCGATCAGCAGCGGACGCAATGTATCATCGTATAACAGGGGCTCAATACCTGAAACTGCGTGTCCTTGAGGAGACTCGGGCATTTGACGGGGAGCTTTATCTTTCACTGCTTCCCGTATTGCGCGTATATGGTCAGGTGTTGTGCCGCAGCATCCGCCGACCATATTCAGCCAGCCTTTCTCAGCGAAGCCTTCCAGCTTTTTCGATAATGACTCGGGCGATTCATGATAATGACCTTCCTCGTCGGGCAATCCGGCGTTTGGGTAGCACGTGACATAGCTCGTTGCCAATTCAGATAATGAACGCAAGTGATCCGTCATGAATTCAGGGCCTGTTGCGCAGTTCAGGCCGACGGAAAGAGGGCTGGTATGTTCGATTGAAATATAGAATGCTTCGATACTTTGTCCCGCAAGCGTTGTACCCATCGGCTCGATTGTACCTGAAATCATAATGGGTATTTCGCGTCCAAGTTCTTCAAATGCTTTTTTAATTCCGATGGTGCCGGCTTTGACGTTTAGCATATCCTGGCTCGTTTCCATCAGGATCAGGTCGCTTCCTGCCTCCACAAGGGCTTTTGCCTGTACGTAGAAATCATTGGACAGCTCATCAAACGTAATGCCGCCGGTGACAGAAAGTGTCTTGGTCGTAGGTCCGATTGCGCCTGCGACGAAGCGCGGCCATTCCGGCGTAGAGTATTTTGCCGCACTTTTTTTCGCGATTTCTACCGACTTTGCATTGATTTCATCTGCACGGTGCCCCAGTGAGAACTCGTTTAATACAAGCGGGGTGCCGCCGAAAGTATTGGTGCAAATGATATCTGCGCCTGCTTCCAAGTACTCGTCATGGATTCTTTCTAAAATGTCGGGCCGCAGCACACTGAGGTATTCGTTGCATCCATCGTATTCTTCTCCGCCGAAGTCTTCCGTCGAGAGGTCTTCCGCTTGCAGCATGGTTCCCATCGCGCCATCAATGATAAGGATTCGTTTCTCTAGTTGTTCTTCAATAGGATGTCTCTGCATGTGTTAATTCCCTCTCCTTCTTCTCATCTATTTCTTTAATATATTCATACAGCTCTAAGGTCATGTCGTAACGCAGGAATGGGGTGATGAGGTACAGGCCGTTAAAATACTTTGCCGCAGTGTCAATAAGTTCCTTGGCAATTTCAATGCCTGTTTCAGTTGCTTTTTTCCGGTCATCACCGCACTCGCGCATTCTTTCCAATACTTCGTCAGACAGCTTAATTCCAGGTACTTCATGATGCAGGAATTCCGCATTCCGTATATTCGTCAATGGCATAATTCCAATGAATATTGGTGTATCCAAATGTTTAGTTGCCTCGTATACTTCGATGATTTTCTCTTTTGTGTAAACTGGCTGCGTAATGAAGTAGTCGGCACCGGCTTCAATCTTCTTCTCCAGCCGCTGCACGGCCCGTTCAACGACGCGCACGTTCGGATTGAAGGCCGCTGAAATAGAGAAATTCGCTTTTTTCCGCAATGGTTTACCGGAGAATGAAATTCCTTCATTCAGTTTCTTGATCAGCTGCAGCAATTCCATGCTTGATACATCGTAGACGCTTGTTGCGCCCGGGAAGTCGCCAACTTTTGTCGGGTCACCTGTAACGGCCAGGATATCGTGTATGCCCAGAGCATCAAGTCCCATTAAATGTGACTGCAGACCGATTAAGTTATGGTCACGGCAAGTTAAGTGTACAAGGGGACGGACATTATGCTGCATTTTTATAATAGAGCCCATCGCCATATTGCTGATCCGCGGGGAAGCCAGTGAATTATCCGCCATCGTAATTGCATCTACGCCTGCATCATACAGCAGGTTCGCCCCTTTAATGTAATCTTCAGTCTCCAGATGGCGCGGTGTATCCAGTTCCACAATCACTGTCCGTTCTGTTTTAGCCTTTTCATGGAGCGGCTGATGCTTTACAGGGCCGGCTTCCTGAATCACAATCGGTTTTGATGGCTGTACAACTTTTTTAGTAACAGGTGACAGCCCTTCTAATCGTGTTTTGGCAGCTTTAATATGTTTAGGCGTTGTACCGCAGCATCCGCCGATCAGCCGAACTCCCTGGTCACGCAGCAGCACGGCGGCGCGGCCGAAATACTCTGCTTCTGATTCATACACAATTCGCCCGTCTTCAACATCCAGCAGGCTGGCGTTTGGATAAGCGGATAAAAATGCTTTTTCCGGCAAGGTGACGTTTTCGAATGCCTGAATTGTATGATACGGACCGAGGCGGCAGTTGACTCCTACGATTTCAGCGCCGAGTGAATCGAGCTGATGCAGTGCATCATTCAAGGAAAGTCCGTTTTGTAAAACGCCGGGATCATGCATGGATACTTGGGCAATCAATGGAACATCTGTAATCTCGCGCAACGTGGTTACAACTGAAGACAGTTCCTCGAAATCATAGTACGTCTCCAACAGCAGACCGTCCGGATCACCGGTCAATAATGCATCTGCCTGTTCAAGAACGACTTTCTTAATTTCGTCTAACGTCGCATCGCTTTTGCGAATACCGCGCAGACCGCCGATTGTCCCTAAAACAAACTGTCCGCCTGGTGCAGCTGCGCGCTTGGCAATTTGAATGGCGGCTTTATTGTAATCTGTTACGCGGTTCTCCAGCCCGTAACGTGCCAGCTTAATAGCGTTCGCACTGTACGTATTCGTTTGAATGATATCTGCTCCTGCCTCAATATAATCCTGGTGAATCTTTTCTATAATTTCAGGCTTTTCTATATTCAGTTCTTCATAACAATAATCAATTCCATAAGAATATAAAATGGTTCCCATAGCCCCATCTGCAGTGAGGACATTTGTTTGAAGTTTCTCCAGCAATGACATAATCCCGTCTCCCCTTTACCGTTATAATTAAAAAAAGCCTTCAAGTATATTAGAAGGCTTTGTAATCTCAATGACTAGTTCCCTCTCATCTTTTCAGTATGACAACATCACATACTGCTGGAAGTAGCACCTTGCCTAAATGGCTGGTTGCTGAAGCGTCGACGGGCCAGTCCCTCAGCTTCTCTTGATAAGATACGATCTTATTAAATTATTTCGATAATTCTAACCATATCATAGCGGCTTTGTCGGTCATCGTCAAGTGAACGATTAGTGAAGTTCATAAAGATGGTTCGTTTCATAGAGAAACTGCTGCAGATATGATAAAATTGAAAGAATAACTTGAAAAGGTGAGGTATTATGCGGTTTTTTAAATACTCTTTTCCGATCGCTGTTCTTGTAGGCACACTTGCCTGGATTATGCTCGGCAACAGTTACGAAGAAGTTGCTTATGATATGCGGGTGTACATTACGATCGGAGCTGCTATATTCAGCGGTCTGCTTTCCTCCATTTTATTCCGCAAAGAAAAAGAAGAACAGATTGACGAAAAAAAGTAAGGCTGACAGCGCTGTGCTGGCGGTCTTTTTTTTTGCTTTGTTTTATGTCAACCTATAAAAATATGTTATTGACACAAATTGAGTTAACCATTATCATTTTACTAGTAACTAAAAGAAAAAAGAGGTGTCATAATGACAACAGCAACAGAAAGACGTCCCGTGAGCAAATTCAGTGCACTGACGATTGTATACAGCGGGATGTTTGCAGCTTTGATGATGATTGGAGCGAACATCACTTCATTCGTACCGTTTTTGGTGGTCGGAGGCGTCCCCATCACTTTGCAGACGTTTTTTGCCATCCTGTCAGGTTTATTACTAGGCAGCCGTCTTGGCGCTCTGTCCATGACAGTGTATATGTTAATCGGGCTGGCAGGCGCACCGGTTTTCGCTAAATTTTCGGGCGGCTTTGGCCAAATTTTGAGTCCTACATTTGGTTTTATCGTAACGTTCATTTTAATAGCCTATGTAGCCGGAAAAATCGTAGAGAAAAATCATTCACTGCCTGCATTTATTATTGCAGCATACGTCGCAACAGCAATCAATTACATACTGGGCACGAACTGGATGTATTTGGCCTATAAAATGTGGGCTGCTGCGCCGGAAGTATTCACCTACAAAATAGCCTGGCTGTGGATGGTTCCGCCGTTACCGAAAGATCTTCTTCTGGCAGCGCTGGCAGGTATCTTTGCATTCAGGATTTCAAAACATTTGAAAGTGAGGCGTACATTATAATGGATTATCAACAATTGGCTAATAAAGTTCTTGAGGGGCACGTGCTGAATGATGAGGAAGCGCTCGCAATATTAAACAGCCCTGACGAAGATCTGCTATTATTACTGCACGCGACTTACTCACTTCGATCACATTATTTTGGGAACAAAGTAAAGTTAAACATGATCATTAATACGAAATCAGGTCTTTGTCCAGAGAACTGCGGCTACTGCGCGCAGTCCATAGTTTCTAAGGCGCCGGTCGAGAAATACGCCATGATGAAATCGGAAGAAATTCTTGAAGGTGCAGAACGTGCCGCGGCCAATAAAGCGGGCACCTATTGTATCGTGGCAAGCGGGCGCGGACCGAGGGAAAAAGAACTTGATATTGTCATTGATTCCGTCAGACAGATCAAGGAAAAACACAAAGGGATGACAGTTTGTGCTTGTCTCGGTATTTTAAAACCTGAACAGGCGGTCCGTCTGAAAGAAGCGGGAGTTGACCGCTATAACCACAACTTAAACACGTCCGCGGAACATCATGAGAATATCACGACATCACATACATATGATGATCGCGTAAATACTGTCGGACATGCCAAAGAAGCAGGAATTTCTCCGTGTTCGGGCGTAATTATCGGTATGCGTGAAACAAAACAGGATGTGATATCCATGGCGCACAGCCTTCGCGCGCTCGATGCCGATTCGATACCTGTAAACTTTCTGCACGCGGTGGATGGGACACCGCTGGAAGGAACATCTGAATTGGATCCGCGCTATTGCCTGAAAGTCCTTTGCTTATTCCGCTTTATCAATCCTAGCAAAGAAATCCGCCTATCCGGCGGACGTGAAGTAAACTTGCGGAGTCTCCAGCCGCTGGGCCTCTACGCCGCCAACTCCATCTTCATCGGTGACTACCTGACAACAGCAGGCCAAGAAAACGATCAGGATCGAAAAATGCTCGAAGACATGGGCTTTGAAGTAGACTTGGAACCATTGCGGCAACAACCCGTAACTATATAACGCGAAAAGAACTGTCCCGGAATCAGCTTCCGGTGACAGTTTTTTTGACTGAAGGGGGGAGCGGGCACTCCATCCGCTGCGGCAGCTGCTGTTGACTGGAATGCCTGTCAGCGGCGTTGCGGTACTCTTCTTGCATTTTGTCTAGAGTTAAATTGAATAATCAGCAGCCGACAGTGACAACCTAGCATCAGATTAACTTTTAGCTTCTTGAGGTATACATACAAACAAATCAATTGCATCCAGCCCGTTTTCTGCGATACAATCAAGTCAAAGATAGTCAAAGTCAACTGGAAGATTGAGCGAAACGAGGTGACGAGATGCGGAATATTTCTGACATTATTGAAGGGTATTTGAAGTCCATTATCGAAAAGGAAGATAGTGCTTCTATAGAAATTAAACGAAATGAAATAGCTGAAAAGTTCCAATGCGTACCTTCGCAGATTAACTACGTAATCAAAACCCGCTTTACAGTCGAAAGAGGTTATGCGGTGGAATCGAAGCGCGGAGGCGGCGGCTATATCCGGATATACCGCGTACAGACTAACTCCCGTAAAGAATTGCTTGAACAGGCATTGGAAGTCCTGGAGACGGAAGCCTCCTCCACCATGGCTGAAGACGTCATCATCCGTTTAATAGAAGAAGAAGTGATTACAGAGCGTGAAGCCAAGCTGATGCTCGCAGCTGTCGGCCGTTCCACATTGCGTTATATGCTGCCTGAACGCGATGCACTGCGTTCGCGTATCCTTCGCGCTATGTTAATCACATTAATTTATGAAGAGATAGAATGAGGTGAATCACCATGCTTTGTGAAAATTGTAAAGAACGGCCTGCGACTGTCGTGTTTAAGCAAGAGACGCCAACCGGCATAACAGAGCGGCATTTATGTGATAAATGCGCATTTTATTCGCAAACATTTTCTTTCAGCCCCGGCCAGGAACCTTTATCGATTCAACAGTTTTTAGCACATTGGCTTGGCGGATCAGAGCTGTTTTCAGAACAGAAGGCAGATGAAAAATTACCGGATGGCCCTAAATGTCCGAATTGCGGCCTGACCTTCCATCGTTTTCTCGATGTAGGGAAGTTCGGCTGTGCGACATGCTACGATGCTTTCCGTCAGCAGCTGCCGAGAGTGTTTGCCAAGCTGCATAATGGACATACACAACATGGAGGAAAGATCCCTGTATCGCTGAATGAGCGTTTTGCTTTAAAGAGAAAACTCGAAGATATCCGTACGAAAATGCGAGAAGCCGTGGAAGAAGAGCGTTTTGAAGAAGCGGCGGCATTGCGGGATGAGGCAAACCTGGTGAAACAGCAATTGGACGACGGGGGTGACGATCAGCATGTCATTTGAGAAATTCATCAATCAGGAATTAACGGGATGGATGGTAGCCGAAGGAGAACATGCAGATATTGTTCTGTCTACGAGAATCAGGCTGGCACGCAATCTTCAGGATCATCTGTTCCCTGTCTGCGCATCACAAGAAGATGCCGCCGCAGTGGATGAAGCGGTACATCAGGCGGTCAGTAAAATGCGGGATCAGCACTTTACGGGCACAGCAATGGTGGATTTGACTCCGCTGCAGAGGCAAATACTGGTCGAGAAACACTTGGTCAGCCCGCAGTTGATTGATCCCGAAAAGCATGGTTCTGTTCTTCTTTCCGAAGATGAAACGATCAGCATAATGGTTAATGAAGAAGATCATATCCGCATTCAATGCATTTACCCGGGCTTTCAAATTGATGAGGCGTACGAACTTGCCGACCGGGTCGACAGCGAGATGGAAAAAAACATCGATTATGCATTCGATGAGACATTTGGTTATTTGACAAGCTGTCCGTCTAATACCGGAACAGGAATGCGTGCTTCGGTCATGATGCATTTGCCTGCACTGACAATCACGAAACAGATTGAGCGGATTATCCCTGCCATCTCGCGTCTTGGAATGGTTGTGCGCGGGAGTTACGGGGAAGGCAGTGAGGCTCTCGGGAATATTTATCAGATTTCCAATCAAATAACGCTTGGTAAATCCGAAGAGGAGATCCTGAAAGATTTGAAGAGCATTTCGGCGCGCCTGATTGCCCACGAGAGGAAATCGCGTGAACTATTACTCGCCAAATCAGAAGTTCACTTGGAGAACAGATTATTCCGGTCATTGGGGACGCTGACCCATGCGCGCATCCTTCCATCGGCAGAAGCGGCAAAATGTTTGTCTGACGTCCGTTTGGGTATTGATTTAAATATCATAGAAAATATAGACATGAGTGTTTTGAATGAATTGATGATTTTCATGCAGCCCGGCTATCTGCAGCAATATGCAGGTACAGAATTAACATCGGATGAACGTGATATTCTCCGCGCGCAATTATTCCGTGACCGGCTGAAGATCGAACGGTCGGCTGAACCGGACGGGGATCAAGAACTTTCGTGAGCAAAGGTTTTGCAAGAGGTGCGGAAAACATTTATAATTAATCAAAGATAGTCAAAGTCAATATGCCAATCAGGTTGTATCGTAATCTGACATGAATATATATAGTGATATGAAACAAGGCAATGATGCGTTACTTGGCATAACATAGAATATATCTACTGATAAAGGAAAGAGGGGAATGAATATGATGTTTAATCGATTTACACAACGTGCACAAAAAGTTTTACAGCTTGCTCAAGAAGAGGCCATTCGTCTGAAGCACGAATCTATCGGTACTGAACACATTCTGCTGGGCTTGATTCGAGAAGGCGGAGGCATTGCAGCAAAAGCTTTAGAAGCGATTAATGTGAGTGCGGATACCATCGAACGTGAAGTGGAAATTTTGGTGGGTGTAGGCTCTAAAGATGTCGGTCCGATCGTTCATTATACACCTCGGGCCAAACGTGTCATCGAACTGTCTGTCGATGAGTCACGTAAGCTGGGCCATTCTTATATCGGCACAGAGCATATTTTACTGGCACTGATCCGTGAAGGAGAAGGCGTGGCAGCGCGCGTTCTTAATAACGCCGGAGTCAGCTTGAACAAAGCCCGCCAGCAAGTACTTCAATTGCTTGGCAATGACGAAAGCTCTGCCGGAAATCCGGCGAACTCGGCATCCGCAGCGACACCGACACTTGACAGCCTGGCGCGTGATTTAACTGAAATCGCACGTGAAGGAACACTGGATCCAGTAATTGGACGAAGCAAAGAAATTACGCGGGTGATTGAAGTGCTGGCACGCCGTACAAAGAATAATCCGGTGCTGATTGGTGAGCCGGGTGTCGGTAAAACGGCAATCGCAGAAGGCTTGGCACAGCAAGTTGTCAATAATGAAGTGCCAGAAATTCTGCGCGATAAGCGTGTAATGACACTGGATATGGGTACGGTTGTAGCGGGGACGAAATACCGCGGAGAATTTGAAGACCGTATGAAAAAAGTGATGGAAGAGATTCGTCAGGCGGGGAATATCATCTTGTTCATCGATGAACTGCACACATTAATCGGGGCTGGCGGAGCGGAAGGTGCAATTGATGCATCGAACATCTTAAAGCCATCCTTGGCTCGCGGTGAACTGCAATGTATCGGCGCTACAACGCTTGATGAGTACCGTAAATATATTGAAAAAGACGCAGCGCTTGAACGCCGTTTTCAGCCGATTCAGGTAGATGAGCCGTCTGTAGAAGAAACCATTCAGATTATCAAAGGACTTCGTGATCGTTATGAAGCGCACCATCGCGTGAAAATTACGGATGAGGCTGTCGAGGCGGCTGCGAAATTGTCCGACCGCTATATTTCAGACCGTTTCTTACCGGATAAAGCGATAGACTTAATTGATGAAGCGGGATCAAAAGTTCGCTTGCGCTCTTACACAACTCCTCCAAATCTGAAGGAGCTTGAAGTGAAGCTTGAAGCAATCCGCTCGGAGAAAAATGCAGCCGTTCAAAGTCAGGAATTCGAAAAAGCTGCTTCCTACCGGGATAAAGAGCAGAAAATGAAAGATGAACTGGAAAAAACGAAAGCGGCATGGAAAGAAAAACAAGGAAAAACAGAGTCAGAAGTAACGGTCAATGACATTGCGTCCGTGGTAGCGATGTGGACGGGAGTTCCTGTTGACAAGATTGCAGAAACAGAATCCGTTAAACTGCTGAACATGGAAGAAATACTGCATGAGCGTGTCATTGGGCAAAATGAAGCGGTCAATGCGATCTCTAAAGCGATACGCCGTGCGCGTGCCGGATTAAAAGATCCGAAACGTCCGATTGGCTCATTCATCTTCCTTGGTCCTACAGGTGTAGGTAAAACCGAGCTGGCCCGTGCATTGGCGGAAGTAATGTTTGGCGATGAAGACGCGATGATCCGTATCGACATGTCAGAGTATATGGAGAAACATGCGACATCCCGTTTAGTCGGATCACCTCCAGGCTATGTAGGCTACGATGAGGGCGGCCAGTTAACAGAGAAAGTTCGCCGTAAGCCTTACTCTGTTGTATTGCTTGATGAGATTGAAAAAGCGCATCCGGATGTATTTAATATCCTGCTGCAAGTATTGGAAGACGGACGTTTAACAGATTCAAAAGGCCGTACAGTTGATTTCCGTAACACAGTAGTTATCATGACTTCCAACGTCGGAGCAACTGAATTGAAGAAAAACCGATATGTCGGCTTTAATATCCAGGATGGCGAGTCTGATTACGACGACATGAAGGAAAAAATGCTTGCAGAATTGAAAAAAGCATTCCGTCCTGAGTTCTTGAATCGTGTGGACGATATGATTGTTTTCCATTCATTGGAGAAAGATCACTTGCGTGAAATTGTCAGCTTGATGAGTGAAGATCTTGCGAAGCGTCTTGTTGAGCAGGACATCGAGTTGGTATTAACAGAAGCTGCTAAAGATAAGATCACTGATCAAGGATATGATCCAGAGTATGGAGCCCGTCCGCTGCGCCGTGCATTACAGAAACACGTGGAAGATCGTTTATCTGAAGAATTGCTGGAAGGTAAAGTTCTGATGGGTGAAAAAGTAATTATTGACGTAGAAGATGAAAAGTTCATAGTGCGTACGGAGAAGCAGACGGTTTTGGCAGAAAAATAATTAAATGAATGTCAGGATAGCTCGCTCGCTTAGATTTTTAAAAAGCGCAGCGGGCTGTCCTTTTCGTATTTCATACAGGGAGAGAGTATATGGCTAAGCGTAAATCAAAGTTCATGTGCCGTTCTTGCGGATATGAGTCACCTAAGTGGATGGGGCGCTGTCCGGGATGCGGTGAATGGAACACGATGGATGAGGAAGTGGAAATTGTACAAAAGGGCCCCCGTGCTGCATTTCAGCACGGTGATAAAGTAAAGCAGAAAGCGTTGCCGATCAGTGCCGTTGAAATGGTTGAAGAGCCGCGTGTGAAAACGGAACTGGAAGAATTAAACCGTGTGCTTGGCGGCGGGATTGTGCCCGGTTCGCTCATTCTGATTGGCGGAGATCCGGGGATCGGGAAATCCACATTGCTGCTGCAAGTATCGTCATTGCTTGCGAATCAGCAGCAGCGTGTATTGTATATATCAGGGGAAGAATCAATCAGGCAAACAAAATTACGGGCGGAACGATTAGGCGTAAAATCAGACGAGCTGTATATCTATGCAGAAACCGATCTTGGCATGATCCACGAAACGGTAGACGACGTAAAACCGAAGTTTGTCATCGTTGACTCTATTCAAACTGTGCATCATCCCGAAGTATCGTCGGCACCGGGAAGTGTGTCCCAGGTCCGGGAATGTACTGCGGAATTAATGCGCATTGCGAAGACGCAAAACATCGCAATATTCATCGTTGGTCATGTAACTAAAGAAGGTCAGATTGCGGGGCCGCGGCTGCTCGAGCATATGGTAGACACCGTGCTGTATTTTGAAGGAGAACGCCACCATACTTACCGTATTTTAAGAAGTGTAAAAAACCGTTTTGGATCGACCAATGAAATCGCCATATTCGAGATGCTGCAATCGGGGCTGAAAGAAGTCCTGAATCCGTCCGAGCTGTTCTTGCGGGAACGCTCGCAGGGGGGAGCGGGTTCGACCATTGTAGCGTCAATGGAAGGAACGAGGCCAATACTGGTAGAAATTCAGGCGCTGATGACTCCTTCGAGCTTCAATTACCCGAAACGGATGGCAACGGGGCTGGACCAAAACCGCGTATCTTTATTGATGGCAGTTCTCGAAAAACGTGCCGGGATGCTACTGCAGACCCAAGATGCGTATATTAAGGTGGCCGGCGGCGTAAAACTGGATGAGCCGGCTATTGATTTAGCGGTGTTATTAAGCATTGTATCCAGCTATAAAGATACGGCTGTCGGCGCGAGGGATTGTTTTGTCGGAGAAGTAGGATTGACGGGTGAGGTCAGAAGGGTATCCAGAATAGAGCAGCGCGTGACAGAAGCAGCGAAGCTGGGCTTTGACCGGATAATCATTCCGTCTTCCAATCTTGGCGGCTGGGATATTCCATCCGGTATTGAAGTGGTGGGGGTAGAGACAATTATGGAAGCTTTAGGAGTGGCGTTCAGATAAACCTGACCTTCAGACTGCCGATAAATACCGCTGAAAAGCCCATGAAACTTTACCAGTGTTTATAAGGTCCTAGTAGGCACAGTGAGGAATTTTCAGAAATTCCTCACTAAACCTAAGCGGGCGACGATGATTCGTTGTATACTATTAAGAAAAGGAGGTGGAAGAATATGTTGAAAAGCGTAGTTCAAGTTTCATTCCTGTTAATCGGAGGAACTCTCGGTGTATTATTTTTACCGTACTTATTTGTTATGTTCGAGTTTACGTCTCGCCCTATTATAGAAAATCCCTATGTAGAGGCTATTATAGGTGCTATCATTCTATTTTTATTGAGCATATTTTTAACAGAACCGATTGTGAATTTCGTTAAATGGATTGAAGAACGGCTTCTTAAAGCGCCGATCATGGATTTGTTATTCGGAACAGTGGGGCTGGTCGTCGGGTTAAGTGTTGCATTTTTATTCAGTTTTGGATTAAATGCAATTGACTTTCCGGTCATTTCATCTGTTTTGCCGGTCTTACTGTCCATCCTGCTCGGTTATTTAGGGTTCCAGGTAGGTTTTAAAAAATGGGAAGAGTTCATCAATGCCTTTTCCGCTCTGCGTAATACGTCGGTAAAAAAGAAGGATTCAGCAGAGCCTGTTGCCGCACCGCCGAAAAAAGACGTCTATAAATTGCTGGATACGAGTGTTATTATCGACGGGCGTATTGCCGATATTGTCGCCACGGGATTCCTTCAGGGAATATTGGTGGTGCCGCAGTTTGTGCTGACAGAATTACAGCACATAGCCGATTCTTCTGACACATTGAAACGGACGAAGGGCAGACGCGGGCTGGATATTTTGAAACGTCTGCAAAATGATGAAGGTCCTCAAGTGCTTATTACAGATGAGGACATCCCGAATGTAGCGGAAGTGGATCTGAAGCTGGTGAAGCTGGCGAAGAAAATGGACGGACTTGTAGTGACGAATGATTTTAACTTGAATAAAGTATCCGATTTGCACGGTGTTGCCGTATTGAACATCAATGACCTTGCGAATGCGGTAAAACCGGTCGTCATCCCCGGTGAAGAAATGCACGTTGTCGTAATTAAGGATGGAAAAGAACATAATCAGGGTGTCGCATACTTAGATGACGGTACGATGATTGTAATAGAAGATGGCCGATCCCATATTGGGGATGCGATTGACGTAGTGGTGACAAGTGTCCTTCAGACATCTGCCGGACGAATGATTTTCGCGAAACCAAAAGGGCGGTAAACAGAAAGCAGAGTGACGAATGTGAAGTATACAGTGATGATTCCTGCTGCGGGAAGCGGCAAACGTATGGGTGCCGGACAAAACAAGCTCTTCCTGAAAATCGGAGAGCATCCCATTTTGTATCATACAGCAGGAATATTTCAGGAAGACCCCAATTGTGAAGAAGTGATAATGGCTGTAAAACCGGAAGAGCAGGATACGATTCAAAAAATACTTGGACAGCGGAAACACGCGAAGCCCGTTACGTTTGTGGAAGGCGGCGGTGAACGGCAAAACAGTGTAGCGGCCTGCATTGACGCGTATAAAGGAAATGGCATTGTACTCGTTCATGACGCGGCGAGACCGTTCCTGAATTCATCCGTCATCAGCGAGCTGGTACGCACGGCGAGCGAAAAAGGTGCGGCGATTGCTGCGGTTAAAGCGAAAGACACAATCAAGTATGCAGAAGACGGCACTGTGCGGGAGACGCTGGAACGTGAAAAGCTGTGGCTCGTACAGACGCCGCAGGCTTTTCGCTATGAATTACTGAAAGAGGCCTCTGAGTCTGCTGTTCGTGACGGCTTTCTCGGGACGGATGAATCGATGCTGGTTGAACGGCTGGGCCACAGCGTACAAGTGGTGGAAAGTTCATATGATAATGTCAAGATGACCACCCGGGAAGACCTTGCAATTGGTGAGATCTTGCTGGCTAGAAGAAAATAGGAGGAATTGTTTCATGTTTCGAATTGGACAGGGTTTTGACGTACATGCATTTGCTGAAGACCGGCCGCTGATTATCGGCGGTATTACGATCCCGCATACTAAAGGATTGATTGGCCACTCAGATGCTGATGTATTATTGCATACAGTTACGGATGCTGCGCTTGGCGCAATCGGCAAAGTAGATATCGGCACGCATTTTCCAGACACGGATGAAGCGTTCAAAGACGCGGACTCCGCGGTTTTGTTGGAGAAGGTGTGGGCAATGGTGAAAGAAGAGGGGTATCGCTTAGGCAATATCGATTGTACGATTATTGCACAGCGTCCGAAGATGGCACCGTATATCGGCGATATTCGTGAACGTGTAGCGGAGCTGCTTGAAGCGGATCTCTCACAAGTGAATGTAAAGGCAACGACGACTGAACGGCTTGGTTTTCCGGGACGTGAAGAAGGAATTGCCGCTATGGCAACTATTTTATTGATGAAAAACGGCTGACTGTTAAAATATCCGGTTCAATGATAAAATGAATAGGAAATTATATAAGAACGTAATCGACTCAGAACGGAGAGGTATTCATTATGACACAAGAAGTACGTGTGCGCTACGCACCGAGTCCAACGGGCCAACTGCATATCGGCGGGGCGCGGACTGCATTATTCAACTATTTATTCGCCCGTCATTATAACGGGAAATTCATTATTCGAATTGAAGACACTGATACGGAACGAAATATCGAGAGCGGTGAGCTGTCACAGCTTGAAAATCTTACATGGCTTGGTATCCATCACGACGAATCCATTGACGTAGGCGGGGAGTACGGACCGTATCGTCAAACGGAACGACTGGATCTGTACAAAGACTATGCGGATCAGATGCTGGAAAAAGGGCATGCATACAAATGTTTCTGTACACCTGAAGAATTGGAAGCGAAACGGGACGCACAAAAAGAATCGGGAATCGCTGCGCCGATGTACGACGGGACATGCCGTCATTTGACGGCGGAACAAGTGGCGGAAAAAGAGGCGGCCGGTCAGCCTTATACTATCCGTATGCGTGTGCCTGAAGACACAACCTATACAATCGAAGACCTTGTGCGCGGCACGGTCACCTTCGAATCAAAAGACATCGGTGACTGGGTCATGGTCAAGACTAACGGCATTCCAACGTATAACTTTGCAGTAGTAGTGGATGATCATTTAATGAAAATCACCCACGTTTTCCGCGGAGAAGAGCACTTGACAAACACACCGAAACAGTTGATGGTATTCGACGTATTCGGCTGGGACCACCCGCGTTTTGGTCATATGACGCTCATTGTTAACGAAGAGCGTAAAAAACTGTCCAAACGCGATGAGTCAATCATTCAATTCATCACACAATATAAAGATTTGGGTTATTTGCCGGAAGCGATGTTCAATTTCTTTGCTTTGCTGGGATGGTCGCCGGTTGGAGAAGAAGAGATTTTCTCCCACGACGAACTCGTTCAGCAATTTGATGAATCCCGGCTGTCCAAATCCCCTTCTATGTTCGATACGAATAAATTAACGTGGATGAATAACCAATACATTAAGAAGCTGTCACTTGAAGAAGTTATTGAATTAACATTGCCTCATCTGCAAGCAGCGGAATTAGTTTCTGAAAACATGTCGGCTGAAGAACAGGCGTGGGTGCATGACCTGATCGCGTTATATCATGGGCAGTTAAGCTTTGGCGCTGAAATTGTCGAGCTGTCCGCCCAGTTCTTCCACGATACGGTTGAATATGATGAAGCAGCATCGGAAATTTTGGCAGGTGAACAAGTGCCGGAAGTGATGACTTCACTTAAAAAGCACCTGGAAGAATTAGAAACATTCGACGCACCTTCCATCAAAGCGGCGATTAAAGCAGTTCAAAAAGAAACAGGCCATAAAGGCAAGAACTTATTTATGCCTGTACGCGTAGTAGCGACCGGTGAAACTTCCGGACCTGAACTTCCAGACGCAATTGCCTTGATCGGCAAGGAGAAAATTATTAAGCGTGTCGAAAGATTTGCAAAATAATCAATATTGACATTTCGGTGATTTTGTGTAAAATGAACCTAATATGAAGCGTCGTATAAAAAGCGTTGAGAAGGAAAGTACGTAGTGGAGACTCTCTAGAGAAGGTCATCTTGGCTGGAAATGACCCGAGCTGTTCACTATCGAAATGCACCTTTGAGCGATGAGCCGAAACTGTTAGTAGGCCATACGTATCGTCTGCGTTAAAGACATTAAGCGGGGAGATTCCATATCTCCCAAGCGGAGTGGAACCACGCAAATCATGCGTCTCTGTCATCATCGGTGACGGGGGCGCTTTTTTTATCTTTATAAAAAGAAAAAAGGGGGAAGTTCATTGTTCAAACGTATGAAAGAAGATATCCGCTGTATTTTTGATCAGGATCCGGCAGCCCGCAGTACAATGGAAGTGGTCTTAACATATTCGGGATTGCATGCTATCTGGATGCACCGTATCGCGCATGTATTTTATAAAAGGAATCTTCGCTTTCTTGCTCGTGTTGTTTCGCAGATCAGCAGGTTTTTTACAGGTATTGAAATTCATCCGGGAGCAGTGATAGGCAGACGTCTTTTTATTGACCACGGAATGGGTGTAGTGATAGGGGAAACTTGTGAAATTGGAGATGACGTAACGTTGTACCAAGGAGTAACGCTTGGCGGAACGGGTAAAGAAGGCGGTAAGCGGCATCCGACACTGCATGATAATGTTCTGGTGGCATCTGGAGCAAAAGTGCTTGGCTCGATTACAATCGGGGAAAATAGTAAAGTCGGTGCCGGTTCAGTTGTCTTGAAAGAAGTCCCGCCGAATTCAACGGTAGTAGGCATACCAGGGAAAATTGTTATATCTAACGGCGTTCGCGTAAATGATAAGCTGGAGCACTCCACATCCGATCCAATTGCGGATGAAATCAAACGTCTGGAACAGCAAATTCAAGAGTTGAACGTGCGGACGCAGCAGTTGGAAACTATGAATGGAGAAAAAGGAGATTTACATGAGCATTCAACTTTATAATACATTAACACGTAAAAAAGAGGCATTCGTTCCGATAGAAGAAGGTAAGGTCAAAATGTATGTCTGCGGCCCTACTGTTTATAATTATATTCATATAGGAAATGCGCGTCCCGTTATTGTATTTGATACAATTCGACGGTACTTGGAATACCGCGGCTATGAGGTGAATTACGTATCGAATTTCACGGACGTGGACGATAAAATTATTAAAGCGGCCAATGAACTGAATGAAGAGGTGGGAGAATTAACCGAGCGTTTTATCGCTGCGTTTCACGAAGATGTCAGTGCACTCGGCTGCGAAGAAGCGACAGCCCATCCGCGGGTGACCGAGCATATTGATGACATTGTGGAGTTCATCCAACTTCTGATGGATAAAGGATTCGCCTATGAATCCGAGGGAGATGTCTATTTCCATACACGTAAATTTGACGGTTACGGGAAACTGTCTCACCAGTCGATTGATGAATTGAAAGTAGGGGCGCGTGTGGAAGAAAACGCGATCAAAACCGATCCGCTTGATTTCGCGCTATGGAAAGCGGCGAAAGAAGGAGAAATTGCGTGGGACAGTCCGTGGGGGAAAGGCCGTCCGGGCTGGCATATTGAATGTTCGGTTATGGCGAAAGAGCTTCTCGGCGACACGATAGATATTCATGCTGGCGGACAGGATCTGACGTTCCCGCACCATGAGAATGAAATCGCCCAATCCGAAGCGGCTACCGGCAAGACATTCGCTAACTACTGGATGCATAACGGTTATATTAATATCGATAACGAGAAGATGTCCAAATCACTCGGAAACTTTATTTTGGTCCATGATATCCGAAAGCAAATCGATCCGAAAGTACTTCGTTTTTTCATGCTATCTGTCCACTATCGACATCCGGTCAACTTTGCACAGGATTTGGTAGAAAGCGCGGCAAACGGATTGGAACGGATCCGAACTGCTTACAGCAATCTGCAGCACCGTCTGACGATTTCAGCGGACTTGGCGGAGGATTCACAGCCGTGGCTTGACCGAATCAGCGAGCAGATTACTTCATTTGAAACGGCAATGGATGACGATTTCAACACTGCAAACGCAATTGCATCTATTTTCGAGCTGTCGAAGCAGGCGAATGTTTATTTACTTGAGAAGAACACGGACCGTCTTGTACTTCAGCAATTCATCGATGCGTTTGATCAGCTGATGGGAGTTCTCGGCCTGCCGTTTGATCGCGCAGAGGAATTAGTGGATGACGAAGTGGATGCATTGATACAGGAACGTCTGGATGCACGAAAAAATTGTGATTTCGCAAGAGCGGATGAAATACGTGATGAATTAAAGGCGAAGGGCATCGTATTGGAAGATACAGCGCAGGGCACGCGCTGGAAAAGAGGGTAACGGCGTGGAGAATTTACGCGATATAGATGTCAAACAGCTTAATGCACTGGCGCTCGCCTATATGGGAGACGCCGTGTATGAACAAGCTGTCAGAGAACACCTGCTGCGGTGTGGCCGTGTGAAACCGCAAGTTTTGCACAAAGAAGCCACGCGTTTTGTTTCGGCGAAAGCGCAGGCCAGAATTATACTGACAATGAAAGAACAGCAATTATTAACGGATGAAGAGCAAGCGGTCATGCGGCGCGGCCGCAATGCAAAAGCCGGCTCTGTCCCTAAAAATACAGATGTCACAACGTACAACTACAGCTCTGCATTCGAAGCAGTCCTCGGGTATGTGTATTTATTGGATCGGCAGGAGCGTCTGGCTGAACTGATAAAGACGGCGATTCGTTTAGTGGAGCAACCTGAGGAGGAAAAGGCATGACAGAGCAAGAAGTTGAACTGATTGGCGGACGGAATCCGGTAGCGGAAGCGCTGCGTTCAGGCCGGCAGCTGAATAAAATTTGGGTGGCAGAAGGCGTTAACAAGAAAAGTATCGGTGAAATTATGAAATTGGCAAAAGAGGCAGGGATTGTCGTACAGACAGCGCCGAAGCAGAAGCTTGACGGCATGACAGATCTAAGTCATCAGGGGATTTTAGCTTCAGTTGCTGCGTATGATTATGCCGAGCTGGAAGATTTATTTGCCGTTGCAAAAAATCGGCAGGAAGATCCTTTCTTCATCATACTGGATGAATTGGAAGACCCGCATAATTTAGGATCTATCTTACGGACTGCGGACGCATCGGGTGTTCACGGTATCATCATTCCGAAAAGGCGTTCAGTCGGGCTTACCGGTGTAGTCGCGAAAGCTTCGACTGGGGCCATTGAGCATATCCCTGTGGTACGGGTGAATAATCTTTCGCAAACGGTGGATGAACTGAAAAAGAATGGTGTTTGGATCGCAGGAACGGATGCATCGAACTCTACAGATTATCGTCATATGGATGCCACGCTGCCGCTTGCTGTTATTATCGGCAGTGAAGGAAAGGGAATGTCCCGAATACTTCGCGAGCGATGCGATTTCCTTTACAGCCTGCCTATGGTAGGTAAAGTTACTTCTCTGAATGCTTCAGTGGCAGCGGCGCTGTTAATGTATGAAGTTTTACGAAAGCGTCAATCCGCCCAGGCTACATCATGAAAAAAGATGTGCTGCTCGTTGATGGATATAATATCATCGGTGCGTGGCCTGAATTACAGCAACTGAAACGGGAAGACTTTCCGCAAGCCCGTGATCGCCTGATTGAACGGATGGCTGAATTTCAGGCGAACAAAGGATGGAAAGTGATTATAGTGTTTGATGCCCATCTGGTGCCAGGCATTGAAAAACGAAAAAAGAAATACCGCGTGGAAGTGGTCTTTACACGAGAGAATGAGACGGCTGATGAGCGGATTGAAAAACTTGTATCTGAACTGAGTAATCGGCTGACGCAGATACATGTGGCCACTTCGGATCTCGTGGAGCAGTGGGTCGTCTTCGCACAAGGGGCGCTTCGGATATCTGCGCGTGAGCTGGAAATCGCGATGAATGAAGTAGATCAGATGATTGCCAAAAAGGTGAAAGACACTCAGGAGCAGCGGCCGCTGTCGAAAATCCCTCTGACGGATGAAGTGGCTGCGGAATTTGAGAAAATGCGGCGCGGTGAAAAATGAGCAGTTGACGTAAAAAAACACCACGTCTATACTGGCTTATAATACCAATTAGAACTCTGGGGTGGAGAGGTTGGTGCGGACCATGGAGAATGTGAAGAACAAAAAAGAGTTTACCGGACTTTCCGATGAAGAGATGATTGAACTGATTCATCTCGGAAACTCAGATGTATTAGAGTATGTTATTACTAAATTCCAGCCGATTGTCAGAATGAAGGCGCGGACATACTTCATTATTGGCGGTGATCGTGAAGATATCGTACAAGAAGGGATGATCGGTCTCTATAAAGCAATCCGCGATTACCGGCCGGATCGCTTGAGCTCGTTTAAGGTATTTGCCGAACTGTGTATAACGCGGCAAATTATTACGGCGATTAAAACGGCTACGCGCCAAAAGCATATTCCGCTTAACACATCGGTATCATTGGACAAGCCGATGTATGACGAGGATCAGGAACGCACGCTGCTTGATATCATCGCCAGTTCCACGCTGGATGATCCTGAAGATTTAATAATCCATAAAGAAAACTTTTCGTTCATGGAAAAAGAAATGAATAAAGTGCTGAGCGGATTGGAAAAAGAAGTGCTGACGCTTTATCTGGAAGGACAATCCTACCGTGAAATTTCAGAAGTTCTGAACCGTCAGGTGAAGTCAATCGATAATGCCCTGCAGCGAATTAAACGCAAATTGGAGCACTCCATGGCGATGGATCTGGTGCGCTGAACATACTAAAGGAAATTGACATGTTGCTGCTAAGGTGGTACTCTTTAGCAAGACTATTGTCTTGAATAGGTGAATCCAAATGGTGAAGAAAATAACTTTAAGCTGTGAGAAATGTGGTTCGCGAAACTATTCTGTACCGGCCGGCAACAGCAGTCAGGCGGGGAGAATGAATATAAAAAAGTTTTGCAGTCATTGCAACGCACATACGTTGCATAAGCAAACCATTTGACCAGTTACATAGAGTTCTGGGCAGAACGCTGTGTCATTCGGAAGGGTTGGAGAAGAATGGGCAAGATTAGCGATTTTTTTAAAAAAGTCGTTTCGGAAATGCGGAAAGTCAGCTGGCCGAAGCGTAAAGAATTGACGAAGTATACTGTAGTTGTTATTTCGACTGTCATTTTTATGGCTGTCTATTTTGGATTAGTAGATTTAGGTATTTCAGGAGTTATGAAATGGTATACTGGTCTATGATAAAGTAAGTATAAATAGCGTGAGAATATCCCGTTTTGATGAATAAACGGGTTTTTTCAGCTTTAATTTAAAGGAGGGACGGACGCGCAGTCCTCAAAGTGATGGAAATGGATAAAAATTGGTATGTGGTTCATACGTACTCAGGATATGAGAACAAAGTAAAAGCCAACCTTGAAAAACGTGTCGAGACAATGGGCATGTCAGATAAAATCTTCCGAGTCGTCATTCCGGAAGAAGAAGAGACGGATATTAAAGACGGCAAAAAGAAAACCGTTATGCGTAAAACGTTCCCGGGGTATGTCTTAGTTGAATTGATCATGACGGATGACTCTTGGTATGTTGTCCGGAATACACCGGGCGTTACAGGATTTATCGGTTCGTCCGGGGGCGGGGCAAAACCTACTCCGCTGCTGCCTGAAGAAGTTGAGTTTATCCTGAAACAGATGGGCATGAAAGAACAGCGCGTAGATATTGACTTCGGCGTCGGTGAAAGTGTAACGGTTCTGGAAGGTCCGTTTGCTCACTTTGAAGGTAAAGTAGAAGAGATTGAAATGGACAAAGGGAAGGTCATCGTTACCGTCGACATGTTTGGACGGGAAACAAAGATGGAGCTTTCATTTGATCAAGTTGAAAAAATGGATTGATGGGTGATGGTTTTTCTTCTTGCAAAATCTGTGTAATGGTGGTATCATTTCAAAGGTCAGACTTAGTCTGGACGGATTAACCAATTCTACCGACATTGTCGGCAGGCACATATTTGAGTGGGAGGGGCAACCCAATTACCACATCACGGACTTAAGGAGGTGTGTCTCGTGGCTAAAAAAGTTACTAAAGTAGTGAAGTTGCAAATTCCAGCTGGTAAAGCAAATCCAGCACCACCGGTAGGACCGGCATTAGGTCAAGCAGGTGTGAACATTATGGGATTCTGTAAAGAATTTAACGCTCGTACAGCTGATCAGGCTGGTTTGATTATTCCAGTTGAAATCTCTGTATTCGAGGACCGTTCATTTACATTCATCACAAAAACTCCGCCGGCAGCAGTATTGCTGAAGGTTGCAGCAAACGTTCAAAAAGGTTCAGGCGAGCCTAATAAGAACAAAGTTGCTACAGTTAAGCGTGATAAAGTTAGAGAAATCGCAGAACAAAAGATGCCGGACTTAAACGCGGCGTCAGTTGAAGCGGCGATGGCAATGGTCGAAGGTACTGCTCGCAGTATGGGATTCAAAATCGAAGACTGATTTTGAGTATTCGCAATTAAGCAATGGTTTGAAGGTGAAGGCTGCGGTCGAAATTGATTCGCAGCCTTCATTAAGTGGGAGGTTTAATCCGTTAAAACCACAAATGAGGAGGAAAATTCTGATGGCTAAAAGAGGTAAAAAATTCGTAGAAGCAGCGAAGCTAGTAGATCGTACAGCTACGTACTCTGCGAAAGAAGCAATTGAACTTGCTAAAAAAACAAGCACAACAAATTTCGATGCAACTGTTGAAGTAGCTTTCCGTCTTGGTATTGATACTCGTAAAAACGACCAGCAAATCCGTGGAGCGGTAGTGCTTCCAAATGGTACTGGTAAAACTCAGCGTGTATTAGTATTTGCAAAAGGCGACAAGCTGAAAGAAGCAGAAGCTGCGGGCGCGGACTACGCTGGCGACGCAGAATACATTGCTAAAATTCAGCAGGGCTGGTTCGATTTCGATGTAATCGTTGCAACACCTGACATGATGGGTGAAGTTGGTAAGATCGGCCGCGTTCTAGGGCCAAAAGGTCTTATGCCAAACCCGAAAACAGGAACAGTAACATTCGACGTGGCAAAAGCTGTTGAAGAAATCAAAGCAGGTAAAGTAGAGTACCGTGCGGACAAAGCGGGAATCATCCACGCGCCAATCGGAAAAGCATCTTTTGATAACGAGAAGCTTGAAGAAAACTTCTTGACAATCTTTGATACAATTCAAAAAGCTAAACCAGCTGCAGCAAAAGGAACATTCATGAAATCAGTAAACGTTACGACAACTATGGGTCCTGCAATTAAAGTAGATCCGTCAAGCGTTTCTGTAAAATAATATATTGACAAGCATATAGTGATCTGTTAAGATTACGCTTGTTAAGATGATAACCATTTGTACCGAAGACAGCAGGTGTGGCTTGCCACTTAATGCTCCTGCCGAGGACAAGACGCTCTTTTTTTAAAGATGACGACTTTTCTGCCCTCATGTCTTAGACATTGAGGGCTTTTTATATCGGTATAAGTGACCCTAATTTTCAGGAGGTGTCAACATGAGCAAAATTTTAGAAGCTAAACAAGCGGTTGTAACAGAAGTCGCTGACAAGTTGAAAGACGCAGCTTCTGTAGTTGTTGTGGATTACCGCGGTCTGACGGTTGCACAAGTTGCACAAGTTACAGAATTACGTAAACAACTTCGCGATGCGGGCGTAGAGTTCAAGGTTTATAAAAACTCTATGGTACGTCGTGCGACAGTAACAGCAGGTCTGGAAGGATTGAACGAACACCTTACAGGTCCGAACGCTATTGCCTTCTCAACTGAAGACGTAGTGGCGCCGGCGAAAATCTTGAACGATTTCGCTAAAAAGAACGAACAGCTTGAAATTAAAGCGGGTGTGATCGAAGGAAACGTCGCATCAGCTGAAGATGTGAAAGCATTGGCTACTCTACCTTCACGCGAAGGTCTACTATCTATGCTACTCAGCGTTCTTCAAGCACCAGTACGAAACTTTGCACTTGCTACAAAAGCAGTTGCAGAACAAAAAGAAGAGCAAGGTGCTTAATTTCGCATCTTAAACACGACCGGAACCAACGAACCGGTTAAATACAATATTCCAGGAGGAACATAAAATGACTAAAGAGCAAATCCTAGACGCAATCAAAGAAATGACAGTTCTAGAACTAAACGAACTTGTTACAGCAATCGAAGACGAATTTGGCGTAACAGCAGCAGCACCAGTTGCAGCAGCTGGAGCAGTTGCAGAAGCAGCTGAAGAGCAATCAGAATTCGACGTAATCCTTGCAACAGCAGGCGCAGAAAAGATCAAAGTTATCAAAGCTGTTCGTGAAATCACAGGCCTAGGCTTGAAAGAAGCGAAAGCACTTGTAGACGAAGCTCCTAAAGCTGTTAAAGAAGGCGTAGCTAAAGAAGAAGCTGAAGAATTGAAAGCGAAACTTGAAGAAGTTGGCGCATCTGTAGAAGTTAAGTAATTTCTACTTCCCTGAGAAAAGCCCGTCTATTTGACGGGCTTTTTTCTTCATATACAGATATCGTTACTCTAAGCAGGAGGTGTCTATGTGGGAGAGCATTATTACTCTAAAAATCCTCAAGTTTCAAGCGCGCCGAAGCAATGGAAGGCGGAAATACGAAACAGGGTTCTTTCGTTTACGACGGATGCGGGTGTATTTAGTAAAGGCAGTATAGATGAAGGATCAAAATTGCTTGCTGAAACGTTTAAAGAACCGTCCATTGGGGGAGACTTCTTGGAAATTGGCTGCGGTTATGGCCCTATCGCGCTATCAATCGCGATGGATTTTTCAGATAGAACGGTCCACATGGTAGACGTTAACGAGCGGGCGTTATCTCTTTCTGAGAAAAATGCGCAGCATAACGGCATCCGTAATGTACGGATTTACGAAAGCAGCGGCGTGGACAGCGTGGAGCAAGAGGGTTTTGCTGCGATCATAACGAATCCGCCTATACGAGCGGGAAAGCAGACAGTCTTTTCGTTTTATGAAGGGGCGTACGAAAAACTTGAGCCGGGCGGGGAGTTATGGGTAGTTATTCAAAAGAAACAAGGTGCTCCTTCTACGATGGAATACCTGAAGAAGTTGTTTGGTAATGTAGAAACGGTCGCCAAGAAAAAAGGCTACTTTATTTTGCGGGCCAAAAAAGATTGACAGGAACATCGGGTTGTAGTAGCATTATTAAATGCATAAATATTTATATTGCAGCCGTATGCCCTTTTGCGTGAATTAGAAGAGGAAATGGCATATTAATGTTTGAGTAAAGATTGTGGAATCGAAAATGAGCTCTTGTCGGAACTCGTTTTCTTTTTGTTTTTTCGAAGTCACAGCTGAATTTCTGATTTTGCAAAAACTAATATTGTCTTAATGAGGGGTGAATGAGTTGACAGGTCATTTAGTTCAGTATGGTCAACATCGTCAGCGTAGAAGTTTCGCGCGAATCAACGAAGTGCTCGATCTGCCGAATTTGATTGAAATTCAAACGGCGTCGTACGAGTGGTTCTTGGAAGAAGGATTACGTGAAATGTTCCGGGATATTTCTCCTATCCAGGATTTCACAGGCAACTTATCCTTGGAATTTATCGATTATAAACTGGGTGAACCGAAATATCCAGTAGACGAATCAAAAGAGCGCGATGTGACTTATGCCGCACCACTTCGTGTAAAAGTACGTCTTCATAATCAAGAAACAGGCGATGTGAAGGAACAAGACGTTTTCATGGGAGATTTCCCGCTCATGACAGAAAACGGAACATTCATTATCAATGGAGCGGAGCGTGTTATTGTTTCACAGCTCGTTCGTTCGCCGAGTGTTTACTACAATGATAAGACGGACAAAAACGGTAAACGTGGCTTTGGTGCTACCGTTATTCCGAACCGTGGAGCATGGCTTGAGTATGAAACAGATGCAAAAGATGTAGTACATGTCCGTATCGACCGTACTCGTAAATTGCCAATCACTGTTTTATTGCGTGCATTAGGCTTCTCTACTGATCAAGAAATCATCGATTTAATCGGTGATAATGAATATTTGCGGAATTCATTAGAAAAAGATAATACCGAAACTTCGGAAAAGGCAATGCTTGAAATCTATGAGCGTCTTCGTCCGGGTGAACCACCGACACTTGATAGCGCGAGAAGTCTTTTATATTCACGTTTCTTCGATCCAAAACGCTATGACTTAGCGAATGTTGGACGTTATAAAATGAACAAGAAACTTCATTTGCAAAATCGTCTGTTCAATCAGACGGCTGCCGAAACACTGGTCGATCCTGAAACAGGAGAGATTCTGGTGGAAAAGGATCAGCTGATTGATCGCCGCACTTTAGATAAATTATTGCCGTTTTTATCTCAGGGCATCAACACGGAGTCGATTGAACATGTAGGGTCTGTACTGGATGAGCCAATGGTTATCCAGACGCTGAAGATTTATGCGCCGAAAAGTGAAGAGAAGCAAGTGCTCAATGTCATTTCGAATGCTGAAGTAGACGAGTCTGTTAAACATATTACCCCATCAGATATTGTAGCTTCTATCAGTTATTTCTTTAACTTATTACACGGTGTAGGTCATACAGATGACATTGACCATCTTGGAAATCGCCGTTTGCGCTCTGTTGGTGAATTGCTTCAAAACCAATTCCGTATCGGTCTTTCCCGTATGGAGCGTGTCGTTAAAGAAAGAATGTCGATCAATGACACGCAATCCATTGTGCCGCAGCAATTGATCAATATCCGTCCGGTTATTGCATCGATTAAAGAGTTCTTCGGCAGTTCGCAGCTTTCTCAGTTCATGGACCAAACAAATCCGTTGGCCGAATTGACGCACAAGCGCCGTCTGTCTGCGCTGGGGCCTGGTGGTTTGACTCGTGAGCGTGCGGGAATGGAAGTTCGTGACGTTCACTACTCCCACTACGGCCGTATGTGTCCGATTGAAACACCGGAGGGTCCAAACATTGGACTGATCAACTCATTGTCTACGTTTGCGAAAGTGAACCGATTCGGCTTCATTGAAACGCCTTATCGTAAAGTGGATCCGGAAACGGGCCGCGTCACTGAACAAATCGATTATCTGACTGCAGATATTGAGGATAACTACGTAGTGGCACAGGCAAACGCATTGCTGAATGAAGACGGATCCTTTACCAATGAAGGGGTAGTAGGACGTTTCCAAGGGGATAACACGGTATTCCGCCGTGAACAAATGGATTATATGGACGTTTCTCCTAAGCAAGTTGTATCAGCAGCGACTGCATGTATTCCGTTCCTGGAAAACGATGACTCCAACCGTGCATTGATGGGAGCGAACATGCAACGTCAAGCGGTTCCGTTGCTGAATCCTGAAGCACCGTTTGTCGGAACTGGCATGGAACACATTTCTGCGCGTGACTCAGGAGCGGCAGTTGTTTCCAAGGTCCACGGCATCGTTGAACATGTAGAAGCAAAAGAAGTCCGCGTTCGCCGTATCGAAGAAGTGGGCGGTAAAGAAGTCAAGGGCGACCTTGCAATTTATCGTTTATCTAAATTCATCCGGTCAAACCAAGGGACTTGCTATAACCAGCGTCCAATCGTAAAAGTCGGTGACCGTGTGAAGCCGAATGATATTCTTGCGGACGGCCCGTCAATGGAACAGGGAGAACTTGCGCTTGGACGCAACGTTCTGACTGCCTTCATGACATGGGACGGTTATAACTACGAGGATGCGATTATCATGAGTGAGCGTCTCGTAAAAGACGACGTCTTCACATCTGTCCATATTGAAGAATATGAATCAGAAGCCCGTGATACGAAACTCGGGCCGGAAGAGATTACACGTGATATTCCAAACGTCGGAGAAGATGCGCTTCGCAACTTGGACGACAGAGGAATTATCCGTATCGGTGCAGAAGTTCGCGATGGTGATATCCTGGTCGGAAAAGTAACGCCTAAGGGAGTTACAGAATTAACTGCAGAAGAACGTCTATTGCATGCGATCTTCGGAGAAAAAGCACGTGAAGTCCGCGATACTTCGCTTCGTGTTCCTCACGGGGCAGGCGGAATCGTTCTGGACGTTAAAGTCTTCAACCGTGAAGATGGCGACGAGCTGTCTCCAGGAGTTAACCAGCTGGTTCGCGTGTATATCGTGCAAAAGCGTAAAATCTCTGTAGGGGATAAAATGGCAGGGCGCCACGGTAACAAGGGTGTTATCTCCCGAATCTTGCCTGAATCGGAAATGCCGTACCTTCCGGATGGTACGCCAATCGATGTCATGTTGAATCCGCTGGGTGTTCCATCACGTATGAACATCGGACAGGTTCTTGAAATGCACCTTGGGATGGCAGCGCGCAGCCTGGGTCTGCATATGGCCTCACCGGTATTTGACGGAGCGAATGAAGAAGATGTCTGGTCTACTATGGAAGAAGCGGGAATGAACCGCGACGGTAAAACGGTACTGTATGATGGCCGTTCTGGTGAACCATTTGATAACCGAGTATCAGTTGGTGTCATGTACCTGATTAAACTTGCGCACATGGTAGATGATAAACTGCACGCACGTTCTACTGGACCATACTCACTCGTTACACAGCAGCCACTCGGCGGTAAAGCCCAGTTCGGCGGACAGCGTTTCGGGGAAATGGAAGTATGGGCATTGGAAGCATACGGTGCCGCTTATACATTGCAGGAAATCTTAACAGTCAAATCCGATGACGTCGTGGGCCGTGTGAAAACATACGAAGCGATCGTCAAAGGTGACAGCGTTCCACAGCCGGGTGTGCCGGAATCATTTAAAGTATTGATCAAAGAACTTCAAAGTCTTGGGTTAGACGTAAAAATGCTTACGGAAGACCTGGAAGAAATCGAACTTCGCGATCTGGACGATGAGGAAGATCTGCAGCCTACTGACGCACTGAACCTGATGAAAGAAGATCAGCCGATCGGCTAAAGCGAAAAGCGCCGTTTAGCCCCGGCCGATCTGAAATATAAATAAAACAAACAAAACTGAATAGAAGAGGGCTTCGAGCACCCTCTTCTATTCTATTCAGTAAGAAGAACATCTTACATGAATGCACTACTACAAGTTAAGTTGCCTGATAAGCCATTACGGCGATTAGACTAAAGGGAGGTTGGCTCCTTGATCGATGTTAATAATTTTGAGTATATGAAAATTGGCCTGGCTTCACCGGACAAGATTCGTTCTTGGTCATATGGAGAAGTAAAAAAACCTGAAACTATCAACTACCGTACATTAAAACCGGAGAAAGACGGATTGTTCTGTGAAAGAATATTTGGTCCGACGAAGGACTGGGAGTGTCACTGCGGCAAGTATAAGCGGGTTCGTTACAAAGGCGTCGTCTGTGATCGCTGCGGTGTAGAAGTAACGCGTCAAAAAGTGCGCCGTGAACGCATGGGCCACATTGAGCTTGCAGCACCTGTCACACATATTTGGTATTTCAAAGGCATTCCTAGCCGGATGGGATTAATTCTCGACATGACACCGCGTGCGCTGGAAGAGATTATTTACTTCGCATCCTACGTGGTAGTCGAACCGGCAGATACACCGCTTGAGCGGAAACAGCTGCTTTCTGAAAAAGAGTACCGCCTCTACCGTGAAAAGTACGGTTCTAAGTTCCAGGCTGCAATGGGAGCGGAAGCAATTGAGCAACTGCTTCGCGCGATTGACTTGGATAAAGAAACAGATTCATTGAAAGAAGAGCTGAAAACCGTACAGGGTCAGCGCCGTACACGCGCTATCCGTCGTCTGGAAGTTGTTGAATCATTCCGTAACTCTGGAAACCGTCCGGAGTGGATGGTGCTGGAAGTGCTTCCTGTCATCCCGCCTGAATTGCGCCCTATGGTTCAGCTTGACGGCGGACGGTTTGCGACATCCGACTTAAATGATCTGTACCGCCGGGTGATTAACCGGAACAACCGTCTGAAGCGTCTGTTGGATCTTGGTGCACCTGGAATTATCGTGCAAAACGAGAAACGTATGCTTCAAGAAGCAGTAGATGCGCTTGTAGACAACGGCCGCCGCGGACGACCGGTTACCGGTCCTGGTAACCGTCCATTAAAATCTCTTTCTCATATGCTGAAAGGGAAGCAAGGCCGTTTCCGTCAAAACTTACTCGGTAAACGTGTAGACTACTCTGGCCGTTCGGTTATCGTAGTTGGACCGAGTTTGAAAATGTATCAGTGCGGTCTGCCGAAGGAAATGGCAATCGAGCTGTTTAAGCCGTTCGTCATGAAAGAATTGGTGGAGCGTAACCTGGCGCATAATATTAAGAGTGCAAAACGTAAAATTGAACGTCTGCATTCTGAAGTATGGGATGTTTTAGAAGACGTTATCAAGGAGCATCCGGTACTGCTTAACCGTGCACCGACTCTTCACCGTCTTGGAATCCAGGCGTTTGAACCAATGCTGGTTGAAGGACGCGCAATCACGCTGCACCCGCTCGTATGTACAGCTTATAACGCTGACTTCGACGGTGACCAAATGGCTGTTCACGTTCCTCTTTCTGCTGAAGCGCAGGCTGAAGCGCGTTTGCTGATGCTGGCTGCTCAAAACATTTTGAACCCGAAAGACGGAAAGCCAGTTGTTACTCCTTCACAGGATATGGTTCTTGGAAACTACTACCTGACAGTCGAGCGTAAAAACGCAGCTGGAGAAGGTTCTGTGTTCAGTGATCCGAATGAAGCGCTAATTGCGTATCAGACAGGACATGTTCATTTACACTCCCGCATTGCGATTCAAGCCGGCAGTCTTAATAACCCGACGTTTACGGAAGAACAAAACCGCCAGCTGTTGTTAACGACAGTCGGTAAAATTATTTTCAATGAAATTCTGCCGGAGTCGTTCCCTTACATCAACGAACCGACGAATCATAACTTGCAAGTGGAAACACCTGCGAAGTATTTCATCGATGGAACAGTGAATGTAAAAGAGCACTTAGAGCAAGCAGAACTGATTACACCGTTTAAGAAAGCAATCCTTGGGGAAATCATCGCGGAAATCTTCCGCCGCTTCCACATTACGGAAACATCCAGAATGCTGGACAGAATGAAAAACCTTGGATTTAAATATTCCACTCGTGCGGGCATCACGATCGGTATTTCCGACATTGTGGTCTTGCCGAATAAAGCGGAAATCCTTCATGATGCACAGGAGAAAGTGGATAAGGTCACTCAGCAGTTCCGACGCGGTCTGATTACCGAAGAAGAGCGTTATGACCGGGTCATCTCCTATTGGAGCCATGCGAAAGATGTTATTCAGGATAAGCTGATGGATTCATTAGATATTGAAAACCCGATATTTATGATGAGTGACTCCGGAGCCCGTGGTAACGCATCGAACTTTACGCAGCTTGCAGGTATGCGCGGACTGATGGCCAACCCGGCTGGGCGGATTATCGAACTTCCGATCAAATCTTCCTTCCGTGAAGGTCTGACTGTACTCGAGTACTTTATTTCTACACACGGTGCGCGTAAAGGTCTTGCCGATACAGCACTGAAGACTGCCGATTCAGGTTATCTGACTCGCCGTCTCGTAGACGTGGCGCAAGACGTTATTGTCCGTGAAGATGATTGCGGAACAGACAGAGGTCTGGCAATCACTGCATTGACAGAAGGAAACGAAATGATTGAAACATTGTTTGAGCGTATCGAAGGCCGCCATACGAAGAAGACCATCAAACATCCGGAAACGGGTGAAGTGATTCTTGAAAAGAACGGCTTAATTACTGCAGATATTGCAAATGCAGTAATTTCAGCAGGTATTGAAGAAGTGACGATCCGTTCTGCGTTCACATGTAATACAAAGCACGGCGTATGTAAAAAATGTTACGGAATCAACCTTGCGACAGGTGAAGCGGTGGAAGTTGGAGAAGCGGTGGGAATCATTGCTGCTCAATCCATCGGTGAGCCGGGAACACAGTTGACGATGCGTACATTCCATACAGGCGGAGTAGCCGGAGACGATATTACACAAGGTCTTCCGCGTATCCAGGAGATTTTCGAATCGCGTAATCCGAAAGGGCAGGCGGTCATCTCTGAAATTACGGGTACTGTCGTCGAAATTGATGAAATCCGAGAAGGGCAAAAAGAAATTACGATTGAAGGCGAAGTAGAAACACGGAAATACCTCGCGCCGTACAATGCGCGCCTGAAAGTTGAAGAAGGCGATGTAATTGAACGCGGTGAAAGTATTACAGAAGGTTCTATCGACCCGAAAGAATTAATCGTAGTCAAAGACGTTTCAACGGTACAGGAGTATCTGTTGAAAGAAGTTCAAAAAGTCTACCGTATGCAAGGGGTAGAAATTGGCGATAAGCACGTTGAGGTAATGGTTCGTCAAATGTTGCGTAAAGTCCGTGTCATTGAAGCAGGAGATACAGATCTTCTGCCAGGTTCTTTACTGGATATCCATCAGTTCTCTGAAGCGAATGGAAAAGTGTTGCTGGCAGGTAAAGTACCGGCAACTTCACGTCCGGTGATTCTCGGTATTACAAAAGCATCCCTTGAAACTGAATCATTCTTATCAGCAGCTTCATTCCAGGAAACAACGAGAGTTCTTACAGATGCGGCCATCAAAGGTAAAACAGATGAGTTGCTGGGTCTGAAAGAAAACGTCATTATCGGGAAATTGGTCCCTGCAGGTACTGGAATGCAGAGATACCGCCAGATTAAAATGCAGCATGAAGAATTAGAAGAAGAAACAATTACAGCAGAATAAAAATAAACGGGACTGAGCTCCCGTTTATTTTCTCAAATTTGTTGACAAGTTATTGCGCAGATGATAATATACAAAAGGTTGATAGTTGTTGGCCGTTACTTATCAGAAAGAACAACCATTCTTTTGTTTAAGTGTTAGGCGAGATGCAATCATCATTATAAAATAACAGTAAGCAGAGATCCCTGGAGTTACTGTCACCCGTTTTTGTGTGTGCACGCACAAGAACTTTGTTTTTACTTAAAAATGAACCACCTGGGTGTGTGGTATTACAAAAAGTTCGGAAGGAGGAACAACCTGATGCCTACAATTAACCAATTAGTCCGTAAGCCTCGTAAATCGAAGTCGGAGAATTCTAAATCACCGGCTCTAGGAAAAAGCTATAACAGCTTTAAAAAGTCAATGACAAACGTGAACTCACCACAAAAAAGAGGTGTTTGTACACGTGTTGGTACTATGACTCCTAAGAAACCGAACTCGGCGCTTCGTAAGTATGCTCGTGTTCGTTTAACTAATACATTGGAAGTAAACGCGTATATTCCAGGTGAAGGCCATAACTTGCAAGAGCACAGTGTGGTACTGATCCGCGGAGGACGTGTAAAAGACTTACCGGGTGTTCGTTACCATATCGTACGTGGAGCGCTTGATACAGCTGGAGTTACTGGCCGTATGCAAAGCCGTTCACAGTATGGTGCTAAAAAGCCTAAAGAAAAGAAGTAATATAAACTAACGATATTGAAAGGAGGAACTAATTATGCCTCGTAAAGGTCCTGTTGCAAAACGCGATGTATTGCCTGATCCGATTTATAATTCCAAGCTTGTAAGCCGCCTTATCAACAAAATGATGGTAGACGGTAAAAAAGGTACTTCCCAAAAGATTCTTTATGGAGCGTTCGAGATTATCAAAGAACGTTCTGGACAAGAGCCGATTGAAGTATTTGAAGCAGCTCTAAATAATGTAATGCCAGTTCTTGAAGTGCGTGCGCGCCGTGTTGGTGGAGCGAACTATCAAGTGCCGGTTGAAGTGCGTCCTGAACGCCGTACAACACTAGGTCTTCGTTACCTTGTCAACTATTCACGTACACGTGGAGAGAAAACAATGGAAGAACGTCTTGCGAACGAAATTCTTGATGCATCAAACAACACAGGTGCTTCTGTTAAACGCCGTGAAGAAATGCATAAAATGGCTGAAGCCAACAGAGCATTCGCTCACTATCGTTGGTAATGCCGGTTAAACAACAGCAGTAATCCGAAACGGAAGGAGATTACAAAATGGCTAGAGAGTTCTCCTTAGAGAATACTCGTAACATTGGTATCATGGCTCACATTGACGCTGGTAAAACAACGACAACTGAGCGGATCCTTTTTTACACAGGTAAAATCCACAAACTTGGTGAAACGCACGAAGGTGCTTCACAAATGGACTGGATGGAGCAAGAACAAGAACGTGGAATCACGATCACTTCAGCTGCTACAACAGCAGCTTGGAAAGGTCACCGCGTAAATATCATCGATACACCAGGACACGTAGACTTCACTGTTGAGGTTGAACGTTCATTGCGCGTATTGGATGGTGCTGTAGCGGTACTTGATGCTCAATCAGGTGTTGAACCACAAACAGAAACAGTTTGGCGCCAGGCGACAAACTACAAAGTACCACGTCTTGTATTCGTAAACAAAATGGATAAAACGGGTGCCGACTTCCTTTATTCAGTAGGAACACTGCGTGAACGCCTGCAAGCGAACGCACATCCAATCCAATTGCCGATCGGTTCCGAAGATACATTCTCCGGAATTATTGACTTAATCGAAATGAAGGCAACAATGTATCCAAACGATCTGGGAACAGATACAACAGTGGAAGAAATTCCTGCTGAGTATCTTGAACAGGCGAATGAATACCGTGAGAAGCTAATCGAAGCTATTGTAGACTTTGATGAAGATCTTATGGAAAAGTATCTCGGCGGTGAGGAACTTTCAATCGAAGAAATCAAAACAGCTATTCGTAAAGCGACACTAGCAGTAGAATTCTATCCGGTTGTATGCGGTACTGCTTTCAAAAACAAAGGTGTCCAGCTAGTGTTGGATGCAGTAGTAGATTACCTTCCATCACCACTTGATGTACCGCCAATGATGGGCTTCAACCCGAATACAGAAGAAGAGGAAGAGCGTCCGTCTACTGATGAAGCTCCATTCTCAGCACTTGCATTTAAAGTTATGACGGATCCTTATGTAGGTAAGCTTACATTCTTCCGAATTTACTCAGGTGTTCTTCAAGCAGGTTCTTATGTAACAAACTCTACTAAAGGCAAGCGCGAGCGCGTAGGACGTATCCTGCAAATGCACGCAAACAGCCGTGAAGAGATTTCTGAAGTGCATGCGGGTGAAATCGCTGCCGCTGTTGGTTTGAAAGATACGACAACTGGTGACACACTTTGTGATGAGAAGGCATTGATCATTCTTGAATCAATGGTATTCCCAGAGCCGGTTATCTCTGTAGCAATCGAACCTAAAACAAAAGCGGACCAGGATAAAATGGGTCAGGCTCTTGGTAAGTTACAAGAAGAGGATCCGACATTCCGTGCGCATACAGATCAAGAGACAGGCGAAGTAATCATCGCGGGTATGGGTGAACTTCACTTGGATATTATCGTCGACCGTCTGCGTCGTGAATTCAAAGTGGAAGCAAACGTGGGCGCGCCACAAGTTTCTTACCGCGAGACATTCCGTCAGTCAGCTGAAGTCGAAGGTAAGTTCGTACGCCAATCAGGCGGACGCGGACAGTTTGGTCACGTATGGATCGAATTTGGTCCAAACGAAGAAGGAAAAGGATTCGAGTTCGTTAATAATATTGTCGGTGGTTCTGTTCCGCGTGAATACATCCCGGCAGTTGAAGCAGGACTTCGCGATTCATTAGATAACGGTATTTTGGCTGGTTATCCATTAATTGATGTTAAAGCACGTCTCTTTGACGGATCTTACCATGACGTTGACTCCAACGAAATGGCGTTTAAGGTTGCTGCGTCAATGGCTCTGAAAAATGCTGCATCAAAATGTAATCCAGTAATTCTTGAACCGACAATGAGAGTAGAAGTTATCATTCCGGAAGAATACATGGGCGATATCATGGGTGATATTACATCACGCCGTGGCCGTGTAGAAGGTATGGAAGCACGCGGTAACGCACAGGTAGTCCGTGCAATGGTGCCGCTGGCTGAAATGTTCGGATATGCAACATCTCTACGTTCAAACACTCAAGGCCGCGGAGTATTCTCCATGGTGTTCGATCACTATGAGGAAGTTCCTAAGTCTATTGCTGAAGAAGTTATCAAGAAAAACAAAGGTGAATAATAAAGCTCGTCCTTGTTTCCTATAACAAATAATTGTAAGATGTGGATAGTCGGGAGGACGCTTTCGGCTTCCATACTATAAAAACAAAAAACTAATTTTTTTCAATTAAGGGAGGACCTCTAAAATGGGTAAAGAAAAATTCGACCGCTCCAAGGAGCACGCAAACGTAGGAACAATTGGTCACGTTGACCATGGTAAAACAACTTTGACTGCTGCTATCGCGACAGTTTTGTCTAAAGCTCAAGGTGGAGAAGCAAAGTCATACGCTGACGTTGATAACGCACCTGAAGAAAAAGAGCGTGGAATTACAATCAGTACTTCACACGTTGAGTACGAAACAGATAAGCGTCACTACGCACACGTTGACTGCCCAGGTCACGCTGACTATGTTAAGAACATGATCACTGGTGCTGCACAAATGGACGGCGGAATCCTAGTAGTATCTGCTGCTGACGGCCCAATGCCACAAACACGTGAGCACATCCTTCTTTCTCGTCAAGTAGGTGTTCCTTACCTAGTTGTATTCATGAACAAATGTGACATGGTAGACGACGAAGAACTACTTGAACTAGTAGAAATGGAAATCCGTGAACTTCTTTCTGAGTATGACTTCCCTGGCGATGACATTCCAGTAATCCGCGGATCAGCTCTTAAAGCTCTTGAAGGAGAGCCAGAGTGGGAAGAAAAAATCATCGAACTAATGCAAGCTGTAGATGACTATATCCCAACACCAGCTCGTGATACTGAAAAGCCATTCATGATGCCTGTTGAGGACGTATTCTCAATTACAGGCCGCGGTACAGTAGCAACTGGCCGTGTTGAGCGTGGAGTAGTTAAAGTCGGAGATGTTGTTGACATCATCGGTCTTGCTGACGAACCAAAATCTACTACTGTAACAGGTGTAGAAATGTTCCGTAAGCTTCTTGATTATGCAGAAGCTGGAGACAACATTGGTGCTCTTCTTCGTGGTGTAGCTCGTGAAGATATCGAGCGTGGACAAGTTCTTGCTAAGCCGGGAACAATCACACCACACACTCAGTTCAAATCTGAAGTTTATGTTCTATCAAAAGAAGAAGGTGGACGTCACACTCCATTCTTCTCAAACTACCGCCCACAGTTCTACTTCCGTACAACTGACGTAACTGGCATCATTCAACTTCCTGAAGGCGTAGAAATGGTTATGCCTGGAGATAACGTTGAAATGACAGTTGAACTTATTTCTCCGATCGCGATTGAAGAAGGTACTAAATTCTCAATCCGTGAAGGTGGACGTACAGTTGGAGCTGGCGTTGTAGCAACAATCACAAAATAATTATTTTGAATCCCGCCCTTGTGGCGGGATTTTTTTTGAGTGAAACTAGATTTTTTATAGTCGATTGGCGAAGCAGGGTAACGTATTGCAGATTGAAAAAATTAAAAGCTGTTTGTAAATACGTGCAAATAAGACTCAAACCTGTTAATATAATAAACGGATTAAAAATAAAACTAATTTCCCCGAAAGGGTTGCACAATCCTTTTAAATTATGTATAATGTTGAATGTTGGTCTTTGACTGCGATGAAGCGAGAGGTTGCCGATACACCCGGCCGCTTTGCCATGGCGCGTGTGTGGGAAATTTTCGTGGAGAATTGTCTAGAAAATAGGCGAAAAGGGAGGGAAAGTAATGGCAAAACAAAAGATTCGTATTCGATTGAAAGCTTATGATCACAGAATGATCGATCAGTCAGCTGAGAAGATTGTTGAAACGGCTAAACGTTCTGGAGCCAGCGTTTCAGGTCCAATTCCGTTGCCAACTGAAAGATCAGTTTACACGGTATTGCGTTCAGTTCACGTATACAAAGATTCACGTGAGCAGTTTGAAATGCGTACACACAAACGTTTAATCGACATCGTGAATCCAACGCCACAAACGGTGGATGCACTTATGAAGCTTGATTTACCGTCAGGCGTCGATATCGAAATTAAACTCTAAAAAATAAAACAAACAATATTACAGGAGGTGTGACTAATGACCAAAGGAATCTTAGGAAGAAAAGTCGGAATGACGCAAGTATTTGCTGAAAACGGCGATCTAATCCCAGTGACAGTGATTGAAGCTGCTCCAAACGTTGTTCTTCAAAAGAAGACTGTTGAAACGGACGGCTACGAGTCAATCCAGCTTGGATTTGATGATAAACGTGAAAAGCTTTCAAACAAGCCTGAACAAGGCCACGTGGCAAAAGCTAACACGGCACCTAAGCGCTTCATTCGCGAAGTTCGCGGAGCTGACGTTAGTGCATACGAAGTTGGTCAGGAAGTCAAAGTCGATACATTCGCAGAAGGCGATGTAGTTGATATTACAGGAGTATCAAAAGGTAAAGGGTTCCAAGGTGTTATTAAGCGCCATGGTTACTCACGCGGACCAATGTCTCACGGGTCACGTTTCCACCGCGCACCAGGTTCACTTGGAGCTGTTGATGGACAACGCGTATTTAAAGGAAAAAAACTGCCTGGACGTACTGGGGGCAAAACAGTAACGATCCAAAACGTTGAAATTGTGCGAGTTGACGCTGAGCGCAACTTGTTGCTTGTAAAAGGTAACGTTCCTGGAGCACGTAAATCACTTGTACAAGTGAGAAGTGCTATCAAAGGGAACTGAGTAAAACAGGAAGGAGGAAACAGGAATGCCTAAAGTATCTGTAGTAAGTCAAACAGGTTCTGCTGTCGGCGACATCGAACTAAACGATGCGATTTTCGGAATCGAGCCGAATGAAGCAGTATTATTCGAAGCAATCGTTCAACAACAAGCTTCTTTACGCCAAGGTAACCACAAGGTTAAATCTCGCGCGGAAGTAGCAGGCGGCGGTCGTAAACCATGGCGCCAAAAGGGTACAGGTCGTGCTCGCCAAGGTTCAATCAGATCACCACAATGGCGCGGAGGCGGTATCGTATTCGGTCCTACACCGCGTAGTTACAGCTATAAAATGCCTAAGAAAGTTCGTCGTTTAGCACTTCTATCCGCTCTTTCTACGAAAGTAGCAGCTGAAGAACTAATCGTTCTGGATAACTTAGCATTTGACGCACCAAAAACAAAAGGCTTTGTAAAAGTGCTTGAAGATCTTTCGATCACTAAGAAAGCATTGTTTGTTACAGCTGACCTAGAAGAATCAGTAGCATTGTCTGCTCGAAACATTCCAGGAATCAGCGTTATTTCAGCAAACGGCATCAATGTTCTAGACTTAGTCGGACATGATCAGCTCGTTATGACGAAAGCAGCAGTAGAAAAAGTTGAGGAGGTGCTTGGTTAATGGAAGCACGTGATATTTTGAAACGTCCGGTCATTACCGAGCGTTCTTCTGAACAAATGGAAGACTTAAGAAAATTCACATTCGAAGTTGATACACGCGCAAACAAAACGCACGTTAAACAAGCTGTCGAAGAAATCTTCGGTGTGAAAGTAGAAAAAGTAAACGTAATGAACTACAAAGGTAAGTTCAAGCGTATGGGGAAACATGCTGGTTATACAAACAAGCGCCGTAAAGCAATTGTTACACTAACAGCTGACTCCAAAGACATCGAACTTTTTGAAATGTAAGCAGTGCACAATAAATGAAGGAGGGAATACAAAATGGCGATTAAGAAGTACAAAGCTACCTCCAACGGACGTCGTAACATGACTTCTTCTGACTTTGCTGAGATTACAACAGACAAGCCGGAAAAATCATTGCTTGCACCAGTCAAGCGTAAAGGCGGACGTAACAACCAAGGTAGAATGACAGTTCGTCACCATGGTGGAGGACACAAGCGCCAATACCGAATCATCGATTTCCAACGCCGGAAAGATGGCATTCCAGGACGCGTTGCTACGATCGAATACGATCCAAACCGTTCTGCAAACATCGCATTGATTAACTATGCAGATGGAGAAAAGAAATACATCCTTGCTCCAAAAGGATTACAAGTAGGAGCTACAATTATTTCAGGACCAGATGCGGATATCCGCGTAGGTAACGCTCTTCCATTAGAGAACATCCCTATGGGTTCTACAATTCACAACATTGAAATGAAGCCGGGCAAAGGCGGACAGTTAGTTCGTTCAGCAGGAACTTCAGCTCAATTACTCGGACGTGAAGGCAAATATGTCATCATCCGTCTACAATCAGGAGAAGTTCGTATGATTCTTGCTACTTGCCGTGCTACAATCGGTCAAGTTGGTAATGAACAGCACGAATTGATCAACATTGGTAAAGCAGGTCGTTCACGCTGGTTAGGCAAGCGCCCAACAGTTCGTGGATCTGTAATGAACCCTAACGATCACCCGCACGGTGGTGGTGAAGGACGTACGCCAATCGGCCGTCCAAGTCCTGTTACTCCTTGGGGTAAACCAACCCTTGGATTCAAGACTCGTACAAAGAACAATAAATCAGATAAGCTTATCGTTCGCCGTCGTAAAAAATAATGTGATTGCACTGCGGTTCAGTAGATGGACCGTAGTACAAACTCGGAAGGAGGTTCCAGAATGGGCCGCAGCTTGAAAAAAGGACCTTTTGCAGATGACCACTTATTAAAAAAGGTTGATGCACAAAAAGATTCAGAAAAGAAACAGGTTATTAAAACATGGTCACGCCGTTCAACAATCTTCCCGACTTTCATCGGATTGACGATCGCAGTATATGACGGACGCAAACATGTTCCTGTTTATGTAACAGAAGATATGGTAGGTCACAAACTAGGTGAATTCGTACCAACGCGCACATATAAAGGCCATGGTGCCGACGATAAGAAAACAAAACGCTAATTTGAGAGGAGGTTATCCTGATGCAACAAGCTAAAGCATCTGTACGCACAGTCCGTATTGCTTCTCGCAAAGTTCGTTTGGTCGTTGATCTTATTCGCGGCAAGAATATAGGTGAAGCTATGGCTATCCTACGACTTACGCCTAAAGCGGCATCTCCGGTCGTAGAAAAACTTTTGAAATCAGCGATTGCAAATGCTGAACACAACTACGAAATGAACACTGAGAACTTAATCGTCAGCGAAGTATTCGTAGATGAAGGACCGACAATGAAACGTTTCCGTCCACGTGCACAAGGTCGTGCAAGTGCGATCAACAAACGTACAAGCCACATCACATTAGTGGTATCTGAAAAGAAGGAGGGGTAATTAGTGGGCCAAAAAGTACATCCTAATGGACTGCGTGTAGGCGTCATCCGTGACTGGGACTCAAAATGGTACGCGGAAAAAGATTATGCGTCCTTACTACATGAAGACTTAAAGATCCGTGAATACATCGAAAAGCGTCTTGTAGATGCATCAGTTTCAAAAGTTGAAATTGAGCGTGCTGCTAAACGTGTTAATATTACAATCCACACCGCTAAGCCAGGTATGGTTATCGGTAAAGGTGGTTCTGAAGTTGAAACACTTCGTAAACAGCTTAACGAAATCACAGGCAAGCGTGTACACATCAATATCGTAGAAATCAAACGTGCTGATTTGGATGCAAGACTTGTTGCTGAATCAATCGCTCGTCAATTAGAAAGCCGTGTATCATTCCGCCGTGCTCAGAAACAAGCGATCCAACGTACAATTCGCTCTGGTGCAAAAGGAATTAAAACACAAGTGTCTGGTCGTCTTGGCGGTGCTGACATCGCTCGTGCTGAACACTATAGTGAAGGAACTGTCCCTCTTCATACATTACGTGCAGATATAGACTATGCACATGCTGAAGCTGATACTACTTATGGTAAGCTTGGCGTAAAGGTATGGATTTATCGTGGTGAAGTCCTTCCAGTAAAGAAGAACTCTGGGGAAGGAGGCAAATAATATGTTAATGCCTAAACGTGTTAAACATCGTCGTGTATTCCGTGGGAAAATGCGTGGTGAAACAAAAGGCGGCGCTACTGTCCAGTTTGGTGAGTTTGGTCTTCAAGCTCTAGACTCAGGTTGGATCACTAACCGTCAGATTGAATCTGCTCGTATTGCCATGACTCGTTATATGAAACGTGGCGGTAAAGTATGGATCAATATTTTCCCGCACAAACCATATACTAAAAAGCCTCTTGAAGTCCGGATGGGTTCCGGTAAAGGAGCTGTAGAAGGCTGGGTTGCAGTTGTGAAACCTGGCAGAGTAATGTTCGAAATTGCAGGTGTTTCAGAAGAGGTTGCTCGTGAGGCGCTTAGACTCGCATCACACAAACTTCCTGTGACAAGCAAGTTTGTAAAACGTGAAGAAATTGGTGGTGAGTCTAATGAAAGCTAAAGAAATTCGTGACTTAACAACTGCAGAGATCGAGCAAAAAGTGAAATCACTTAAAGAAGAGCTTTTCAACCTTCGCTTCCAGTTAGCGACAGGTCAATTAGAAAACACTGCACGCATCCGTGAAGTACGCAAATCGATTGCGCGCATGAAAACTGTAATACGTCAAAGAGAAATCAGTGCAAATAACTGATGAAGGAGGTTGCAGCCATGACTGAGCGTAATCAGCGCAAAGTATACACAGGCCGTGTCGTTTCCGACAAAATGGATAAAACCGTTACGGTAATGGTAGAAACATACAAAAAACATTCTTTATACGGTAAACGTGTAAAGTACTCTAAGAAATTCAAGGCCCATGATGAGCTGAACGAAGCGAAGATCGGCGATGTTGTTCGTATTATGGAAACTCGTCCATTATCAGCAACTAAGCGTTTCCGTCTTCTGGAAGTCGTCGAAAAAGCGGTCATCATCTAATAGGTTTTTAACTCAGATTTTGGAAGGAGGTAACCTCGATGATTCAACAGGAAAGTCGAATGAAAGTTGCTGACAACTCTGGTGCACGTGAAGTACTGACAATTAAAGTGCTAGGCGGATCAGGTCGTAAAGTAGCTAATATCGGTGACGTAGTTGTTGTAACGGTTAAGAAAGCAACACCAGGTGGCGTTGTTAAGAAGGGTGACGTTGTTAAAGCGGTCATCGTTCGTACGAAAAGTGGAGTTCGTCGTAAAGACGGTTCATACATTACATTTGATGAGAATGCTTGCGTTATTATCCGTGATGATAAAGGACCACGTGGAACACGTATTTTCGGACCGGTTGCTCGCGAACTTCGCGATAACAACTTCATGAAGATCATTTCACTTGCTCCAGAAGTTCTTTAATTCTAATGACAGAGCCAGTCAAGGAGGTGCGATAGAATGCACGTTAAAAAAGGCGACAAAGTAATGGTGATCTCTGGGAAAGACAAAGGCAAAACAGGTGTGATCCTAACTGCTTATCCAAAGAAAGACCGTGTGCTAGTTGAAGGTATTAATATCGTCAAGAAACACACAAAGCCGAACCAAGAAAACCCTCAAGGCGGAATTGTAAGCCAGGAAGCTACAATCCATGTCTCAAACGTGATGGTCATCGATCCTAAAACAGGCGAGCCGACTCGTGTAGGTTACAAATTGGAAGACGGTAAAAAGGTACGTATTGCAAAAAAATCCGGTGAAGCACTGGATAAGTAAGAATTGCATGAAAGGAGGTCCGACTGATGAGTCGTTTGAAAGAGAAATTTACTAAAGAAATCACACCTGCTCTAATGAGCAAGTTTGAATATACATCTGTTATGCAGGTTCCTAAAGTAGATAAAATCGTTATCAACATGGGTGTTGGTGATGCAGTTCAAAATACAAAAGCACTTGATGCAGCTGTAGAGGATCTTGCAACTATTTCAGGTCAAAAACCAGTCATTACAAAAGCGAAAAAATCTATCGCAGGTTTCCGTTTGCGTGAAGGTATGCCGATCGGAGCTAAAGTAACGCTTCGCGGTGAGCGCATGTACGAGTTTCTCGATAAATTAGTTTCTATCTCATTACCACGTGTACGTGACTTCCGTGGCGTTTCTAAAAAAGCGTTCGATGGTCGCGGGAACTACACTCTAGGTGTGAAAGAGCAACTTATTTTCCCTGAAATTGACTACGATAAAGTATCAAAAGTACGTGGGATGGACATCGTCATCGTGACGACTGCAAACACTGATGAAGAAGCACGTGAGTTGCTTGCACAGTGTGGCATGCCGTTCCAAAAGTAAAATAATAGGGAGGCGAAAACGTGGCTAAGAAATCTATGATCGCTAAACAGAAACGTACGCCAAAGTACAAAGTACAAGAATATACACGCTGCGAACGTTGTGGGCGTCCACATTCAGTATACCGCAAATTTAAACTTTGCCGTATTTGTTTCCGCGAACTTGCATACAAGGGACAACTTCCTGGCGTCAAAAAAGCCAGCTGGTAAACCCCTAATTAGGGAAGGAGGTTAATTCAAATGACAATGAGTGATCCGATTGCAGATATGCTTACACGCATCCGTAATGCGAACATGGTTCGCCACGAGAAGCTTGAGGTACCTGCTTCAAACGTAAAGAAAGAAATCGCCGAAATCTTAAAACGAGAAGGTTTCGTTCGTGATGTGGAGTACGTGGAAGATAACAAACAAGGCATCATCCGCATTTTCCTAAAATACGGACAGGATAACGAACGTGTTATCAATGGCTTGAAACGTATTTCAAAACCAGGACTTCGTGTATATGCGAAATCAAATGAAGTTCCTAAAGTGCTTAACGGCTTAGGAGTTGCACTAGTTTCTACATCAAACGGTGTATTAACAGACAAAGAAGCCCGCGCTAAACAAGTCGGCGGAGAAGTCGTCGCGTACGTTTGGTAATTAGCAACAATTGAATGGAGGTGCAATAGAATGTCCCGTATTGGTAATCGTCAGATCGAAGTTCCTGAAAACGTTACTGTAACAATTTCAGAAGACAACTTCGCAACTGTTAAAGGTCCGAAAGGTGAACTTTCGAGACAATTAGATAAAGATATCACGATCAATCAGGAAGGTAACGTTATTACATTGACTCGTCCTTCTGAATCAAAAGATCACCGTTCAATCCACGGTACTACACGCTCTGTACTTAACAACATGGTAGTGGGAGTATCTGCAGGATTTGAACGCACACTTGAATTGGTTGGGGTTGGATACCGTGCTTCTATGCAAGGAAAGAAACTTGTATTGAACGTAGGTTATTCACATCCAGTTGAATTCACACCAGAAGAAGGTGTAGAAGTTGAAGTCCCGGCGAACACAAAAGTTATTGTCCGCGGCTACAACAAAGAACACGTTGGTGCTCTTGCTTCTAACATCCGTCAAGTACGTCCGCCAGAGCCGTATAAAGGCAAAGGTATCCGTTATGAAGGCGAAATCGTTCGTCGTAAAGAAGGTAAAACAGGTAAATAATACCGCCTGAGGTATTTGGAAGGAGTGACCCCGATGATCACGAAACAAGATAAAAACGCTGTCCGTAAAAAGCGTCACGCACGTGTGCGTACGAAAATCAGCGGAACTGCAGAGCGTCCACGTCTAAACGTTTACCGTTCTAACAAGCACATCTATGCGCAATTGATCGATGACTTGAATGGCGTAACAATCGTAAGTGCTTCTACAAGAGATAATGAAGTTGAGGCTGGATCTACTGGTAACACTGAATCAGCAGCTAAAGTCGGCGAGCTTATTGCAAAGAGAGCTGTAGAAAAAGACGTTAAAACGGTTGTATTTGACCGTGGCGGATATCTTTTCCATGGCCGTGTTAAAGCACTTGCTGACGCAGCACGCGAAAATGGACTTGAATTTTAATTAAGAAGGAGGGACATATTTCATGCGTCGTAATGATCAGAACAAAAGTGAGTTCGAAGAACGCGTAGTAACGATCAACCGCGTTGCGAAAGTTGTAAAAGGTGGACGTCGTTTCCGCTTTACTGCACTTGTCGTTGTCGGAGATAAAAACGGTCGTGTCGGTTTTGGTACTGGAAAAGCACAAGAAGTTCCAGATGCAATCCGTAAAGCAATTGAAGATGCGAAGAAAAACTTGATTGAAGTGCCAATGGTTAAAGGTACAACTCCACATGAAGTAATCGGACGTTTTGGTGCAGGACAAATCCTCATCAAACCAGCTGCTCCGGGTACTGGTGTAATTGCAGGTGGACCTGTCCGTGCGGTACTTGAACTTGCAGGCATCACGGATATTCTTTCAAAATCTCTTGGTTCAAGCACACCGATCAACATGGTACGTGCAACAATCGAAGGATTACAGAATTTGAAACGCGCAGAAGAGATCGCTAAATTGCGTGGTAAATCCGTAGAAGAACTGTTAGGTTAAGGGGGGAAATACAATGACGAACAAACTTGAAGTCACCCTTACGAAAAGTGTTATTGGTTCAAAGCCGACACAGCGTAAAACAATTGAAGCATTAGGCCTTCGAAAGTTGAATCAAACAGTTGAGCATCAAAGCAACGATGCTATCCGTGGTATGATTACAAAGGTCAGCCACTTGGTAACAGTTAAAGAAATTTAAGTATTATTCTACAATAAGGAGGTGCCGATAAGATGAAATTACATGAGCTAAAACCAGCTGAGGGATCTCGCCGAAACCGTAAACGTGTTGGACGTGGGATTGGATCTGGAAGTGGTAAAACTTCCGGCAGAGGTCATGACGGACAAAACGCACGTTCAGGCGGCGGTGTACGTCTTGGTTTTGAAGGTGGACAAATTCCTCTTTTCCAACGACTTCCTAAGCGCGGATTCACGAACATTAATCGTAAAGATTATGCCATCGTTAATCTGGACACATTGAATCGTTTTGAAGAAGGCACGGAAGTAACGCCGGAACTGCTAATCGAAACTGGTGTTGTAAGTAACGCAAAATCAGGTATCAAGATTCTTGGAAATGGAACTCTTGAGAAAAAGATTACAGTTAAAGCCAACAAATTTTCCGCTTCTGCAAAAGAAGCTATTGAAAAAGCAGGCGGGCAAACAGAGGTGGTATAATGTTTCAGACAATCTCTAACTTCATGCGTGTGAAAGAGATCCGGTCTAAAATAATTTTCACCCTCCTAGTGCTCATCGTTTTCAGACTAGGAACGTTTGTTCCGGTTCCCAACGTTGATGCAACTGCTTTACAACAATCAGATAACCAGTTTATCGGATTTTTGAACACATTCGGCGGAGGAGCATTATCCAACTTTTCAATCTTTGCAATGGGGATTATGCCGTACATTACGGCGTCCATCATTGTGCAGCTCTTGCAAATGGATGTGGTTCCAAAGTTTACTGAGTGGTCAAAACAAGGAGATGTCGGAAGACGGAAACTTGCACAGTTTACACGATATTTCACAATTGTTCTTGCCTTTATTCAAGCACTTGCCATGTCATTTGGTTTCAACCAGACGTTTGGCGGCACGCTGATTAAAGACAACAGCATTTCTACATATATCGTAATTGCAATTGTGTTGACTGCAGGGACAGCTTTCTTACTGTGGCTAGGTGAACAAATCACTGCAAAAGGTGTTGGAAATGGTATTTCCATCATTATCTTTGCGGGGATTGTTGCCGGCATTCCGAATGCTGTTAATCAGTTGTATGTAACGCAAATCCAAGACGCTGGAGATGCACTATTTATCCGAATTGCAACAATGATTTTACTGCTGATAGTCATTGTAGCTATTGTAGTTGGAGTTATTTACTTCCAAGAAGCACTGCGGAAAATTCCTATTCAATATGCGAAACGAGTTTCAGGAAGAAATCAATCTGTTGCAAGTCAACAAACGCACTTACCTTTGAAGTTAAATGCCGCGGGTGTTATTCCAGTAATCTTTGCGGTGGCATTCTTCATTACGCCACAGCAAATCGCTCCGTTTTTCGGTGAGAACAGTGTAACCAAAACCATTATCCGGATCTTCGATTATACGAATCCAGTTGGTATGATTTTGTATGTCGCACTGATTATCGCGTTTACGTATTTCTATGCATTCATTCAAGTGAATCCAGAGAATATGGCAGACAATCTGAAAAAACAAGGCGCGTATATTCCAGGAATTCGTCCGGGTGCAAACACTCAAAAGTATTTGACAAGCACTCTGTACAGACTGACGTTTGTCGGCTCGATCTTTCTTGCTGTCGTAGCGGTTATGCCTATTTTCTTCATCAATCTGGCGAACCTTCCTCAATCCGCGCAAATCGGCGGAACGAGCTTGCTCATCGTAGTAGGGGTTGCCCTCGAATCAATGAAGCAGTTGGAATCCCAGTTAGTGAAGAGACATTACAGAGGCTTTATGAAATAAAAAGCAATAGCCTGACCTATTGTATAATCAAATGGAGGGCAAGGACGTATGAATATCGTATTAATGGGTCTGCCGGGTGCCGGTAAAGGTACGCAGGCAGATAAAATTGTCGAGAAGTACGGAATCCCTCATATTTCTACAGGCGATATGTTCCGTGCTGCCATCAAAGATGGCACGGAACTTGGAGTTAAAGCTAAATCATTCATGGATCAGGGAGCATTAGTTCCTGATGAAGTTACCATTGGTATCGTACGTGAACGCTTAAGCAAGCCGGACTGCGACAAAGGATTCCTGCTTGATGGTTTTCCTAGAACTGTGCCTCAAGCACAAGCACTTGATGCTTTGCTGAAGGATATGGGGAAGAGCATTGAGTACGTATTAGACATTGAAGTCGATACGGATGAATTGGTTGCAAGATTATCTGGCCGTCGTATTTGTAAAGTGTGCGGCACATCATATCACTTGATCTTCAACCCGCCAAAGGTGGAAGACGTTTGTGATAAAGATGGCGGCGAACTTTACCAGCGCGCAGATGATAATCCGGAAACTGTCATGAATCGTCTGGAAGTAAATATGACTCAGACAGCTCCTTTACTCGACTTTTATGGCGAAAAAGGTGTGCTGACTAAAATTAATGGTCAACAGGACATTAACCTAGTATTTGAGGACCTGGATGCAATTTTGCAACAAGATAAAAAGTAATCAATCCTTTTCGGGCACAGTTACATCACTGTTCGGAAAGTAATGGATGAAAACGAGCTGCAAAAGCTAGAGTGCCCGGTATAGGACAAATGAGAATTGATCATTGATTCTTCAGTAGCTCCGGCATGCATTATATTGCGATTCGCAGTATAATATATATTTGGAAACTGCTGCGGGAACAATAAAGGTCTCATCGCATCCATGCGAAACAGCGAAATGTGGCAGACGTCTTTCGAACATCACTCATGCTAACTGGACATATGTTGAAGGAAGCCTTTTGAAGGCGACTGATGCCGCTCGATGGTGAAAGCCTTTATTGGATATAGAAGGGAGACAGGATTGATGGCGAAGGACGACGTAATTGAGGTAGAAGGAACTGTTCTTGAAACGTTGCCGAATGCGATGTTTAAAGTGGAGTTAGAAAACGGACATACTGTGCTTGCACACGTGTCAGGTAAAATTCGTATGCACTTTATTCGTATTCTGCCAGGCGACAAGGTGACAATGGAACTTTCACCTTATGATTTGACACGTGGTCGTATCACATACCGTTTCAAATAAACTTTTGCACTCCGGAATATTGAAGGAGGTTGGGTAGGATGAAAGTAAGACCATCTGTAAAACCGATCTGCGAAAAATGTAAAGTTATTCGTAGACGCGGCCGAGTAATGGTAATCTGTGAAAATCCAAAACATAAACAAAGACAAGGCTAAAACACAAGGAGGTGCACAACTTATATGGCACGTATTGCTGGTGTAGACGTTCCGCGCGATAAGCGCGTTGTCATTTCATTGACATATATATTCGGTATTGGTAAAACAACTGCAAAGTCTATTTTGAATGCAGCTGATATTTCTGAAGAGACTCGCGTTCGTGATTTAACTGACGCTGAGCTTGATAAGATTCGTGAACAAATTGACGGCTTGAAAGTAGAAGGGGATCTTCGTCGTGAAACTTCTCTTAACATCAAGCGTTTGATGGAAATCGGTAGTAACCGTGGTATCCGTCACCGTCGTGGATTGCCTGTTCGTGGACAGAACACGAAAAACAATGCACGTACGCGTAAAGGTCCTAAACGTACAATGGCAAACAAGAAAAAATAATAGGTAAAGGAGGGCTCTTTCCAACATGGCACGTAAACAACAAACTCGTAAACGTCGTGTAAAAAAGAATATTGAAACCGGTATTGCACATATCCGTTCGACGTTCAATAATACTATCGTAACTATTACTGATAGCCACGGTAATGCACTTTCATGGTCTAGCGCTGGTGCACTTGGCTTTAGAGGTTCCCGTAAATCCACTCCGTTTGCTGCACAAATGGCTGCTGAAACTGCAGCGAAAACAGCAATGGAACATGGTTTGAAATCATTGGAAGTAACAGTTAAAGGTCCTGGTGCTGGTCGTGAAGCGGCTATCCGTTCACTGCAGGCTGCTGGTCTTGAAGTTACTGCAATCAGAGACGTAACTCCGGTTCCGCACAATGGTTGCCGCCCGCCAAAACGTCGTCGCGTATAATCGGTTTGAATCTATTGGATTAAGAAAGACAATTTTTGTTAATACTGTTGAAATAGGTTAACTATTATCAGTGAATTCAATAAGGTTAAACCAATATAGAGACGTTTTGAGGAGGGTAAATAAATGATCGAGATTGAGAAACCAAAGATTGAAACAGTAACGATCGGTGAAGACTCACAGTTTGGTAAATTTATTATCGAACCGTTGGAGCGTGGATATGGAAATACCTTAGGTAATTCTTTGCGCCGCATTCTCTTGTCTTCATTACCAGGAGCTGCTGTGACATCTATTCAAATCGATGGAGTACTTCATGAATTCTCAACAATTGAAGGTGTCGTTGAAGACGTATCGACAGTTATTTTGAATGTGAAGAAACTTGCTCTCAAAATTTACTCAGATGATGAGAAAGTTATTGAGATCGATGTGAAAGGTGAAGGCGTCGTGACGGCTGCAGATATCACGCATGACAGTGATGTCGAAGTATTGAATCCAGATCTCCCGATTGCTACTCTCGGTAAAAACGGACATTTACGTATGCGTATGTATGCTGTACGCGGACGCGGATATGTTCCTTCCGATCAAAACAAACGTGAGGATCTAGCGATTGGCGTAATTCCAATCGACTCGATTTACACTCCCGTATCACGCGTTAACTTCCAAGTTGAGAACACCCGCGTCGGTCAAAGCACCAACTTTGATAAGTTGACACTTGATGTGTGGACAGATGGCAGCATCGGTCCTAAAGAAGCAGTATCACTTGGAGCTAAAATTTTAACTGAGCACTTAAATATATTCGTCGGAATGACGGACGAAGCACAAACTGCAGAAATCATGGTAGAAAAAGAAGAAGACCAAAAAGAAAAGGTTCTTGAGATGACTATTGAAGAACTTGACCTTTCTGTCCGTTCTTATAACTGCCTGAAGCGTGCAGGCATCAATACGGTTTTGGAACTTGCAAACAAGTCTGAAGACGAAATGATGAAAGTGCGAAACTTAGGCCGTAAATCACTTGAAGAAGTGAAGGCTAAATTAGACGAGCTAAACCTTGAGTTACGCTCTGAAGAATAACTGACATATACTTGAAGGAGGGTAACTTCAAATGGGATACAGAAAACTTGGACGCACAAGTTCACAACGTAAAGCAATGCTGCGCGACCTAACGACAGATCTTATCATTCATGAGAGCATCCAGACAACTGAAGCACGTGCAAAAGAATTACGTTCAGTAGTTGAAAAGATGATCACTCTTGGAAAACGCGGAGATCTTCATGCACGTCGTCAAGCGGCTGAATATATTCGTCGTGAAAAGGTAACTGTTGAAAACGGAGAAGGCGAAGAAGCAACAGTGTTTGCACTTCAAAAACTTTTCGATACAGTGGCACCACGTTATGCAGATCGCCAAGGCGGTTATACACGTATAATGAAAATGGGACCTCGCCGCGGCGATGGAGCACCAGTAGTTATTATTGAATTGGTGTAATTCCATACACTTCGAGGGTGTGTCTGTCACGCACAGCACACCCTTTTATTACAGATACAAGATTTATACGACATAAAAGCTGAGTGTTATGATCCGCGAGCAATCGACTGGTCTAGCTCTACGTACCTCATCTGAGATGTCGGCATGAGCACCCGGCATTTTCGTTTTACAGGCGCATTCCTTGGATGAGGTACGCGCTTTTTTTTATACATAAGAATAATTTATTACATAGAAGCAAACTAATTTTTGCAATACATAAGAGGAGGGGTCCGGATGAAGGAAATAGCGTCGATGCATCATGTAACGTTTTCTTATGATACGGAAGAAAATGAATCTTCACACGTACCGGTGAAGGCGCTGAATGATGTATCCTTCACTTTGTATGAAGGGGAGTGGCTGGCAGTTGTAGGACATAACGGGTCAGGCAAGTCGACGCTGGCAAAACTTCTGATCGGCTTGCTGTTTCCTTCGTCAGGTGAAATCAATCTCTTTTTGGAACCATTGTCTGAAGAGAACTTGTGGGAAACGCGTTCGCGCATGGGAATAGTCTTTCAAAATCCAGATAACCAATTTGTAGGGTCGACTGTGCAAGATGACGTAGCTTTTGCCCTGGAAAACAACGGTGTTCCCTATGACATGATGGTAAAGCGTGTCCAGGAGGCGCTGGAGCAAGTGAAGATGAGTGACTACATCAATCATGAACCCCATCACTTGTCAGGCGGCCAGAAGCAGCGTGTGGCCATTGCCGGTGCATTGGCTCTGCATCCTGAGCTGTTAATTTTAGATGAAGCGACTTCCATGCTTGATCCGCAGGGGCGGGAGGAAGTGATTGAAATCGTCAAAAAGCTGCGGTCAGAAATTGGATTGACCGTATTGTCGATCACTCATGACTTGGAAGAAGTTTTATTAGCGGACCGTATTCTCGTAATGAATGAAGGACAAGTTCTTATGACGGGAACACCGCAAGAAATATTCCGGCAAGGTGCAGAGCTGGAAACGATCGGACTTGATCTGCCGTTTGCGCTGCGTGTTTCCGAACTATTGAGATCTGCCGGTGTAGAGCTTCAGGGAAATCATATGACAGAAGAAGAGTTGGTGAATGAATTGTGGACATTTCACTTCAGCAAGTAGGCTATTTATATGCAAAAGATTCACCGTTTGAGAAACGGGCGCTGCAGGACGTGTCAGCTACGATTCCTTCAGGCTCTTATACATCAATCATCGGTCATACAGGATCCGGCAAATCTACTTTATTGCTTCATTTGAATGGTCTGTTAAAGCCTTCTGAAGGGGTTGTAAAGATTGGTGATACTGTGATAACAGCTCAGACGAAGGGCAGGGAGATGAAAGAAGTCCGCCATCAGGTCGGTATCGTTTTTCAGTTTCCTGAGCATCAGCTGTTTGAGGAGACTGTGGAAAAAGATATTATGTTTGGCCCGCTGAATTTTGGAGTTCCGAAAGAGATTGCGAAAGAGCGGGCGCATGAACTGGTGAAGCTTCTTGGATTGCCTGAGGACGTATTGCAAAAGTCTCCGTTTGAGCTCTCAGGAGGCCAAATGAGGCGTGTGGCTATTGCAGGCGTACTTGCATTCAAGCCGTCTGTCTTAGTGCTGGATGAACCGACAGCGGGCCTGGACCCGAAAGGCCGTAAGGAGATTATGGACTTGTTTCACCATCTGCATAAAACTGAGAATCTGACAACGATTTTAGTGACGCACAGTATGGAAGACGCGGCACGTTACAGCGATAGGATCGTTGTGATGCATGAAGGCACGTCTGTCATGGAAGGAACACCTGAAGAAATATTCAATCAAGAAGAACGGCTGCATTCGTTTCGGCTTAGTGTACCGCGTTCTGTTCGTTTTCAGCGTAAAATGGAATCGATGACCGGGGATACGTTTGACAGAATCGCGCTGACGGAAGAGATGCTGGCGCAAGAGCTTTCCACGGTCATTGCGAGAAGAGGGGAACGGCCATGTTAGAAAAAATGATTATCGGCCGATTTATTCCCGGCACTTCAGTTGTGCATCGCATGGATCCGCGTTCCAAACTGCTGTTCGTCTTTTTATTCGTAGCGGCAGTGTTTCTTGCGAATAACGCATGGTCTTACGCCGTGTTGCTTGGCTTTACCGCATTTGTCATCGCGCTGGCACGCATCAGACCTTACTTTCTGATCAATGGTTTAAAACCGGTTATCTTTTTGATTATCTTTACACTTCTATTACATATTTTCTTCACGCGTGAAGGCCCTATTGTATTTGAATGGAAGTTTATCAAAATTTACGAAGAAGGATTACGCATGGGGATCTTTATTTCCATTCGATTCCTCGTGCTCGTTCTCGTAACTACTGTATTGACGCTGACGACTTCTCCCATCTCCATTACAGACGGTTTGGAGACATTGCTGAATCCGTTTAAGAAGTTTAAATTGCCTGTGCATGAATTGGCGCTGATGATGTCGATTTCTTTGCGGTTCATTCCGACGCTGATGGATGAAACGGATAAGATTTTAAAGGCACAGCTTGCAAGAGGTTCTGATTTGAGCACCGGCTCGATCAAAGAACGGGTGCAGGCGGTCATTCCGCTGCTCGTTCCGCTGTTTGTCAGTGCATTCAAACGTGCCGAAGATCTGGCCGTCGCAATGGAAGTGCGGGGCTATCGGGGCGGAGAGGGCCGCACAAGATTCCGCCAGCTTTCTTGGCAAATGAGAGATACAGCGGTGCTGATAGCATTTGTGATGTTAGTAGGTGTATTGCTGTGGGTGAGGAAGTGAAGAAATTGAAACGAATGAAAGCCGTTGTTGCGTATGACGGAACGGATTTTGCGGGCTATCAGTCGCAGCCGGGCATGCGCACGGTTCAGTCTGAAATTGATAAAGCACTTGTTAAACTGCATAAAGATCCGACATCTCATGCGGTGGCGAGCGGCCGGACTGATGCCGGTGTACATGCCCTCGGTCAGGTCATTCATTTTGATACACCGCTTGATTTGGGAGACCGCTGGCTGATGGCATTGAACGTGCTGCTGCCGAAAGATGTGCGCATTACAGCCGTTGAAAGAGCGGCCGACGATTTTCATGCGCGCTACGGAGCAAAGGGCAAGACATATCGTTATAAATGGTCATATGGTGAACTGCAGAGTCCGTTTGAGCGCAACTTTGCTGTTCACTTAGGCAGATGGAATCCCGATGTGGAACGGATGAAAGAAGGTGCCGCGTATTTAATCGGCACACATGATTTCACCAGTTTCTGTTCCGCGAAAACCGCCACTTCCAATAAAGTTCGGACAATCCGCAAACTGACCCTTGAGCGGCAGCAGGATGAACTGGTGCTTGAAGTGGAAGGAGATGGGTTTCTTTACAACATGGTGCGCACGATTGCAGGTGTTTTGCTGGCGGTGGGAATTGGCTGGGACGAACCTGAAGATGTCGGTAAAATTCTTGAAGCAAAAGATCGTCAAAGAGCCGGGAAGACTGCGCCGCCGCACGGTTTGTACCTGCTCGAAGTGACCTACTGAGGCCATGGCAACTAATCCTGGCGTATTCATAAAAACGCTTGACTTTATTGGAAATAAAGGTTAACATGATAAATGGTATTTCAATAACCCCACAATAAGCCCCGGAAGTTTATTTGTGTTTAGGGATAGAGAAAACAACGGAACAGATTGATATTTTTAGGAGGATATACAATATGCGCACAACATTCATGGCTAAAGGTCACGAAGTAGAACGTAACTGGCTTGTTGTCGACGCTGAAGGACAGACTCTTGGACGTCTTGCTTCAGAAGTTGCAACACTATTACGCGGTAAACATAAACCAACGTTTACACCACACGTTGACACAGGTGATCACGTAATCATCATCAACGCTGAAAAGATCCAATTAACAGGCAACAAATTGAAAGATAAGATGTATCACCGTCACTCTGGCTACACAGGAAGCCTTAAGTCACGCACTGCGCTTGAAATGCGTACAAACTACCCTGTGAAAATGCTTGAACTTGCGATCAAGGGAATGCTGCCAAACGGTCCTCTAGGTCGTCAGACAATCAAGAAATTACACGTATATGCAGGACCAGAGCACCAGCACGCAGCACAAAAACCAGAAGCATATGAGCTTCGTGGATAATTAAGAGGAGGAAACACACTTGGCACAAGTACAATATATCGGCACTGGCCGTCGTAAAAGTTCAGTAGCTCGTGTACGTCTAGTTCCTGGCGAAGGTAAAATTGTCGTCAACAACCGCGACGTAGAGGACTACGTACCATTCGAAACACTTCGTGAAGTCATCAAACAACCACTGGTTACAACAGAAACACTTGGAAGCTACGATATCCATGTTAACGTAAAAGGTGGAGGTTACACAGGTCAAGCAGGCGCAATCCGTCACGGTGTTGCACGTGCATTACTGACTGTGGACCCTGATTTCCGTGCAGCACTTAAATCAGCAGGATTCCTGACACGTGATCCACGTATGAAGGAACGTAAAAAGTACGGTCTTCGCGGCGCTCGTCGTGCACCACAATTCTCAAAACGTTAATAGTGGTTTATACCAAACATTACAGCCTCTTTCCGATTTTTCGGGAAGGGGTTTTTGGCATGTCAAATTCCTCTCCCAGTGAAATAATAAATAAAACCGAAAAATAGTTCGGGCTGTACTAAGAACTGTTTAATTAATACATAGCGGCCATGAGAAATACTTTTGGCTCTAGAAATATAAATCGCCAGTATCGTTGGTAAAGTAGTGTTCTGCCATAAAGGTTACTGAAATAAATTCAATGTAAGTTTGTAGATTAGAAGATTGTGTGTTATATTTATGAAAATTAAATAAACTAATTTGAATAAGTGCTCACACTGTGAGTTAAAAGGGAAACCAGTGAAAATCTGGTACAGCCCCCGCTACTGTAAAAGCTGATGAAATTACAAAACCACTGAGAAATCGGGAAGGTGTAAGAGTAAAATGAAGCTTGAGTCAGGAAACCTGCTTATTTAAACGACACTTACTTTTCGGTGGGAGAAGTATAGGCGGGACAATGATAATAATTGTTTTTGTTTCAGTATGGTTTCTATCGTACTTTCACGTGCCTACACTCCCCTGAAAAGGAGTGTAGGCATTTTTATTTGGAGGGAAACCATGAAAAAGGGAAAAATTTATGTCGTCGGCTTCGGTCCCGGTGCTACTGAACATATTACGGGGCGGGCGTTGGATGCACTGCAGGCAAGTGATTATATTATTGGCTATAAAACGTATGTAGAGCTGATTAAGCATTTGGTGACGGCGAAGTCCATTGTCAGCACAGGAATGACTGAAGAAGTGTCGCGTGCACAAGATGCGGTTAAGAAAGCGGAGGCAGGCGGTATTGTTTCGGTAATATCCAGCGGTGACTCAGGAGCGTACGGGATGGCCGGATTAGTGTATGAGGTGCTGATTGAAAAGGGCTGGACTGAAGCAGAAGGAATTGATGTAGAAATTGTTCCGGGTATTTCAGCTATTAATTCATGTGCGAGCTTACTTGGAGCACCTGTCATGCATGACTCTTGTACGATCAGTTTAAGTGATCATCTGACACCGTGGACTGTTATCGAAAAACGTATTGAAGCTGCAGGGATGGCGGATTTTGTAATTGCTTTATACAATCCGAAAAGCGGACGCCGGACGCGCCAAATTGTAGAAGCGCAAAATATTTTACTGAAATATCGCGCCCCTGATACCCCTGTAGGGCTGGTGAAAAGTGCGTATCGGGAAAATCAGCATATTGTTCTGACGACATTATCAGAAATGCTTGAGCATGATATCGGGATGCTGACAACTGTCATTATCGGTAACTCTTCCACTTTCTTTTACGATGATAAGATCATTACACCGCGGGGCTATCAGCGTAAATATACATTGGGAGAAGGAAAACAAAGTTTAAAACCGCATCAGCGTTTGAAAAAGGAAGCAGAACCATGGGCGCTTGATCAGGAAACCGGGGAAGCGCAGTCAGGGTATGAGGAACTCATAAGTACGGTAACCGAGCAGGCGCCAGTACAAGAACAAAAGCCAAAGCAAGCGCCGGAACAACAGCAAAAAGTTCAGTCAATCGATATGGCTTTAAAGGCTTTGTCTATGGTGTCGAAAGAAGAAGCAGAAAATCCGTTTTTAGTGAGACAGCCGATCGAGAATATCTTTGAGTTTTCTGTTTCGCCGGGTGTTGTTAATAAAATGATCACAGCAGAGCAGATGCTTGTATTAGCCGAAGTCGTTGGTGAGAAAGGTACTTTGGAATATACTCCAGATCATCGTTTTTTAGTAAAGGTTACAACAGATAATCCTGAATTGATTGTCGAAAAGCTTGAGAAAGAACACCTCACAGTCATGCCGGCGGGAGAAGTCTTAAAAGTAAAAGCGTGCGATTTTTGTTACGGAGAAAAGGCTGATTCTATCCCGTACGCAGAAGAAATCGCTGCAAAGTTTGAAGGCATGAAGCTTCCGAAGCAGCTGCATGTTGGATTTAATGGATGCGGAATGGCATGTTACCGCCCTGTGTTTGACGACATCGGGATTGTGTACCGAAAGAAAAAATTCGATTTATTTATTGGAGCGAAGCCGGTTGGCAGGACTGCTCATGCTGCCCAGCCAATCGCTGAGGGGATTGAGCCGGATGATTTAATCCCATTAGTCACAAAAATTATAGAAGAATACGAACAAAATGCACATCCTAATGAACGTTTCTTCAAGTATTTTAAACGAGTGAAAAAAGTATTGAACTATGACTATTACGACATGAGCTGCAAGATTGAAGTAGAGCCGGCACCTTGCGGGGATTAGGAGGAACACATGATTTTATTTTTAGCAGGGACTAGCGACGCAAGAGCGTTAGCCATTCATCTGCAGAGTCTTGGCTACTCTTTGATAGCCACCGTAGTAACGGAATCTGCTGCTGAAAGTTTACAAGCTAACGATATTCCGTATCAGGTGGGCAGATTAACAGTGGATGATATGGCGGCGCTGATCCGGAAGAATGAAATGACTTGTGTAGTGGATGCCAGTCATCCCTATGCGGAAGAAGCTTCGAAAACGGCTATGGAAGCGGCTAAGCTATGCGGTATTCCTTATGTCCGCTATGAACGGCCGAAGGAGAATTTTGTTTCTTCGCTGATTACGGAAGTTGAAAGTTACGAAGACGCTGCAAGGCTGGCTCAAACGCATAAAGGAACGATTATGCTGACGACGGGAAGTAAGACGCTGGAAGTATTTGCGGATTACTTATTGCGTGATGGAATTCGCCTGATCTGCAGAATGCTGCCAAACGCAGGGAATATGGAAAAATGCGATAAATTAGGGATCAAACAAAAAGATATTATCGCAATACAAGGACCATTTTCTGAATCACTGAATAAGTCGTTATGCGAGCAATATGATGTGACGCTAATGATTACCAAGGAAAGCGGAAAAGTAGGGTCTGTGGATGAGAAAATTACAGCCGCCTTGGAACTGGATATACCAGTTATTTTGATTAAACGCCCGAAGGTTCAATATGAAAACTTTTGTACGTCTTTTGAAAAAGTTACCCAACTACTAGGAGGTTTTACACTTGAAAAATCCAAACATGAACTTTAATACGAAATTCACACCGCTAACTGTAGATCCGGATAAAATTTATGATCACAGTTTCTCCATCATCAAAGAAGAGATGGGGGAACACCCATTTACAGATGAGCAGTGGATGGTAGTTCGGCGCGTGATTCATGCTTCCGCAGATTTTGAGTTAGGACGCAGCATGATTTTTACACCGGATGCACTCGAAGCAGGAATCCAATCAATTTTAGCAGGCCGTCATGTCGTAGTGGATGTACAAATGATAGAGAGTGGTTCAGGCCGCAAACGATTCCAAAAACATGGCAGCGATTTACATTGCTACATAGCGGATGAGGATGTTGCAAAAGAAGCAAAGGCCCAAGGTACAACACGTGCGATCATATCCATGCAAAAAGCAACACGTTTGCACGAAGGCGGAATTTACGCGATCGGAAATGCGCCGACTGCGTTGTTGGAGTTAATCCGTTTAATTAAAGAGGGAATCGCCAAACCGGATTTAATCATTGGAATGCCGGTAGGATTTGTTTCGGCAGCCGAATCAAAAGAAGAACTGGCAGTACTCGAGGGTATTCCATTTATCACTAATGTAGGGAGAAAGGGTGGCAGTACAGTGACGGTAGCCGCACTGAATGCCATTTCGATCATGGCAGATGAGCGTGCAAAGCAAACAAACTAAAAAAGACCCATCAAAAATGCGTCATGGTTATACTACGGGATCTTGTGCAACGGCAATGACAAAGGCAGCACTGCAAGGATTAGTGACGGGGAAAGTACCGGAAGAAGTCACTATCTATTTACCGGTCGGCAAATACGCCACATTCAAAGTATCGGCATTTGAAATAGTCGATGGCGGCGTAATGTGCGAAACCATCAAAGATGCCGGCGATGATCCTGATGCTACACACAAAGCCCGGATCCAAAGTACTGTTTACTATTCAAAAGAAGATGGCATTCATTTGGACGGAGGGATTGGTGTAGGACGGGTTACAAAACCGGGGCTGCCCGTCCCTGTCGGACAGGCGGCGATTAACCCGGTGCCGCGTAAAATGATACTCGGAGTTGCACAGGAAGGTTACGATTATTATCAATTGAAACGCGGAATCGATGTAGTGATTTCCGTGCCTGACGGAGAAGAAATTGCCAAGAAAACATTGAATGGGCGCCTTGGCATTATTGGAGGAATTTCCATTCTGGGAACCCGCGGAACAGTTGTGCCATTTTCGAGTTCTGCCTTCATGGCAAGCATTGCGCAAGCGATCAGTGTGGCAAAAGAAGCAGGCTGTGATCATGTGGTGATCACGACAGGCGGCCGCAGTGAAAAGTTTGCGTTAAAACAATATGCTCATTTGCCGGAAGAAGCCTTTATAGAAATGGGCGACTTTATTGGTTTTACTCTTAAGAATATCGCACGTAAGAAAATACCCAAAGTGTCTCTCGTAGGAATGATGGGGAAGTTTTCAAAGCTGGCACAGGGCGTAATGATGGTTCACTCAAAAAGTGCACCGATCAACTTCGGATTTTTGGCGGAAATGGCAAATAGAGTAGGTGTCGATGAACAAACACAGCAAGAAATTTTGCAGGCTAACACTGCATCACAAGTCGGCGAGATACTCCAAGGAAACGATGCGTTCTTTGAGGCGCTGAGTAAAAACTGCTGCTATTATGCACTGAATCACATGAATGCCGAAATTGAAGTATCAACATCATTGTATGCCATGAATGGAGACTGTTTAGGAAAGGCTGAGAACATTGACAAATTGGATGAAAATGATTGGTATAGGGGATAATGGCGCGGCAGGATTGCTCCCTCAATATATAGAGTGGATCAATGAATGTGATGTGCTCGTAGGCGGAGAACGCCATCTTCAATTCTTCCCTTTATTCGAAAAAGAAAAGAGAGTAATCAAGGGCGGTTTGTCAGCATTAACAGCGGAATTACAGGAAGAAACACGTAATGTTGTTATTTTAGTGTCGGGCGATCCATTGTTTTATGGACTGGGAGGCGTACTTGCGAAAAAACTGCCTCTGGAGATCTATCCGTATACCAGCTCGGTTCAGCTGGCTTTTTCAAAAATGCAGGAAAGTTGGCAAGATGCGCACATAGTCAGCCTGCATGGCCGTTCTATAAAAGGTTTTGCACAGAAAATAGACGGGCGTAAAAAAATAGCTGTATTAACCGATGAAACAAACTCTCCGCAAGCCATTGCGGCGTATGTAAAACGCTTTAATATGACGGAGTACGATGCCTTCATCGCTGAAAATCTGGAAGGTGAAGACGAACGCTGCCGCTTTCTCTCATTGGATGAAATGGAACAGAGTTCATTTTCCCCTTTGAATGTGGTGATTTTAAAGCAGCGCCATCTAGTGGAACGTGCTTCTCTTGGCATTCCGGATGATGCATTTCTGCAGCGAAAACCGGATAAAGGCTTAATTACGAAAAGAGAAATTCGGACACTTTGTCTGCAGGAGCTAAAGCTTAAAGAAAACAGCATAGTTTGGGACATTGGAACTTGCACAGGTTCTGTTGCGATTGAGGCAGCAAAAATAGCGCGCGAAGGGGCAGTCTATGCCATTGAGAAAAACGAGGGAGACCTTGAAAACTGCTTGGAAAATCAGCTGAGACATCGTACAGATTTTGTGGCGGTGCTGGGCAAAGCACCGGACCGACTGGAAGAATTCTCAGACCCTCATGCAATTTTTATTGGCGGTAACGGCGGGAATATGGAGCAGTTATTGCAAACCTGTATTTCGCGCTTACAGCCAAATGGCCGACTAGTTATGAATATCGCCACGATAGAAAATCTGGCTGAAGCGATGGGCCATCTAAAAGCGTTAGGCTGTGAAGTATCCATATTGCAGACTCAGCTCTCAAAGAGTAAACCAATTTTACATTTAACGCGTTTTGAACCGTTAAACCCGATTTATATAGTGACAGCACAGAAAGGACAAGAATGATGACAATAGGAAAATTATACGGATTAGGCGTTGGACCAGGAGATCCTGAATTAATTACTGTAAAAGCATTTCGTAAACTGCAAGAATGCCCGGTCATTGCGTATCCCAAAAAATTAAGAGGCAGTAAATCTTATGCCCATCGGATCGTGGATGTGTATATTAACCCTGCTGAAAAAGAGATGCTCGGTTTAGTATTCCCTATGACCAAAGACGAAGAGGTATTGCGTGCTGCATGGGAAAAAGCAGCAGAAGAAATCTACAGCTTCTTGGCAGAAGGAAAAGATGTAGCATTTGTGACTGAAGGGGATCCGATGCTGTTCAGTACATTTATCCATCTGCTGGGCTTAATGAAAACAAAGCATCCCGACGTGCCAATCGAAACAGTGGCAGGGATTTCATCATTTAATGGTTCAGCCAATCGTTTAGGGATTGCATTAGCCGAAGGTGATGACCATGTGGCTATGATTCCGGCTACGGATAATATGGAACAGATGCGCCAGGTCATTGAACATCACGACGCCATCGTTTTTATTAAGGTAGCTAAAGTTATAGATGAGATGTTGGATTTATTAGAAGAATTGGATCTGCTGGAAAAAACACATGTAGTGACTAAAGTTACGTCTGACGAAGAAGTGATTTGGAAAACAGATGAACTTAGGGGCGCTGATTTAAATTACTTGTCATGTATGGTGGTGCGCAAATGATGAAAAAAATTTGGATTATCGGTGCTGGCCCAGGAGATCCTGACTTAATCACGGTAAAAGGTTTGAAGCTGTTGCAGCAGGCAGACGTTGTCATGTATACCGATTCACTTGTAAGCGAAACGCTGGTGGAGGAAGCAAAGGAATCGGCGGAAGTTATCCGTACGGCAGGTATGCATCTGCAGGAAATGGTGGATTGTATTGTCGAGCGGGTCAATGCCGGGAAAACAGTTGTACGATTACATACCGGGGATCCAGCGATGTATGGCGCAACAATGGAACAGGTGGCATTACTGAAGCAACATGATATTGGGTATGAAGTCGTGCCCGGTGTGAGTTCCGTTTTTGCTGCTGCAGCGGCAGTTGGTGCAGAGCTGACGGTCCCTGATTTAACACAAACACTTATTTTAACCAGAGCCGAAGGGCGGACGCCTGTGCCTGAGCGCGAAAAGTTACAGATGCTTGCAAGTCATCATTGTACAATTGCAATGTTTTTAAGTGCGACATTAACAAAGAAAATTGTGAAAGAATTACAGGCTGCCGGCTGGGCAGATGATACGCCGGTCGCTGTCGTGCAGCGCGCTACATGGCCTGATGAAAAAATTGTTCAGACAACATTGGTTGAATTAGATGAAGCGATGCGTGTCAATGGCATTCGTAAGCACGCAATGATTTTGGCGGGCTGGGCATTGGATCCCGCTATTCATGAGAAAGAATATCGTTCAAAGCTGTATGATAAAACATTTACCCACGGTTTCCGAAAAGGTGTGAAGGCAGATGATTAATTTACGTGAAGGTGAAATTCCTGTCATTGAAAAGCGCAAACCGTATGCTTTGGTCGCCATTACAAAACACGGGGTTGCCAATGCAAGAAGCTACACGGAAACATTTCCGTACGCGGACCTTTACTATATGAAGAAGTTTGCCAGAGGAGACGAAGAAGCGCGACACATTCAACTGTTTGACGGAACAGTGCGATTGCTGTTACCCGCTTTGTTCCAGCAATACAAAGGAGTTATTTGTATCATATCGCTCGGTGCTGTCGTTCGGATGATTGCACCGATCATGGTTGATAAAATGACAGACCCTGCTGTATTGGTTGTCGATGACTTAGGCCAATACGTTATAAGCGTGTTATCAGGACATATTGGCGGTGCCAATGCGCTGACTTATGAATTTGCACAAGCAATCGGTGCTATGCCTGTAGTTACGACTGCTTCGGATGTTCAAAAAACCATCCCTGTCGATTTATTCGGCGCCCAATTTGGATGGATGTGGGATAGCGAAGAAAAACTGCTGCCGGTCAGTGCATCGGTTGTGAACGAAGAGCACGTCGCGATTGTGCAGGAAACAGGCGAGAAAAACTGGTGGATGCATGACCGTGCTATGCCGCCCAATTTGAAAATCTATGCTTCTGCAGCAGAAGCGATTCAGGCAAAGCCGCAAGCAACCTTACTCATAACCGACCGATTGATCGATCGGCATGAGGAAGTGCTGCTGGAAAACGGAGTGATCTACCGTCCCAAATCCATTGTGCTCGGCATTGGCTGTAATCGCGGAACGGCGCTGGAAGAAATCGAGCAAGTCATAGACGAAACATTAGAAGAACTGTCTCTAAGTAAAAAAAGTGTGAAAGCAGTAGCAACGATAGATTTGAAGAAAGACGAGGCTGGCCTGCTCGAATTAACTGCCAAACATAATTGGCCGTTTGTCACCTACACGCCTGAACAGCTCAATGAAATGCCGCTTCTTAATCCGTCCGAAACTGTATTTAAGTATACAGGCGCATACGGTGTGAGCGAACCGGCAGCGCTGCGCTGTGCAAATGCAAGAGAACTGGTATTAGAGAAAAAGAAAAGTGGCAATGTGACAATTTCCATTGCACGCGTCAATTTCGAGGAGAGAGAACAATGAATCGATTTGTACTGGCAGGTACAGGGAGCGGTGTCGGGAAAACAACGTTCACCATTGGGATTATGCGCGCGCTTATGAAGCGTGGTTTAACCGTACAAGGCTTTAAATGCGGCCCGGATTATATCGATACTGCCTATCATACAGCTGTCACCAAACGGCCGTCACGAAATATTGATAGTTATATGATGGCTCCTGATACGATTCTTGCGATTGTTGCAAGGGCCAGCCGAGACGCAGATGCGGCCATTATCGAAGGCGTGATGGGCTTTTACGACGGCAGATCCCCCTTGTCAAATGAAGGGTCGGCTGCACATATAAGCGAAATTACAAAAAGCCCCGTCATTTTAATTGTTAATGCAGCTAGTATGGCGAGAAGTGCAGCGGCCATCGTTAAAGGATTTCAGTCACTGGATGACAACTCCAATATTGTCGGTGTGATCGCGAATCAATTAGGCAGTAAGAGTCATTTCGGCATTATCAAAACGGCAATAGAAAAAGAATGCGGCATTCCAGTTATCGGCTATTTGCCAAAAGAAGCTGTGCCCGCGATGCCGAGCCGTCATCTGGGCTTGGTGCCGGCTATCGAACGAGGTGACCTGGATGCTTATTTTGACAGTCTTGCAGCGGCTATTGAAGAAACAGTCAATATTGATCAGCTGATGGACATTACAAAAGCGCAAATCATTGAAGAATCCACATCAATTTTCGATGCCCAGCCGAACAGCCAAGAAGTTCATATTGCGGTAGCTAAGGATGCCGCGTTTAACTTCTATTATGAAGAAAACCTGGATTTATTGCGTGCACATGGCGCAACTCTGCATTTTTTCTCTCCGTTACAGGATGAAGAAGTTCCAAATGAAGCGCAGGGAGTATACATCGGCGGCGGCTTCCCGGAAGAGTTTGCAGAACAATTAGCCGCAAACGAGAAAGTGAAAGAATCTTTAAGAAACGCAATCAGCCGCGGATTACCGACAGTAGCCGAATGCGGCGGCTTTATGTATCTGACAGAAGAAATCATCGATCGCCAGAAGCGAAAGTTTCCCATGCTTGGTGTGATTCCTGGCCGTGTGATTATGCAAGATAAGCGGGCAGCACTTGGCTACAGGGAAATTACAGGAGTTGCAGGCAATTTCTTAATTGATGAAGAGACAGAGGCAAAAGGGCATGAGTTTCATTATTCGAAATATGAGGGGGAGCATACTAGCCCGGCGTATTTCAGTAAAAGCCGCTTTCGCGTTCAGCAGGAAGGTTATTTACATAAAAACCTCGCAGCGGGCTTTACGCAATTCCATTTTGCCTCAAATCCTCAGCTTGTGCGAAATTGGCTGAAAGCATGTTTGGAGGGAGAACAATGAACTATTTTCCGCTGTTAATGGATATGGATTATAAAAAGGTTGTCATTATTGGAGGCGGACATGTAGCTCGTCAAAAAATAGAAGCCTTGCTTCCCACCAAAGCAATGATAACTGTAGTTAGCCCATCGGTGACAGAGAAGGTGCAGCAGTATGCAGCTGAAGGGCTCGTGACATGGAAAGAAAAAGCATTTGAATCAGCCGATTTAGATGACGCTGCCTTGGTTTTTGCTGTGACCAATGATGAAGAAGTAAACAATGCGGTGGAAGAAGCGACACAGCATTGGCAATTACTCAGTCGTGCGGATGCAATAGGGCGGGTTGACTTTATCAATCCGGCAGTCGTTCGCCGCGGAGAATTTGTTGTGACGGTATCAACGTCTGGAGCCAGTCCGGGTTTAACGCGCAAGGTAAAGGCGGATGTAGAGGAGCAATTTGGGGACCATTATGCATCGTATGTGTCTTTCTTAAGGAAAGCCCGCCAGCAAGTCTTGCAAGTGTTTCACGGTGAGGCGAAAAAACAAGTTCTGGCTGAACTCCTGGATCCGAAACTTTTGGATTGGATGGAGCAAGGTAAAAGTCAAAAATGTGAAGAATGGCTACAACAACGGATAGGAGAACAACATTGAGCGGATTTGTATATATTGTAGGGGCTGGCCCCGGTGACCCGAAACTATTGACAATCAGAGGATTAGAATGTATTCAGCAGGCGGACGTGATTTTATATGACCGACTGGTAAATATTGAATTACTGCAACATGCGAAAGCGGATGCTGAGCTCATATATTGCGGCAAAGAGCCGGGTAAGCATGAAATGATCCAAGATGAAATCCATCGTGCACTGGTTCAGCATGCGAGTCTTGGCAAGCAAGTGCTGCGCTTAAAAGGCGGTGACCCGTTCGTCTTTGGGCGCGGTGCTGAAGAAGCTGCAGTTTTACGGCAAGCCTGTATACCTTTTGAAATTGTTCCCGGGATCACCGCAGGAATTGCGGCGCCTGCTTATGCAGGGATTCCGGTTACACACCGCGATCATGCTGCAAGCTTTGCTATTGTTCCAGGTCATGGCCGCGCGGAAAAAGGACAGGATTTCTTACAATGGGCGGCGCTTGCTCAGATTGATACGGTGGCTTTTTATATGAGCGTCGGAAACATCGGACATATTACGAAAAGCTTAATAGAAAACGGTAAAAGCAAAACAACCCCTGTTGCGGTTATTGAATGGGGAACTACTAAAGAGCAGCGTACGATTACGGGGAATCTTACAACGATTTCAGAGGAAATTCAAAAGCATCATATCTCAAATCCGTCCATGATTTTAGTAGGTGATGTAGTAGGAGTGCGTGAAGAAATTCATTGGTTTGAAGAAAGGAGCACTAACGATGTTGAAAGCATTAAAAGAACGCCGTGCGATTCGACAATTTGAAACGCGTGAAGTGGAGCGGGAAAAGATCGAGACGCTTCTGGAGGCAGCAACATATGCACCAAACGACCGGATGCGTGAACCTTGGCATTTCTATATATTGCAAGGTGACAGCCTGAAACAGTATGAACAAGTGGCACTTGATTACTTACAAAAACGATTCCCGACAAAACCGCATCTAGTGGAAAGTTCAATGAAAGCAATTACGCAAACACCGCTTATTATCGTGGTAACTTCCGCCATCGTGGATGGAGACGAAGGGGCTACGAAAGACAATACTTTTGCAGTAAGCGGCGCCATTATGTCGATGTGGTTAATGGCGGAACAGCTCGGATTAGGTATGGTGTGGCGTACGCGCGGCGTGGGATTAGTGCATGATACAGCATTGCATTCATTCATCGGCGCATCAGAACAGGAGCAATTGGTAGGAACGCTGTGTATCGGGTACCCGGCAGAAGAAATAACTTCTGTCAAAAAACGTACGCCATATACGGAAAAAACAACTTGGTTATAAGGGGGAATTGCAAATGGCGCGACAAGGGATGTTGTTAGTATATACAGGTGATGGCAAAGGAAAAACCACTGCTTCACTCGGTGTTGCTTTACGTGCAATCGGCCGCGGTATGAAGGTGAAATATTTTCAATTTATTAAATCACCCGAACGCACATATGGTGAGCAAATTGCTTTGCGGAAGCTGGGCGTTGAAACCGTGCAATTAGGTATCGGATTTACATGGACGAAAACACCAGAAGAGCACCGGGAAGCACTTGCAAAAGCGTGGCAAATGGTGAAAGAAGAGCTGAAGGATGAAACGACAGATGTTCTGGTGCTGGACGAGCTGAATAATGCATTATCCATCACACGTTTTCCTGTCGATGATGTATTGCCGCTGGAAGAAGTAACAGAGGCAATAGTGAACCGTCCAAAGTCCATGCACTTAGTTATTACAGGACGTTCCGCGCATCCGTCTATTCTGGAATTGGCGGATTTAGTATCAACCATTGATGCAACAAAGCATTATTATACTGACCAAGATGTCCAAGCCATGAAAGGTCTGGAGTTTTAATGAAAGCCATTATGATCCAAGGCACCGCGTCGGATGTGGGGAAAAGTGTTTTATGCACTGCGCTCTGCCGTATTTTAGCTAACGACGGGTACCGGATTGCGCCATTTAAATCACAGAATATGGCGCTGAACTCCTATGTCACCCAAGATGGCGGAGAAATCGGGCGGGCGCAGGGCGTTCAGGCGGAAGCCGCAAAAATAAGCGCCACTACCGATATGAATCCTATTTTATTGAAACCAACGGGGAATATGGTGTCGGAAGTCATTTTACATGGCAAACCATTTGCTCATATGGACGCAGTTTCGTACCGCGAAAATTTTGTTGAGCAAGTAATGCCGGAAGTGCGGAAGTCGCTGCGGCGTTTAGAAGCACAATATGATGTGCTGATACTGGAAGGTGCGGGAAGCCCGGCTGAAATTAATTTGAAACGCCGGGATATTGCCAATATGCGAATGGCTCATGAGACAGATGCGGCCGTTATTTTAGTGGCGGATATTGAACGTGGGGGAGTATTCGCGTCAATTGTCGGCACTTTGATGCTGCTTGATGATGAAGAGCGTGCGCGTGTAAAAGGGATTGTCATTAATAAATTCCGCGGCATGAAGGAACTGCTCGACAGCGGCATCGATTGGCTGGAAGAGTATACAGGCATTCAAGTGCTCGGTGTCATTCCGTATTTCGATGTGCAAATAGAAGCCGAGGATTCGATGGCGCTGTCGAGCCTTCGCTTAAAGAAACCTCAGCATCAGGAATTTGATATTGACGTTGCTGTCATTCGTTTCCCTTTGATTTCTAATTTCACAGATTTGGATCCATTATTTGAAGAGCCTGGCGTAGGTGTGCGCTTTGTTTCTTCCGCAAAAGATTTGAAGAATCCAGATGTCATCATTCTGCCCGGAACGAAGAATACCATTGAAGATTATAGATGGCTGCAGGAATCAGGCTTGGCCCAAGCGATCTTACAGCAGTCACAAAAAGGAAAGAAAATAGTCGGGATTTGCGGCGGCTACCAAATGCTTGGCGGATCAATAATAGACAAGCGGATGCCTGAAAACAAAAGCGCGGTGTATTCCGCACTGGACATCCTGCCGATTGAAACCGTGCTGGCCAATGAGAATGAAATAACACAAATTAAAGGAACGAACTATGCGGGTCAGGAGATGAACGGATTTGTATTACATCTGGGTCGCAGTACGCCCTTCCAACCGGTCCGCAGCTTTATCTGCATGGAAGACGGCAGCCAAGATGGCGTGTATACAGAGCAAGTGATAGGTACATATTTACACGGAGTTTTTCAAAATCGTCCGTTTACCCGAATGTATTTCAATCAAATTCGCGCGGCCAAAGGCTTGGCAGAAGTCACAGGCGACATTCATTCAGACGATGAACGGCGAGAGCAGGCGTATGAAATGCTGGATTATCACGTGCGCAAACATCTGGATATGAATAAAATCTATGAGTTACTGGGCGCATCAAAGCAGCAAAATGATGATAGAAAGCATTGAGGAGAAGGTTCAATCATGAAGGAATCCCCTTTAAAAATCGATTTTGAGAAACTCTGGAAAGAAGGCATGCTGGATTGGCACGGTAATATGCCCGAGCGTATGGTGGACGATGAGCTCGAAGAAGATTTTTGGGCGCAGTCCATGAAGAAAAAAACATATAAACAAACAGACGACTATGCAGAAAGAATCTATGAAAAAATGAAACCGTATATACCAGAGGATGCAAGCTGCCTGGAAATCGGACCGGGATGGGGAAATTATACATTTCCATTAAGTGAAGACGTAAAAAGTCTGACACTTGTAGACGGTTCCGAAAGTGTGCTTGCTTATTTAAGACAATACTATGAGAGCGATGCGCCGGTTCAGTTTGTTAACAGTAAATGGGAAGAAGTGCAGGTTGAGCCGCATGATATCGTTGTCGGAGTAAACTGCTTTTACCGTATGTATGAACTGAAGACGGCACTGAAGAAAATGAACGCACTTGCGCAAAAACGTGCCATCATCGGCTTAACGACGGGCCCAATCCAACCGCATTATGTTGTCTTAGATAAGCAGTATGGCTATGAAATAAAATACCCGCGCCGCGATTATATTGCCATTCTCAATATACTGTACCAATTAGGCATTTACGCAAATTGTGAAATGGTCAAGCTGGAGCGTACATACCGTTACAATACATTGGAACAACTTTATGAAACACAGAGCAAAAAAATCTTGTCACCACAGTTTGAAATGGCACATGTGAAAAGCTCACTTGAACCTTTTATTGCGATGGAAGATGGCCAATACGTGTACCGTCATCCATTTTATGCGGCGATCATTACTTGGGAGCCTTCGAATTCACATGACTAAGCTGCGATTTACATTATTAGCAAGTGTATTGCTGGCAGTGTTGCTGGCTTCTATGACGTTTGGAGTGATGGTGGGCTCCGTTGATATTACGCCGAGTATTATTTGGGAAGTCCTTTTTACGAAAATGGGTTTATCCGCAGAAGCCACGGCTTCAAAAGCACAGAGCATTATTATATGGGAAATTCGTTTGCCGCGGATTATACTTGCCGCGATAGTCGGAGCAGCCTTAGCGATCAGCGGAGCGGCAATTCAGGCACTGGTAAGGAACCCTATTGCGGATCCATATATTTTAGGGGTGTCGTCCGGCGCATCAGTTGGTGCGACTTTGGTCATTTTGCTTGGTGCATTCAGCTTTTTAGGTACCTATGCGCTGTCTGTTGCCGCTTTTTTCGGCGCTATTCTGGCAGTTGTTATCGTGTTTTTATTGGCACGTGTCAACGGACGAACATCTGTTATTCGTCTTCTTCTGGCGGGAATTGCAATTTCAATGGTATTTTCGGCCATCACCAATTTTATGCTGATGACATCAAAACAGCAAGGCGGTATTCAAGCTGTCATACATTGGACGCTCGGCAGTCTGGCAGGCGCGAAGTGGTCAACCATTGGTTTGCCGTTCTTTACATTTCTGCTGATTTTTATACTGCTGCTATTCAATTACAGGCAGCTTAATGCGCTCCTTCTCGGTGAAGAACTGGCTACGACACTTGGCATAAATTTAGACCGTTTTCGGATTTTTATTATCCTGGCCGTTTCATTATTGACGGGTGTTGTAGTTGCCAGCAGCGGCAGCATTGGCTTTGTCGGGCTAATAGTACCGCATGTTGTGCGAATGATGGTCGGGTCTAACTATAAATTGGTGCTGCCGATCAGTGCATTAATGGGTGCAGTTTTCTTAGTATGGGCAGATATGGCAGCACGTGTTGCAATAGCGCCTGAAGAAATGCCTATTGGAATTGTAACTGCTGTATGCGGAGGCCCCTTCTTTATTTGGATGCTTAGACGCCGTCGATACTCTTTTGGGGATGGTGAATAAAAATGTTGCAAGTAAAAAATATTTCATTTTCAGTGCTTGAAAAGAAAATATTGCATGACATTTCCTTTTCGTTAGATCAAGGCAAGTTTATTGGCGTTATTGGCCCTAATGGCAGCGGAAAATCAACGATGTTAAAAATCATCTACCGCTATTTACAGCAAACAAGCGGAGTTGTGACGTTATACGAAAAAGACATGGACCAAATGACTCAAAAAAAGATCGCAAGAGAAATGGCTGTGGTGAGTCAGGAAACTCCTGTGCTCTTTGACTTTACCGTAAAAGATTTGGTCATGATGGGACGGACACCCTATAAACAATGGCTGGCAAAAGACAGTAAAGAAGACTTTGCTATTGTTGAGGAAAGCATGAAGCTCGCCGATGTGCTGTATTTAAAAGATCGAACACTCGGACAATTATCCGGCGGGGAAAAGAAGCGGGTGATGCTGGCACGCGCGCTCGCTCAGCAGGCAAAAATATTGATTTTAGATGAGCCGACTAATCATTTGGATATCGAACATCAGCTTCAGTTGCTGGATTTGGTGAAAGAGCTGCCCATTACGATTATAGCGGCATTGCATGATTTGAATTTAGCGTCCAGCTATTGTGATGAATTACTCTTAATAAAAGATGGGGTTCTGCATATGAAAGGAACTCCAGAACAGGTGCTGACAGAGGAAAACATACAGCAAGTTTTCCGTGTACAGGCCGACATTTCAAAGAATCCATTTACACAAAAACTGCATTTATTTTTCACACAGAAAATCTAAGGAGAATACGGACATATGAACAAGAAATTAATCGTAGCATGTATGTTTTTCAGTACATTACTTTTACTGGCGGCATGTTCAAACAAAGCGACAGGAAATGAAACAGAGAAGGACGCTGCGAAAAGCGGACAAACAGAACAGGATGAAAAAATTATTATTGATAACAATGACTTTGTCATTGAATACGATAAGGCGCCCAGTCGTGCAATTTCATTAAACCAGCATGTAACAGAAATCATGCTTGCGCTCGGTTTGGAAGATTCAATGGTTGGTACAGCTTATTTGGACGACAAGATCTACAAACCATTACAGGAAACATATGAGAAAGTCCCCGTATTGGCGGAACAATATCCATCCAAAGAGCAAGTGATTGAAGCGGAAGCAGACTTTCTGTATGCCGGCTGGTCAAGTGCATTTACTGAAAAATCCATTGCCGCACGTGAAGAGCTAAAAGAGCTAGGCATCGACAGCTATTTACAGATGTCATCTACTAAAGTAGCGCCAACTTTAGAAGACATCTATACAGATATACGAAATATCGCAAAGATTTTCCGGATAGAAGATCGCGGGGAAGAGCTAGTAAGCCAAATGAATCAGGACATTGAAGAGATTACAGCTAAACTGCCTGAAGTAAAAGAGCCGCTGGAAGTTTTAGTATTTGATAGTGGTGATACGGAAGTCTTCACGGCGACACAGAACTTCATGAATACACTGGTTACGATGGCGGGAGGCCGCAATGTGTTTGGAGATGTGGAGGGGAACTGGGCTACCGTTTCAAAAGAAGATGCAGTGGAGCGACAGCCCGAAGTAATTGTTGTAATTGATTACGGTTCAACTACAGTAGAGCAGAAAATAAACTTCCTCAAATCAGATCCGGCATTAAGTGAAACACCTGCCGTACAAAATGAAAAGTTTGTCACTTTGCCATTATCGGCGGCTTCTGAAGGTATTCGTGCAGCAGAAGCAGTTGAAATACTAGCAAAAGGCTTCTACCCGGACGCTTATTAACAAAATCGGAGGTTATCAATCATGACTACTTGGAATTTAACGCCAATGCAGCGCCATGTGCTCATCTGCAACGGGTCTACTTGTATGGGAGCTGGAGCTGAAGAAGTCACACAACAGATCCGTGATGAAATCCGTATAAATCGTTTGGACGAAAAGATTCATACATCGCGTACACGCTGTAACGGCCGCTGTAAAGATAAATGTGTCGTCATTGATTATCCAAAAGGGACATGGTACTCCGTGCAGCAAGAAGAAACAGCACGTGCGATTGTCCATGAATCAGTGAAAGAAGATTCAATTATTTATTCAATGGAACACGGTGAACGAAAACGCGGTGAATCACGTGTTAAAGGAATCAATAAATATCGGAAAAAAAGAGGGCCGAAGAAAAAAGCGGTATTATTTGTCGGACACGGGAGCCGGCTGGAGGCGGGAAACGAAGAAGTCCGCAAATTTATCGACGAGATGAAAGGGCATGTTGACCCGGCTTTACTGGTAGAAACTTGCTTTCTCGAATTCGCATCGCCAAATATCGAAGATGGCATTCAATTATGCATTGAAAAAGGTGCAGATGAAGTTCATGTAATTCCCATTATCCTATTGCATGCAGGCCACTCAAAACTCCATATACCAGCAGAAATAGAACATGCTAAAGAGCATTTTCCGGATATTCACTTTACTTATGGCCAAACGATAGGTATTCATAAAGAAGTGATTGATATCTTACTGACAAGACTTGCTGAAGTAGGATTTGATGTGAATCAGAAGCATGAAGATACAGCTATTCTCTTTATTGGACGAGGCAGCAGTGATATGGACGCCAAGGCAGATTTTTATAAGATCAGCAGTTTGTTGTGGGAAAAACTGCAGGTGCCTATTGTTGAAAATGCCTTTATGGGAGTGGCGACACCGACCGTGCAAGAAGGAATGGAGCGCTGTATAGAATTAGGTGCGAAGAAAGTTATTATGCTGCCATACTTTTTATTCACGGGAATTTTAATGGAGCGAATGAAAAAATTTGCGGGACAGTTCAGAGAGAGGCATCCGCAAACGCAGATTGAAATTGCAGAGTACTTTGGCTATCATCCAAATTTGCGGAATGTCTTGCTGGAACGCATGAATCAAGCATTAGACGGCACTTCGACCGGTATGCAAGATTTAGAGAATTTTCGTATATACGCAGAAGAACATGGATATGAGCACCACCATCATCATTAAACAGCAGTACAGAATTCGGTAACATGTAGGAAAGAATTGACCGCACAGCCCGGCTGCACCGCCTGACGGGCTGTCGGGCTGATGTAAGTAACATTGAATTTACGTGGACATACGGACTGAGTACATACATTACAGTCTATTTTTTTTGCCTGCTAATAGCAGCATTACGGTTGGGATGAAGTGTTTTTTCGTATTATCTTCTCCGTAAGCGGGAACACTTGAATCCTGACCGAGAAACTGTACAATAAATTAGTGGCAGTAACTCCAAACTACTTTCTCTAACCTTTCAGTAAAGAAAGTAGACTACCCTTCCTTTCCAGTTGTTTGAAGTATGTAAAATCTCACCGATCACCCCCTGACGGCATGAGTCATTAACGAATCAACTGCGAGTAAACCATTTATATTACCTTGTTGTATAAGCAGAACCCATAGTCGGCAGGACAAACGATTCTTGCTGCATTCGACAGTTTTTTATGGCGAAAAGTAACACAGGACAACGTTTATGCTGACTTGCATTAGGGTAAACTGTGTGAAGCTGTATTTTTTATATGATCTGAAATTAGTTCGTATGTATTATATGGAGGAAAAAGTGGTCAGTTATGGAAGGCTATAGCAAGCCGGTTAGAGTTTTCTCATTTTAATGAAAATTGAGCGGGTTATATTGAACGCAGTTGGAGAAAAGAGCAGTGCTGCAACGTATTATTACATTTTAGGAGGTTGAACAATGCAATTACTACCGCGTGAAATTGATAAATTAATGATTGTTGTGGCTGCTGATGTAGCCAGAAGACGTAAAGAGCGGGGTCTTAAATTAAATCACCCGGAAGCAATGGCGCTAATTACATACGAAGTGATGGAAGGTGCCAGAGACGGCAAGACAGTTGCAGAACTTATGGCGTACGGGGCAACGATCCTATCTCGTGAAGACGTAATGGATGGCATTCCCGAAATGATTGACGATATTCAAGTAGAAGCAACATTCCCCGACGGGACGAAATTAGTTACAGTTCATAAACCGATACGATAGTTTTATGTAAAGAAAGGGGACGTTACGATGATACCAGGCGAATATATTTTGAAAGATGAACCGATAATTTGTAATGAAGGCGCAGAAAGTATAGATGTACAAGTTGTAAATCATGGCGACAGACCTATCCAGGTCGGTTCTCATTATCACTTTTATGAAGTAAATCTTGCATTAAAGTTTAATCGGGAAGTGACATACGGCAAGCGTTTAAATATACCTGCGGGTGCTGCTGTCCGTTTTGAACCGGGTGATGAGAAAGAAGTGCAGCTGATTGATTATGCTGGAAAAAGAGAAGTATACGGATTTCATAATAAAGTAGACGGACCATTGGAAGGCGGGGATGCGAAATGAGTTTTAAAATGGATAGGGAACAATATGCTCAAATGTACGGACCGACAACCGGTGACTCCGTCAGACTTGCAGATACCGATCTGTTCATCCAAATCGAAAAAGACTATACAAAATATGGAGAAGAAGTAGTTTTTGGCGGCGGAAAAGTCATCCGTGACGGAATGGGACAGCATCCGCTGATCACACGGGAAGAAGACGAACGGGTCCCTGATACGGTTATTACAAATGTGGTAGTGCTTGACTATACAGGTATTTATAAAGCGGACTTGGCAATCCGGGACGGTAAAATTTCGGGCATCGGAAAAGCAGGTAACCCGCTTGTACAAGACAAAGTAGACATTATTATAGGAGCATCCACAGAAGTGATCTCGGGCGAAGGTAAAATCATTACCGCGGGCGCGATTGATACACACGTGCACTTCATCAATCCGGCGCAAGTGGATGTCGCACTTACAGCGGGAACGACGACACTGATTGGCGGCGGCGCGGGACCGGGTGACGGCTCCAGAGCAACGACTGCCACACCGGGTGCCTGGCATCTTCATTCCATGCTGAAAGCTTTGGAAGGGCAGCCGATTAATATCGGTTTGACAGGGAAAGGACATGCTGCAGCGAGCGGTCCTTTAGCGGAACAAATACTTGCCGGTGCTATTGGTTTGAAAGTCCATGAAGATTGGGGCGCAACGCCGTCAGTTCTCGATCATGCACTGCGGGTTGCTGATGAATACGATGTGCAGATTGCGCTTCACGCGGATACGTTAAACGAAGCCGGATTTTTTGAAGATACGATGAAAGCAATTGATGGCCGCGTTATCCATATGTACCATACGGAAGGCGCAGGCGGCGGGCACGCGCCGGATCTGATTAAATCCGCAGGCATGATGAATGTGCTGCCAGCCTCCACCAATCCGACATTACCTTATACAATCAACACTATCGATGAGCATTTGGATATGGTGATGGTTGCCCATAACTTAAATCCATCTGTGCCGGAAGATATCGCATTTGCGGATTCACGCATCCGCAACGAAACGATAGCAGCGGAAGACATTCTGCAGGACCTGGGCATCTTCAGTATGACAAGCTCAGATTCACAGGCAATGGGCCGTATAGGTGAAGTGGCACTTCGTACATGGCAAGTAGCCCATAAAATGAAAAAACAGCTTGGGATTATGGAAGGTGACAGTGAGTATTCGGATAATAACCGGGTGAAGCGCTATATCGCCAAATATACGATTAACCCTGCCATTACTCACGGAATATCCGAGTATATCGGTTCAATTGAAGTCGGAAAAATGGCGGACCTTGTTCTTTGGGATCCGAAATTCTTTGGTGTCAAACCGGAAATGATTTTGAAAAATGGAATGGCTGTCTTTAGCTTAATGGGGGATGCCAATGCGACGATTCCGACACCGCAGCCGATGATTTACCGTCCGATGTACGCAGCACTCGGAAAGGCGCTGTCGCAGAGTTCCATTACATTCGTTTCTCAGATTGCATACGACCAAGGAATAAAAGAAAAGCTTGGACTTGAAAAAATAGTGCTTCCTGTGCGCAATATACGCGGTCTTACGAAGAAAGACATGAAATTAAATACAGCCACTCCGGATATTGATGTAGATCCGCAGACGTATGAAGTGAGAATCGACGGAAAGCTCATCACATGTGATCCGATTGATGAAGTGCCAATGGGGCAACGCTATTTCTTATTTTGAGGTGAAAAACATGATAGTAGAAGAAGTCTTACTGAACGTAAAAGATTTAGAACCAGGTGAATATGAAAAGCGCCATAAAGAGAAAGTGTACCTGGAAAGTGCGCATTTAATGAAAAGAATTCAGCGCGTGGAAACAGATCATGGACGTGAAATCGGCATCCGTTTAAAAAATCCGCGTGATTTGGAAGCTGGCGACGTTCTTTTTATGGATGATAAAAATATCATCTTCATTGACGTGCTATCTGATGATTTACTAATCATCAGCCCTCGCTCGATGCTTGAAATGGGAACGATTGCACATCAGCTTGGAAACCGGCATTTGCCTGCGCAGTTTGAGGATCAGGACATGCTCGTACAGTATGATTATTTAGTGGAGGAATTGCTGCAGGAAATGGGCATTCCATTCAAGCGGGAAGAACGAAAAGTTGCAAAGGCTTTCCGCCATATCGGGCATAGCCATGACTAATCATGCACTGTCCTTGTTCCAATTATGCGATTCCAATTTTCCGGTAGGATCATTCAGCCAATCATTCGGTCTGGAAACATATATTCAAAAAGACATAGTCACAGACGCTGATACGTTTTCCGACTGGCTGAATGTCTATGTGCATGAGCAGCTCGCCTACGCGGATGGATTGGCTGTTAGAATCGCTTATGATGCACTTGATATGGATGAACTTGATGAGATTTGGGAATTGGATCGTCTATTGACTGTGCAGAATCTGGCCCGTGAATCACGTGACGGCACACAGCGTATGGGTGACAGGATGCTGGACATTGCGCAATCTATTTACGAAATACCGATGCTGTCTGTCTACGCGCAGAAAATACGTGATAAAGAAGCTTTTGGCCATCCCGCTATAGTTTTTACGATGGTGGGACATCATTTGCAAGCAGAAAAGAGAACGACGATTTTATATTATTTGTATTCGACTGTCGTCAGTCTCGTACAAAATGCCGTGCGGGCCATTCCTCTTGGACAAACGGCAGGTCAAAAAATTATTTATTCATTTCAGCAGCAGCTCCAGCAAGCGACAGACAAAATTATGGAGCTGGATGAAGAAGAGTTCGGTGTCGTATCGCCAGGACTTGAACTTTCACAAATGCAGCACGAACGTGTTGGCATACGTATTTTCAGTTCGTGATGAATGAAAGAAAATTAACAGTTAGGATGTGCGTAATATGGGACCAATTAAAATAGGTGTCGGCGGACCAGTCGGCGCAGGTAAAACAATGCTTGTCGAAAAGATTACCCGTGCTTTAGAGGGTGAAGTCAGTATGGCAGTTATCACCAACGACATTTATACGAAAGAAGATGCCAAGTTTTTAGTTGCGAACGGTATTCTTCCTGAAGACCGCATCGTCGGGGTGGAGACAGGGGGCTGTCCGCATACAGCTATTCGTGAAGATGCATCAATGAACTTTGCAGCGATCAATGAATTAAAAGAAAAGCATCCCGATCTTGAGCTGATTTTTGTAGAAAGCGGCGGCGACAATCTGGCAGCTACGTTCAGTCCGGAACTCGTAGACTTTTCCATTTATATAATCGACGTGGCACAGGGAGAGAAAATCCCGCGTAAGGGCGGACAAGGGATGATTAAATCTGACCTGTTCATTATTAATAAAACTGATTTGGCGCCATATGTCGGGGCAAGCCTTGAGGTAATGGAATCTGACACAAAAGTATTCAGAGGCAATAAACCATTCTTTTTCACCAATTTAAAAGACGATGACGGACTGGATGAAGTGGTGGAATGGATCAGGAAACATGCTTTATTAAAAGGGCTGGGACAAGATGTCTGAATGGACAGGCGTTCTTGATCTTGTCATGGAAAATCGGCAGGGACGTTCCGTAGCGAAAAGCGTCTACTTTCAAGGTGCTTTTAAAGTGATGCGCCCCGTCTATTTTAATAAGAATAGTTACCCGTGCTATTACTTATTGAATCCGGGCGGCGGTTATTTAGACGGAGACCGGTATCGCATGAAAGTTACGCTTGGTGAACAGGCGAAGCTGACATTGACGACCCAGTCGGCTACGAAAGTATACAGAACGCCCACTGAGCAAGTGTATCAGGAAACGGTGTTCCATATGGGAAAAGACAGTTATCTGGAGTACTTGCCCGATGCACTCATTGCATACAAAGATGCCAGATGCTATCAGAAAAACAGTATATACATGGAAAAAGGGGCCACATTGCTGTATTCCGAGATCCTGACTCCGGGCTGGTCGCCGGAAGGGGAAAAATTCAGCTATGATATGCTTCGTCTAAAAACGAAGATTTATATGGAGAATCAGCTGGTTGCTTTTGACCATATTAAACTACATCCGGCATCTCAAAATATGAACGAGTTAGGATTTATGGAAGGATATACTCATTTAGGTTCATTTATTGTGGTTGGAGAAAAAACGAGTGATGAGTTATTGGATCGTTTGTATGAAAGAATTCAGCAGGAGGACGGGGACTTTGCATTTGGAATATCCAGGCTTGCTGTTCCCGGGTTCACTATCCGGATCATGGCGAATTTTACACAGCTTATAGAGCGGATAATCTCAGCATGCCACCACGTAATCAGTGATGAATGGCATCAGACGAAACCAAGCTTTCTGCGGAAGTACTAGAAAATGCCCGGCAATTTATAAGAGTTGCCGGGTAATTTACTGTGAACTTTGTCGTATTTTCATAAACCAATAGATATAACTAGGGGGATAACAATGAGAAAGCTTTGGCTATCTGGTCTATTGCTTTTCATCAGTGTTTTGGGGGCTTGTTCAAACAATCAGGACAGCAGCCGGCCGGATGAAAAAACGGACAGGAAAGATGAGTTAATACTGGCAATTGGCGGTGAAACAGACGAAGGTTTTGATCCGACTACCGGGTGGGGCATGTATGGGTCTCCTCTGTTTCAAAGTACATTGCTTACATATGATAAAGATTTCTCTATTCAGAACGACTTAGCAGCAAACCTTGAAGTCAGCAGTGACGGATTACAATATACAGTGGAGATCCGCGATGATGTGAAATTTTCGGACGGAGAGCCTTTAACATCGGAGGATGTTGCTTTTACATTTGAAACAGCAAAAAACAGCGGTTCTGTAATTGATTTAAGCAATCTTAACGAAGTGGAGACCTCGGGCGATTATGCAGTGAAGTTTACGCTAAAACAGCCGGATTCAACATTTAGCACACGGCTTGCAACAATAGGAATTGTTCCGAAGCATGCTTATGATGACAACTACAATGAGAACCCTATTGGATCCGGCCCTTATCAAATGGTGCAATGGAGCAGAGGACAGCAGCTGATTGTGGAAAGTAACCCTCATTATTACGGAACGCAGCCCAAATTTAAAAAGCTGACGTTTCTTTTCTTAGAGGAGGATGCAACGCTGGCTGCGGCTAAAGCCGGTGAAGTCGATGTAGCTGCGATTACTCCAAGTTTTGCAAAGCAGGACGTGGCAGGCATGCGTCTGGAGCGAATGGATACGGTGGATAACAGAGGCATTGTATTTCCTTACGTGAAGACAGGCGGACATACAAAAGATGGAGCACCTGTCGGGAATGATGTGACGGCCGATCCAACCATCCGCAAAGCAATTGATATCGGCATTGACCGGAAGGCATTGGTAGATGGAATTTTAGATGGCTTTGGTACACCAGCTTATTCTGTCGCGGATAATTTACCGTGGTGGAATCCTGAAACGGCTGTAACAGACAACCAATTGGAGAAAGCCCAAAAAATGCTGACTGACGCTGGCTGGATAGAAAACGAAGATGGCGTACGGGAGAAAGATCATTTGAAAGCCGCTTTCACACTGCTTTATCCTGCCGGTGATGAGATACGCCAATCGCTGTCCATCGCGGTGGCCGAACAAATAAAAGAGCTTGGTATTAAAGTGAAGACAGAGGGGAAAAGCTGGAGTGATCTGGGAAACCTCATGTATTCCAATCCTGTCATGATGGGCTGGGGAAGCCATGATCCGCTTGAAATGTATAATATACACAGCAGCCAAACGAGGGGTGAAGGCTTTTACAATGTAAATTATTACTCTAACCCGGCAGCTGATGACTATATGGAAAAAGCGATGCGTTCAACGACACAGGAAGAAGCAAATATGTACTGGCAGAAGGCCCAGTGGGACGGTAAAACAGGCTTCTCTTCTAAAGGGGATACTCCGTGGGTGTGGCTCGTTAATCTGCAGCATATCTACTTAGTAAATGATGATTTGGATATCGGCGATCAAAAGCTTCAGCCGCACGGTCACGGCTGGCCGATTACAGATTTCATTGAACAATGGCACTGGAAGTAAGGAAACAGAATGGAAGATGTGAATATATTGGTAATCAATTGATAATGAAAAGAGAGATAGCAATGCGGTTGAAAAAAATAGCTTTATTTTTTATCAGGAAAGCCGTGAAGCTGGCAACTTTGCTTATTGCCGTAAGCATTCTCTCCTTTACACTCGTAAGCCTTTCGCCGATCGACCCGGTTCAGTCGTATATTGGGGCAGATATGACCCGGGTCAGCGCGGAACAATATGAAAATATTGCGGAGTATTGGGGAATAAATGAGCCGAAAATCCAACAATTCATGCATTGGGGAAAAGCCGTTTTGCAAGGGGAGTTAGGTGTGTCCCTATTGTACAGGAGCGAAGTGGCGGATGTAATCAGTGAGCGTTTTCAGGCTTCATTGGCCTTGATGGTTGTCGCTTGGACACTATCGGGTGCCGGTGGTTTTTTGCTGGGTGTTATTGCCGGGATGAAGGAAGGCACATGGATTGACCGTCTGATCAAAGGCTATTCTTTCAGTCTCGCCTCGACACCGGCATTTTGGATCGGCATTTTACTGCTTATGTTTTTCTCAGTCAGTCTTGGCTGGTTTCCGGTTGGCCTTGGCTCTCCGGCTGGTGTTCTGTCGGCAGACGTTTCATTGGTTGAACGTGCGCGGCATCTGTTTTTACCCGCATTGATGCTGAGCATCACGGGAGTGGCCAATGTTGCCCTGCATACGCGCCAGAAACTTATTGAAGTGCTCAACAGCGAGTATATTCGGTTCGCAAAGGCCAAAGGTGAGCGCGGCTTCACATTATTGTGGCGTCATGGATTGAGAAATATTTCACTTCCGGCAATATCTTTACATTTCGCTTCGTTTGGAGAATTATTTGGCGGAGCAATATTGGCGGAACAAGTATTTTCTTATCCCGGACTTGGCCAAGCAGTTGTACAGGCGGGACTTGGCAGCGATGTCCCTTTGCTGCTGGGTATTGTTTTATTTAGTACGCTATTTGTATTTACGGGGAATTTGCTGGCGGATTTGTTATATCAAGTGATTGATCCCCGGATGAGAAGGAGGGGCGCATGAAATGAGTAGCCAGATCATGAATAGCAGGCTGCGAACGATCACAGTAATTAGCAGCGCCTCGATTTTCCTTTTAGTCATCATTGGAACAGGATTTTTTCTACATACGGATAATTCAGGCATCAATTTGGAAATGAAAAACGAAGCACCTTCTCTTGCGCATTTATTCGGTACAGATTGGCTTGGCAGGGATATGTTGCTGCGAACAATAAAAGGATTGTCATTAAGCTTTAGCGTGGGCGTAATTGCTGCTTTATCAAGCACATTGATTGCGCTGATGCTGAGCCTGCTTTCTTATTGGAATAACATAACGGATTCGATTGTCACTTGGTTAACCGACCTCTTTTTAAGTGTGCCGCATATGATTACGTTATTGTTAATTTCATTTGCGTTTGGCGGCGGATTTAAAGGGGTCATCATTGGTCTTGCGCTGACGCATTGGCCGAGCCTCACCCGCTTGCTTAGGGCGGAAGTGCTGCAAATAAAACAGGCGGAATATGTAAGTGTCTCCCGCCAACTGGGAAAATCGCGTGTATGGGCTGCCCGCCACCATATTCTTCCCCACTTGCTTCCCCAGCTCATGATCGGCTTTATTTTGATGTTCCCGCATGCCATTTTGCATGAAGCGGCTATTACGTTTCTGGGATTTGGTTTATCAACGGAAACGCCTGCAATAGGGAACATTTTATCAGAAGCGATGCGTTATTTGTCGATGGGATACTGGTGGCTTGCATTCTTCCCGGGACTGGCACTGCTTGCCGTCGTCGGTGTTTTTGATTTGCTTGGGCGGAGCGTGCGGAAACTGATTAATCCGATTCATTGAAAATAGTCTATGGGTATCCATGAGTGAACATGTCCGGGACGGGAACTCTATTCCTATATCCGGCCAAAAAAGATGAGGGGAAACGAATATGACTTCAATTCAACCAGTCCATCAAAAAGCGTATATCCCCTTGCTGGAAGTGAAAGACTTTAACTTAACCTTTCGGCGATTAGGGAAAGGGTTACGTGAAACAAAGATAGAAGCGATCCGCAATGTAAATTTAACGATTCATCAAGGAGAAATCGTTGCCATCGTAGGCGCGAGCGGATCGGGGAAAAGCCTGCTGGCGAATGCGATTCTAGGTATTCTTCCGAAAAATGCAGTGGTCGAAGGTGAAATGATTTACAAAGGTCAGGCATTGACAAAGAAGAGGCAAGAGGAATTACGCGGCAAAGAAATTTCGCTTATTCCGCAATCGGTGAATGCCTTGGATCCTTTAATGAAGACAGGCAAACAAGTTCAAGACGCAGTGAAAGGGAAAGAAAAGCGAGAAATTCAGCGCGCTATATTTAAAGAAGTGTGTCTGTCCGAAACAGCTGGCGGTTTGTACCCATTTGAACTCTCCGGCGGCATGGCGAGAAGAGTTCTTGCCGCGACGGCAATGATCAGCGGTGCGGAACTGATCGTCGCAGATGAACCGACGCCTGGTCTGGACCCGAAGGCATTGCAGGAAACGGTCGCTCAGTTAAAACAATTGGCTGACGGCGGAAAAAGTATGGTATTCATTACACATGATATTGAAGTGGCGTTACAAATTGCCGACAAAATTGCTGTTTTTCGTGAAGGACGAACAGTAGAAATTGCTGATGTCACGGATTTTTCCGGTAAAGGAGAAAAACTTAAGCATCCATATACGAGAGCACTATGGAATGCATTACCGCAAAATGAGTTTACGTCTTCTTTTTCTGAAGAAAAAAACAAAGTGCCGAATTTCGTTCCAACCAGTCAAAATGAAATCGTGCAAACTCAAATGCTTGAAATACAGAATATAGGGTATCATTATACGTATGGGGCATGGCTCTTTAAGGACGCAAACCTGACGATCAAGCCAGGAGAAGTAGTAGGTCTTTTCGGTTATAGCGGATCCGGCAAGTCAACGCTGGCACAAATTATCAGCGGCTATAAGAAGCCGCTGCATGGCCAAGTGCTGCTTGGCGGAAAGCCGATCCCGCCGGCATCTGTCAATCCCGTTCAACTGGTTTGGCAGCATCCAGAACAAGCGATTAATCCGCGTTGGCGTATGGACAAGATGTTCAAAGAGGCGGAAGGGCTGGACAGCGGGCTTCTGGAGGTGCTTGGCATTAAAGAAGAATGGTTACACCGCTGGCCGTTTGAACTTTCAGGCGGGGAATTACAGCGTTTTTGTCTGGCCCGCGCACTTGCGAGTAAAAATATCCGCTATTTAATTGCTGATGAAATGACAACAATGCTGGATGCTGTTACACAGGCGCAAATTTGGCACTCCGTTTTAATGTGGGCAAAAGCGAAAAAAATCGGATTGCTCGTAGTCAGCCATGATCATCATCTGCTTAATCAAATTGCCGATCGGGTCATCAATTTTTCCGATTTACATCAGAACATCGATTGATTTGACAACTACTTATAGCTGATATATATTGGAATTTAATTTTTTAATGTCAAGAGAGATTTGCCGGTTAATTGGCATGACAGGGAAATTAATCTTCAGGCGAGAAGTCTTTGTCTGAAGGAGGGTCTTGAAGCAGAAAAATTCACTATTTACAAGGTATGAACATTATTCGGGAGGTGTTTCTTGTGGTAGACGACTTTGAAGTGGAAAAAGTTTTTGAAGACAGGCATTATGAGCGAAATCAGTTTAAGCTTATTATAGACGGCCGGAAGTATAAAGGTGACTATCATGAAGGTGAAATCCAGTGGCTTCATCCGCATCCTAAGCAAGATGTCGGCGAAGAAGAAGTAAACGCCATAGAAGCTAAAGTTTTGGAACTGTTATCCGAGCACGGGATCAGAGATGAAGCAGAAGACATTGAGATTGAACGCTCCATCAGCAGAAATCAAACTCGGCCGCTTCAAGTGTTTAAATTAAAGGTGCAGGGCGAGGAGTTTAAAGGAACTTTTATTAATGGAGAAATCGAATGGTTTCATCCTAAGCCAAGACGCAAACTAAAAGATGAACGTGTACAAAAGATAGAAGAAGACGTGCAGAAAAAGCTGAAAGAACATCTGGAATAGAGAATCGCGCCGGATGAAAGCCAGTATGCATAAGGTTATCAGTGCAGCCCGATGTCAGCAGAATGATCCAGACTTCGCACACATTCATCAGTGCATCATTTGAAACAATTTGATCTTTCTGACAATCTATGCCTAAAATGGACGTATAAATGAAATAATTGTTACCGCTAGGGGTGCTCTTTGGAGCTGAGAGAAGCGTATCGCTTTAACCCTTTAACTTGATCCGGTTCATACCGGCGTAAGGAAGTGGTGCAGACACTGCTAGGCTTATTACTTATGCTCAGTGATGTCTCTCCGCCACTTCTGGTCAAGAAGTGGTTTTTTCATTTACTAAGAAAAAAGGGGAGAGTCTGAATGAAGTTTACTGAGCGATTGTTAGAGAAAACATTGCCAATCTGGAGACAGAATCATAGCCATCCATTTGTTCAAGAGATTGGAAACGGCACACTGGATCAGGAGAAGTTCCGCTTCTATATGGTGCAGGATTATTTATATTTAATCGATTATGCAAAAGTATTTGCGGTAGGCACAATGAAGGCCGCAGATGTGGAAATGATGGGGAAATTTGCTGCGCTGCTTAATGGTACGCTAACTACCGAAATGGATCTTCATCGAAAATATGCAGCCCAATTTGGTATTACGGAAGAAGAGCTGGAAAATGCCAAGCCTTCGCCCATTGTTCTTGCATACACTCACTATATGCTGCACGTCAGTCAAAATGGATCTTTGGCTGAAGTAGTGGCCGCATTATTGCCGTGTGCGTGGAGCTATCGAGAAATCGGCAAAGAGCTCGCTGAATTGCCGGGGGCTTTAGAACACCCGCTGTACGGTGACTGGGTACGCATGTATTCGTCAGAGGAATTCGGCGAGCTTGCGGACTGGTGCCTCGACCTGATGAATGAAACAGCGGCGGGCAAACCGGAGGAAGAATTAGCAAGGCTGGAAGAAATCTTCCTTAATACAACGCGTTATGAGTATATGTTTTGGGACATGGCGTATACGAAGCAGATGTGGCCTGGTGTGCAGGAAGAACAAACCGTTACCAAGTAAATACGGACAGCATCCGGGATTTGACGAACTCTTTTGCATGGAATCGAATGGTCTGAAATAGCGCATGCTACTTCTGAGGGAGGTGTGCGCTATCATTCGGAAACTGAGCATGGCGCTTGGGGTTTTTATGGCAGGCGGGTCGGCATATATCGATGTACCTGTTGCGGCAGCCAGTGCCGTCGAGACGCCCGCATATGCGAAATGGTCACGACTGGCAGTCAAGCAAACGATGCATAAGTATCCTCTGGCAGAGGTCACGGACTATCTGCACATAGCAACCAATACACACGGAGTAACGGGTGTCGAGAAATTTCGGCTATGGTTAAGAGAAGATGATCGCGAGTTTGCAGTGCTGGTGACAGTCACCTATTCAGCTGAAACAGGGAAATTCATCAAAATTGATTTTCAAGAACTGCCTGCCGAATAAAACAGCGCCCCTGTACCTGATAATATGGCACAGGGGCGTTGTTTCATTCAGGATCCTGCCGTGAAAACAGGATGACTCACCGATTCATTGACTATTCATATCTTGAAAGTAAGCGGTCAATCATATCTTGCCCCTGATCTTTTGGATACGATTTGGATAAGTTCCCAGCCAGCCTGACAGGATCACCAAAGAAATAGCGTTCATACTGTGTTTGCCTAGTACCGAATGCGCTCATTGTTAAATCCCATGCAAGCCGGAACAGCTGCACGCGGTCTTCCGCGGTTTTCGCAGCCCCTTGCAAATACTTTGCGAGATCAGGCTGAATAGGTGATTGAAAGTCGTTAACTGTAGGCAGCGCGACCATGCCGCTTGCACCGATCAGCTGGATGATCTCGCTGAAGCGCGGATAAATCTTCGGGAAGATATTGCTGGCTACTTTAAGGGGGACCGGGCTCGGGCACATATAGCCCCATTGATCGATTGCGGCGTCTGCCTCTGATTTATCGCGTAATGCCTTCATCGTTTCTAGCCCAATAATGATTTCAGACAGCTTCTCCTGTATATGCAGATATTCGCCTGCATTGATCGTCTGGACGAGCTGTTCTGCCAGACTCAACAAGAACTCTGTCTTCACGATTTGCCTGGTGATTACTTGGTGGGTGGCGAACGGATGAAATGAGCTCATAGAAAAAAAGTTCGCCGCAACTTCCGAATTATGATGGAAAAAGACACGCTCCCATGGCACAATAACTTCGTCAAAAACTACAATTGCATCCAATTCCTCAAACCGGGAACTGAGCGGATAATTGAATGCCGATTCTCCGCCCACAAATGACTCCCGGCAAATGAAACGCAGACCTTTCGTGTCGGAAGGTATGGAGAATGCAAATGCTTCATCAGGATCACCGAGGAAAGAAGGCGTACTGAATACAAAAACCTCATCTGTAACACCGCCCTGTGTCGCAAGCAGCTTGGCTCCTTTAATAATCAGGCCTTCTGAAGTGCTGCCGATAATTTTCGCGGAAATTGGTTCGTCAGAAGTATTAAAAGCACTCATGGAGCGATTGACCTGTGGTGTAACAAAGGTATGGGTGAAAGATAAATCATTTTCTCTTGCACGTTCATACAGCGCTTGAATATGCTCGGGAAAACAATTGTCCTTGCCGAGCAAAAAAGGAGAGGAACAGGCGAAACTCATAATGACTGTATTGAGGTAATCGGGGCTTCTCCCAAGCAGTCCGCAGGTAAGACGCGCCCACTGTTCTGTCATCACTCTGCGCTTCAGTAAATCAGCTTTCGTTTTGGGCTGTAAGTAAGAGATGCCGATTTGCTCGTTTGAGACAGGCGAGGCATAGGTCATAATCGGACTATGTGATGGAGCCATCTGTAAATCGTACAATGAAGCTTTCGTTTTAAGGAGTCCTTTAAATGCAGGGTGTTCCGAAATCGGTCCCTTTACTTGCTGTCCATCGAGCCAAATTTCTGTATTCTGCTGATTAATTCGATGTAAAAACTCATTACCCGTAATGGCACCCATACAATACCTCCTGGTTTTCTAGTTGATATAGTATATTACAGTGAGGGCATAAGTGATCAATGGAATCCTTTTTACCGGCTGTCATGCATCGGCGAAATAGTTTTGTTACAATACATTGAGAAAGTGTACATAAAATAGCAGTGAAAATATAGGGTGGGGAATTGAATGAATGAAAAATTAGTAATGGAGTATATTATTGCGTGTACAAATTTATATGGCATCGTACCGATTGATCAAGTAGCGGGGATCTTTAATGAACAAAACGAAGACATGATTACACCGGACGAACTGAACAGTCTGCTGCAGTCCGGACAGGTCAGGGGGAAACTGGAAGAGCATTTTGTCTATGCTGATTTGGATAAATTTATCGCGGAGGCGGCAAGTGAAGGCGATGAAAAAGAGGAGCTGGAGCAAGCGGCGGCTGGAAAACCATATTATGTACCGGCTAAAGAAGAGCTGCTGCGGTTTATTGACGAAGAATACATACAAGAGACACAGGAACAACTAAAATTAAAAAGCATGTTAATAGAAGATTTCGGTGATGAGCTCCATGCAGAAGAAGAAGTAAGGGAACTGGTATTCAATCTGCAGGTGAGCGGCGGAGACTTCATGGGTGAGATGTCTATGTTCATTGCGGGGCTGGAACTGCCTGTTGAAAAAGCGGAGCGCTATATACCTGTAATCGTTGATGTTGCAAATACGACAAGATTATGGGAAAACAGGGGACATACAACGAAAGAATTGCTGCCGTAACTGTCAGTTCATTTCAATAGACAATCCCCGAGCGTGCGGGATAGAATAAGGATATATTATACACTTTGGAGGATACCACTCATGACGTTAAAAGAATTGACTGCAAAAGAAGTGCAGGAACAGCTGGAAAGCGGTAAAGAGCTGAACATTATCGATGTACGCGAAGATGACGAAGTAGCACAAGGCATCATCCCGGGAGCAGCACATATTGCTCTCGGCAACCTGCCGATCGAAATGCACGACCTGGATACAGAAACGCCATACATCCTCGTATGCCGTTCGGGCGGCAGAAGCGGACGTGCGCAGGAGATTATGGCAGACGAAGGGTTTGACGTAACCAACATGACCGGCGGAATGCTGGCATGGGAAGGCGAAACAATATAATAAGTAAATATAAACTGCCCAGGAAGCGTCCAACTTCCTGGGCAGTTTTTGATGACATATATTCCAGTGAAAAATGTGTAGAGCCGTAAAGTCGGATACAAGACCATCTGTCATGTGAAATAATCCGATGCATCTGTTCGCAAAGACTGTAAATGTCCGCGACGCGTCTACATCAGAATCGTAAATTCATAGTAAGAAAAGATCCTGCTGCTTCGTTTAGCGCACTGCTGAGACATAACCGCAAAAGTCCAAGCGTATAGTGAAAGAAAAAGGCGGTGTCTAGATGAAAAAGTGGCTTGTAGCAGGGTTGCTGGTTTTTTTCTCGTTGGGCGGTGTATGGTATGGCGTTAAAGCATCGGATCGCGGATTCTTTCTGCCTGCAGAACTTGGCGGTGTAAACATCTTGATCGATCCGGGGCATGGCGGTGAGGATGGCGGAGCGTCCGCAGGCGAAATCATTGAAAAAGACATTACATTAAATATTTCCCATGAAGTACGTAAACTGCTTGAGAAAAAAGGGGCAACTGTACAGATGACGAGAGAGAAAGAAGGAGATGCGGTAGCGGAGCACGCGCCGTCAGAAAGTTTTGGTTCTTTGCGGAGCAGAAAGTTTGCAGATTTGAAACTGCGTGAAAGCATGGCGATAGAATCAAAGCCGGACATGTTCATCAGTGTGCATGTCAATGCGATCCCAGAAGAGCGCTGGAGAGGTGCCCAAGTATTTTATCATCCAGGCGGTCATCCTGACGGCAAACAGCTGGCAACGTCAATCCAGGATGAATTGCGGGATCAGCTGAAAAACACGGAGCGGGAAGCGATGAAAATCACCGGTGTTTATTTACTGAAAAAGGTACCGGTCCCGGCAGTACTAGTGGAAACGGGCTTTCTGTCAAATCCGGAAGAACGAAAATTATTGTCAAGTAAGTCCTATCAGAAAAAAGTGGCGGCAGCAATTGTAGATGGAATTGTGAAATACCAGCATGCCGAAGAACAATAAAGCATATGTCGTTTTAGAGGATAGTGAATATGATATACTGGAGGGGAGTGAAAGAATTCAGTAAGGAGTGTTGAATGTGATAAATGAACAACAAGTCCGTGAACTGATTGGCGCATTGAAAGATCCGTTTTTACATAAAACATTGGCAGAAACGAATGGTATTGTAGATGTAACTATCAAACCTGAGAAACAGCATGTCAGTGTTAAAGTCGCGATTGCGAAAGTGAATACCGGTGAACAATTGACGCTTCAATCGAAAGTAGTGGAAGTTTTAAAAGAGGCAGGGGCCGACTCGGTAGGCATCCGTTTTGAGGAACTGCCAAAAGAAGTATTGGAGCAATTCCGCGGCACAGCTACGGAATCAGAAACACAAGATATTTTATCTCCTTTATCTTCTATTGAATTTATCTCGATTGCATCCGGTAAAGGCGGCGTCGGGAAATCGACGGTCTCGGTCAATTTGGCAGTCGCTTTAGCACGACGCGGCAAGAAAGTCGGTTTGATTGACGCCGATATTTATGGGTTCAGTGTGCCGGATATGATGGGCATCACGTCCATGCCGGAAGTGCGGGAAAATCGTATAATGCCGGTTGAGCGTTTTGGCGTCAAAGTCATTTCAATGGGTTTCTTTGTTGAAGACAATGCACCTGTAGTATGGCGCGGGCCTATGCTCGGCAAAGTGCTCGATCAATTTTTCCGTGATGTGGAATGGGGCGAACTCGACTATTTATTGCTTGATTTGCCGCCAGGAACAGGGGACGTAGCGCTGGATATCCATCAAATGATTCCGGCTTCCAAAGAAATCGTTGTCACGACTCCGCATCCAACCGCAGCATTCGTTGCAGCCCGTGCTGGAGCTATGGCGCTTCAGACGGATCACGAATTACTCGGTGTAGTTGAAAACATGTCCTGGTTCGAATCTAAAACAACCGGAGAGAAAGAATATGTCTTCGGGCAAGGCGGAGGCGTACGTCTTTCTGAAGAACTCCGTACAGAATTATTAGGACAAATCCCTCTTGGTCAGCCGGACTGGAATGATACAGATTTTGCACCTTCCGTTTACGCGGAAAACCATCCGATTGGCCAAATCTACTTGCAGGTTGCCGATACGGTTATTGAAAAAACTGAAAAGTAAGTTAGGACAGACGAAGAAAGTCATTGACTTTCTCCGTCTGTTTTTTGATCTTTACTGCCGCTTTTTCCGCCTTCTTCAGCAGCCCCTTTTCCTGACTTCATGATGAGCTCCTGCCATTTTGCCTGCATGAGCGGGCTATTGATGGTGTCCTCCACCGCCTTCTCCATTTCTTTCTTTAGCGTGGCGGAGTTCACGATCTTTTCCATTTGCTTCATCATATCGGGCTGGCCGAAAAACTTTTCCAAATCTTTCTGGAATGAAGCATCCCCCATCAGATCCTTCATAATATCAGCTTGCTGCTTCTTCATGCTTTTAGCAATTGCTTCCGTGAATTTAGGGTCTTCAAAAGCGGTTTTCCAGAAACGCTCCCCCTCCTTGGAAAGTAATACGTTCTCAATACTTTGTTTGACTTCTGGCTGTTCAAGTACCAGCAACTCCCGAAACTCAGGGTCGGTCATCAATTTACGAAGTGCTTTTTTTCCGTCTTCCGTTTGGATCGCATCTGTCATCATTTTTTTCATCTCATCATAGCTTGGTGCTGCCTGATGTCCTCCGCTGCAACCCGTAAGGAATAGAAGGAATAGAAAAAGACCGGCTAATTTTTTCATTCCACTCAACCTTCCACTTGTATTTTCATTTATTGTTCACAATATAAGAAGGAATATGCATGATTCGTTCAATGAAATAGATTTTTTTGTCGAACGTTGATACACTAGAAGGGATATGAAAAAAAGGGGAACAGTGCAGTGACAATACGAAATTGGGTTAAATTTTTCTTGCGCGCAATGGCAATTGGCGGAGCGATTACAGCAGTTGTCGGGCTGATTGTACGTTGGGACTTTTTTTACGGATATTTACAGGCAGGCGAGATCTGGCAGTTTCTTGGTGCCTTTTTATGGATGGTTTTCTTAGGATTCACGATGAGTGTGGTCGCGCAGATGGGTTTCTTCGCCTATCTGACCGTGCATCAATTCGGCGTCAATATGTTCAGAACACTGACCTTATGGAACTGGGTGCAGATGTTAATAATAGCGGTCGTCCTTTTTGATCTGGTCTTTTTCCGTTTCCAATTAACGAAAGACGATACAGGGCGTACTGTTCTATACATTTTCTTACTTGCCACTCTGATTGCTGTGTCATCGGTAACGGCATACTTTAAAGCGCAATGGACAAAAAAACATGCGTTGATTTCTGCATTATTTTTCATGATTGTCATTACAACGCTTGAATGGCTGCCTGCGCTGATGGTCACTTCAGGAAATAAAGATGAGTGGGTAACGATTCTGTTATTCCCGCTGCTTGCTGTGAATGCGTATCAGTTATTAGTATTGCCTAAATACAATAAACAATCCGATGTGGATAAAGAAAAACTGGATAAACGCCGTGAAGAGAGAAAAAAGGCAAAAAAACAAACAGCTAAATCTAAAAAGAACTGACGGGGAGGCTTCTCCGTCAGTTCTTTTCATTGTGGAATTTTTTTGGTTTTCACAGTCGGCCTAAATAGCAGGTCTTCTACGGATTGATACGTGCGGCTTTCCATAAGACGTTTGACATCAGAAATCTTTGGCCGTCCACCGCTGTGATAAGAAACAGAAATGATTTCTCCTTTGGAGGCTTTAGGCAATTTGCCTTCTTTCCACTGAACAGTGGAACCTAAAGCATTGATTTCTGCTTTCTGTAATTGTTGAAGCAATGACGAGGGAAATTCTTCATCCGCCGTACGGAACCATAGAGGGCGGGCGGCAAATATCTTTTCAAATTGGCTAAGCTGCTCAGCGAAAAGGTTTAGATCCGTTTCGTATGATTGGCCCTGGACGCCAAGCAATGCAACAGGTACTGAACGTTTTTTTATTTCTTCGGCGAGATGTGGAAACCGGGAAGCCCAGTCACTGTCTACAAATAACAGCGGGTAAGGCTTGGTCAGCTGTCCGAGCAGTTCCTCAACTTCTTTCTCTCCAAATGAAATATTTACGGTCAGGGCAGAACCTTGTGCACCCTTTACAATAACTGCCGGGTTTTCAGTTAATTTAAAAACAGTCACCAAGGTAGAAGAAGGCTTGGTCAATTGGGGAATAAACGTCAAACATAAAACAGCAAGTACAAATAAAAAGAGGAGTTTTTTCAGCATACCAATCTCCTTACGCAATGGAAGTCTAAACTATTGTATGAAAAAGCCTTGACGTATATGAATATGCCGCTTATAATAAAAAAGGCTTGAGAGATAAGAAATTAATTGTTGCACATACTTGTTGGACGTGTTATAATGATTTTTGTCGCAAGAGATTGTGATTATTATTTTACATTATTCCGCAGTAGCTCAGTGGTAGAGCAATCGGCTGTTAACCGATCGGTCGTAAGTTCGAGTCTTACCTGCGGAGCCATTTTTTATGCTTCCATAGCTCAGCAGGTAGAGTGCTTCCATGGTAAGGAAGAGGTCGCCGGTTCGAGCCCGGCTGGAAGCTCCATGAGAATCTTTAATGGCCCCTTGGTCAAGCGGTTAAGACACCGCCCTTTCACGGCGGTAACACGGGTTCGAATCCCGTAGGGGTCACCATTTAATTTAAAAAACTCCGCAGCAATGCGAAGCTTATCGCCATCCCGTTAAAATTGGGAGAAGCGAGCAGTGCAAGGAAGCAAGTGAGAGAAAGAAGGAGCGTACATTGGTACGTGACTGATTGAGCGAATGAAGCCTGACGCAGCAATGCGAAGCTTATCGCAATTTTAACACGGTGGGGTAGCGAAGTGGCTAAACGCGGCGGACTGTAAATCCGCTCCCTCCGGGTTCGGCGGTTCGAATCCGTCCCCCACCACCATGTTTGTATTACCTTTAAAGAAGTATAACCAGCTGCACGTTGGGGTATAGCCAAGCGGTAAGGCAACGGACTTTGACTCCGTCACTCGTTGGTTCGAATCCAGCTACCCCAGCCATTTTACCTTACAGCAAAAAATTAATATGAAATATGTCAAATCCTTATTATTTTATATAATATAGGATTTTTTTGTGTAAACAATTAGCAGTTCATATAGAAGAATTTGAATAATCATGTATAATAATCTATAACAGTTTATAGGTAGTTACGCTCCTGTGATCAGTGAAAAATAACCATACATAGGGATTGTGATACAGCTATGCAAGAATTTTTGAATAATATGGATAAATTTGTCCGTGCGAGTAGTGAAAAAGAATTACAAAAAGTTCTTGGCGACATAGCTTACACATTGGAACAAGCAGCAATTGTCGCAATTACTGACTCACATGGAACGATTCGGTATGCCAACGATCATTTCGAAAAAGTTTCAAAGTACCCCGTTGAAGAGTTAATTGGCGCGAATCAGCGTATTGTGAATTCGGGCTACCACGATGCTTCGTTTTTTAAAGAGATGTGGGCTACCATTGGAAACGGCCGCACTTGGCGCGGCGATATTTGCAACCGTGCAAAAGATGGTTCGACGTATTGGGTAGATACTACGATCGTTCCATTCCTGAATGAAAAAGGAAAGCCTTATCAATATATTGCAATACGTTATGACATCACGGAAAGAAAGAAAATGGAAGAGGAAATACGGAAACAATCTGATCTATATGAAATCATTACGGCAAATGCATCTGATTTTATTGCGATCATTGACCGGCAAGGGAAATTTTATTATGCTTCCCCTTCGTTTGAAAAGCTTCTCGGTCATTCGGCATCTGCTTTATACGCCAGCTCATTCTATTCTTATATTTATAAAAAGAACCGCCAGCAGGCAGAAAAGAAAATTTCGCAATTTTTCGGCTATCAGCGTCAAGCGATGAATTTGGAATATTCTTTTCTGGACAGCAAAAATGGTCTGCATATTATGGAGGCGAAGATTGATATAGTAAAAGAATCGATAGAGTATGGAGAGAAACTGTTAGTTGTCATGCGTGATATTACAGAGCGTGTGAAATCAGATGAGAAAATTAAATACCTTGTGTATAACGACCAGTTAACTTCTCTGATGAATCGAAACTCCTTCCGTGAGCAGCTGGCACTTGCATTTGAAAGAGCCCGCACCCGGAATCAGGTGTTTGCTCTTGTCCATATTAATATCGACCGTTTGCGGTATGCGAACGATTTACTCGGTCACGAAGCGGGCGACTACTTATTAGCCATGGTAGGCGAACGTCTGAAAAAAAGAACCGGTCCGGAAAGCCTGCTGGCCCGAACCGCAGGTGATGAATTTGCGTTCATCATCACAGGTTTCAAAAATCAGGATGATTTCTTTCAGCATGCGGAAGATATTCGTCAATATTTACAGCAGCCTATTCAAGTTGGACAGCAAAACTATACATTATCGGTCAGCTGCGGGATTTCTATTTATCCGGAACATGCCAATCAGCCTTCAGACTTAGTCACTAAAGCCACGCTGGCATTAGGTAAAGTAAAGATGCGCGGCGGAGCAGACAGTGAAATGTATCAGCCGGGCACATCGAAACTGTCGCTTGAGCGCACTTTGTTAGAAAATGAAATGAGGAAAAGTGTCCAACAGCAGCACTTTTACCTTGAGTACCAGCCGAAGGTGCTGTTAGATACTGGCGAACTGACAGGTGTCGAAGCGCTTGTACGCTGGAAACATCCGGATTTGGGAATTATTTCGCCGGTGAAATTCATACCGCTTGCGGAAGAAACTAAAATAATCGTACCGCTTGGTGAGTGGATTCTGCGTGAAGTATGCAAACGTGCGGCTTTGGAAGTGCAGGCGGGCAAGTTTTGCAGATTTGCAGTAAATGTGTCCACTGTCCAAATGAAAGAAGAGGGCTTTGCGGATTCGGTATTGGCTATTATAAAAGAATACAACGTGCCATCAGATATGATCGAACTGGAATTAACGGAGAGTTCATTCATAGATACGGAAGGCATGAAGAAATCTCTTCAGAAACTCCGAAGTGAAGGAGTTACGGTAGCGATTGATGACTTTGGCACAGGCTACAGCACATTCAGTTATATTAAAGAATTGCCTGCCGATACACTGAAAATTGATATGGCATTTGTCCGTGACATTTTGGAGAATGAAAACAGCCAGGCTATCGTCAAAGCGATCGTGACACTTGCGGATACGGCTGGATTGAACGTGGTCGCTGAAGGGATTGAAATGCCTGAACAGGCAAAGATGCTATATGATTTAGGCTGCCGTGAAGGCCAAGGATATTACTATGGCCGGCCTATGGAATTCAAAGCGGTAAAAAAGATGGAAGAATGCCGTTTTGGATACAAAGGATAAACAGAAATCGAAGGAGGGAGTGCTATGCGTAATCTGGATATTTCCTTAATTGGCGTGCCTGTTGATCTCGGACAAAGCCGGCGGGGTGTGGATATGGGGCCTAGTGCTATTCGATATGCAGGTGCAATAGAGCGGCTGCTAGCATTAGGACATCGTGTGACGGATGAAGGGAATATTGCTGTCTCCCCTGTCCATAACGATAGGAGTACCACAGCCGGTCTGAGGAATCTGCAGGAGGTGACAGAGGCGGCCGAACAGCTCGCTCAATCTGTTTCCGGTATAGTGAGAAAAAAGAGATTCCCCCTCATTCTGGGCGGCGATCACAGTATTGCTATAGGCACACTGGCAGGTCTTGCAGATCACTATCATAACCTTGGAGTCATCTGGTATGACGCGCATGCAGACATGAATACAGTTGAGACCTCGCCGTCCGGCAATATACATGGAATGCCGCTGGCTGTCAGCATGGGACTCGGCCATGAAAAACTGGTGAACGTACACCATGACGGGGCGAAGATTATTCCACAAAACGTCGTGATCATAGGGGCACGTTCAGTGGATCCCGGTGAACGTGCGCTGATTAAAGAAAAAGGTATAAAAGTGTTTACGATGCATGAAATCGACAGGTTCGGCATGTCGGCGGTAATCAGGCAAACCCTGGAACATTTTGCTTCCAGACAAGTTGACGGTGTTCATTTATCACTGGATTTAGATGGTTTGGATCCGCTCTATACCCCAGGCGTCGGAACGCCGGTGCCGGGTGGAATCACATACCGGGAAAGCCATCTGGCTATGGAACTGCTTCAGGATGCAAATGTCATTACATCTGCTGAATTCGTTGAAGTGAACCCAATGTTGGATGAATACAATAAAACAGCTGATGTGGCGGTTGGCCTTCTCGGGTCGTTATTTGGTGAAAAGTTATTATAGTTCCGAAAAAGTGATTGAACCCATGGGGATTCACTCACTTTTTATTTATATAAACTCTATGCCTATGCTTGGAAATAATGGTAAAGTAAAGATGGTTGTGAATTGTTGAGAAAAATGAAACCAAATGAGGTTTCCAACGTATATAAAGGGACAGCCGCATAGAGCGGAGGGTGGAGTCTATTGGACGAATTAATAACTAAACGTGTAAAAGAAGTATTAAATGGAAATCAGGAAGCTTTTGAGGAAATTGTCATCCATTTTCAGCACCGTCTGTATCAAGTGTGCTACAGGATGCTGAATAATGCGGCAGAAGCGGAGGATATTGCACAGGAGGCATTTGTACGGGCTTACGTAAACTTGGAAACCTATGACCAAAAGCGGAAATTTTCTACCTGGCTGTACCGTATTGCGACTAATCTGTGCATTGACCGCATTCGAAAGAAAAAGCCCGATTATTATTTGGATGCGACGGTACCAGGAACGGAAGGCTTAGATATGTATTCTCAAATTGCAAAAGAGCAGCAATTACCGGAAGAAGAAGTAGAGAAGATGGAAACAAAAGAACGTGTTCAGTATGAAGTGAACAGGCTGCCTGAAAAATATCGCACAATTATTATATTACGTTATATGGAAGACCTGCAGTTGCAGGAAATCGCCGACATTTTGGAGATGCCTCTCGGAACAGTAAAAACACGGGTACATCGCGGAAGAGAAGCGCTCCGGCAACAAATGGGGAGTATGTAGGAGGTTAGATTCGTGGAAAAATGTCCTAAACATGTTGTCCATTATATACATGCATTTTTTGATGGTGAGCTTACCAATGAAGAAGAACAGATTATGAAAGAGCACTTGGATGAATGTGAAGAGTGCAGGAAAATGTTTGAGGAACTCGATGAGACGGTCACGTTACTCGGAAGTTTCGATGTGCTGGAAGCGCCTGCCGGATTTGTCAGTGGCGTAACAGCCAGATTACCGAGGCAGACGGTAAAAAAAGGCCCGGCAAAATGGTTCCGTCAGCATCCGTTCATGGCGGCAGCAGCATTATTTTTACTTTTAATGAGCTCATCGTTTTTCGCCAGCTTTGAAAACGAACAGCAATTTTCATTTACCAAGCAGCCTAATGTGATCGTTGAAGGGGAAACGGTAATTGTTCCTGCCGGTGAGACGGTGACAGGTGATCTGGTAGTGAAAAATGGAAATTTACGAGTGGAAGGCCGAGTTGACGGAAACGTCACCGTCATCCGCGGTTCTAAGTATATGGCATCTACTGCAGTGATTACAGGATCCAGTGAAGAGATCAATGAAATATTCGATTGGCTCTGGTATAAGATTAAAACTACCGCAAAAGAAGTGCTGCCTGGGTCAAGCGGAAAAAATTCTGAAACGGATTAATATGATGTAAAAGTGATGCCGGCCGGGGTGCTTCGGCATCACTTTTTTGATGCGGTTTTTCGTCCGCGGCTTACCGTTTAGTTAGGCATGTCAGCCGGGAATTATGCTATACTGGATAAATAAGAACTTTTTTAAAGGTAGGGGAAGCACATGCCGGGTTTGGAGCAAGTAACAACATTAGCACCAATAGAAATACTGAAAAACATTGTGGATGTGCTTCTGGTTTGGTTCGTACTCTATAAATTAATCACCATTATTAAAGGAACAAAAGCCGTCCAATTACTGAAAGGGATTTTTGTTATCCTAATCGGCCGTTACATCACGGAATGGCTTGGTTTGAAAACTCTCCAGTGGATGATGGAAGAAGTTCTCAGATTCGGTTTCCTCGCTGCTATTATCATATTCCAGCCAGAACTGCGCAGAGCATTGGAGCAGCTGGGCAGAGGGAGATTATTTGCAAGAACCGCCATGCAGGAAGAGGAAGAACGGGATCGGTTAATTGAGGCATTTGTCAAATCTGTCAGCTATATGGCAAAACGGCGGATTGGTGCCTTAATCACGATTGAGAAAGAAACAGGTCTTAGCGAATATATTGAAACAGGTATTCCTTTGAACTCACATATTACATCTGAATTACTTATTAACATATTTATACCAAACACTCCACTGCATGACGGTGCCGTCATTGTGACGAAAAACCGTATCGCTGCTGCGGGCTGTTACTTGCCATTATCGGAAAGTCCATTTATTTCCAAAGAACTGGGGACACGGCATCGTGCAGCTCTCGGCATTAGTGAAGTTACGGATTCTGTGACGATCATTGTCTCTGAAGAAACAGGTGCCATCAGTATAGCGACAGATGGAGAAATCAATCGTAAACTGGATATTGAAGAATTCGAGAAAATATTGCGTATTTCATGGTTCGGTAACACGACAGGCCAAGCTGATACTTCTCTATGGAAGTGGGGGAAGAGAAAAAATGGATAAATTTATGGACAGTCCTTGGTTTCTGCGTCTGACTGCACTTTTTCTGGCAATTATGCTGTTTCTTTCAGTAAAATCAGAAGATCCTTCCAACCGCAACAGTACGAGCGATGTATTTGAACTTATACAGGACGTTCCTGTAGAGGTGTACTACGATACAGAAAACCTGGTAGTAACGGGTGTTCCTGATATGGTTAATATGACAATCGAAGGCCCTACAAATATTGTGCAGACTACAAAGTTACTGAAAGACTTTACATTAAAGCTAGATTTACAAAACTTGACGCTGGGCGAACATAATGTTCGGATCCAAGCGGAGAATATATCAGATAAGCTGGACGTGCGCCTTGAACCGGGCACAGTCAGTATTAATATAGAAGAGAAAGTCACTCAGACATTCCGTGTTGATCCAGAAATGAATACGAGATTACTTGCTGAAGGCTATGAAGTGAAGAGCATGGACGTCCAGCCAGCTGTGATCAATGTAACAGGGGCGAAAAGTGTTGTGGATGCAATCAGCTTTGTGAAAGTATCCGTAACAGGTGAAGGCAGTTTGAATAAGCCGTTCGAGCAAAAGTCACGTGTGCGTGTACTGGACCGGGATTTAAATAAGCTTTCCGTTACATTGAACCCTGAAGAAGTAACGGTCAAAGTAGACATTCAGGAGTACAGCCGCGAAGCGCGTGTGAAGCTGAAAGAAAAGGGACAGTCAACAGGAAATATAGAAATTGAAAGCGCCGTACTGGAAGATAAATTCGTGCGAATTTCGGGACCGAAAAGTACAGTGGATGCAGTAAAAGAAATTCCGGTAGAGCTTGATTTGAGCAAGATCAGTAAATCGGGAAAAATTGAACTGGATGTTAAGAAACCGGAAGGAATCACAAAAGTGACACCTGCTAAAGTAAAAGCGCAAGTGAAAGTCTCCGGGGAAATATCCGATGAATCGAAGAAAGCAGACGCTGAAACAGAATCATAAAGCGTCAAGCAAATGCAGTCTACTAAGACAAGATTGAAAGGAAGTATATAAAACATGACACAGTATTTTGGAACAGATGGCGTCAGAGGTGTGGCCAACACGGAACTAACCCCTGAACTTGCATTTAAATTGGGCAGAATCGGCGGTTATTTATTCACTAAAGAAGCAGCTGAAAAGGCAGAAGTGCTGGTGGGAAGAGATACTCGCATTTCTGGCTACATGCTTGAAAATGCATTGATTGCGGGATTGTTATCTGTCGGCGTAGAAGTAATGAGGCTCGGCGTCATCAGTACACCTGGCGTGGCGTATTTAACACGTGTTATGAACGCGCAGGCAGGCGTCATGATTTCCGCATCGCATAATCCCGTGGAAGATAACGGGATCAAGTTCTTTGGAGAGAATGGTTTTAAATTGACCGATGCACAGGAAGAAGAGTTTGAACAGCTTCTTAACGCAGAGGAAGATACATTACCGCGCCCGGTTGGCGGTGAAGTCGGAACGATTACAGAATACTTTGAAGGCGGTCAGAAATATATTCAATATCTAAAACAGATAGTGGATGAAGATTTCGAAAATATACATGTGGCTCTAGATTGCGCGCACGGGGCGACTTCTGTTTTGGCGACGCATCTATTTGCTGACCTGGATGCAGATCTTACTACAATGGGCGCATCACCTAACGGACTGAACATTAATGACGGAGTTGGATCTACTCATCCGGAAGCACTTGCGGCACTTGTCGTTGAAAAGAATGCCGACATCGGACTTGCTTTTGACGGGGACGGGGACCGTCTGATTGCAGTGGACGAAAAAGGTAATATCGTAGACGGAGACCAAATCATGTTTATCGTGGCACGATATTTACATAGTAAAGGCAGATTAAAATCTGATACCATTGTTTCTACCGTAATGAGTAATCTGGGCTTTTACAAAGCGCTGGAAAAGTTCGGAATGAAGAGTGTGCAAACTGCCGTAGGTGACCGGTATGTCGTAGAAGAAATGCGTAAAAATGAGTATAATCTGGGCGGCGAGCAATCCGGCCATATTATCTTCATGGATTATAATACAACCGGGGACGGCTTGCTGACGGCTTTGCAATTGGTTAATATCATGCAGCAGACAGGCAAGAAACTGTCTGAGCTGGCGAGTGAAATGACGGTTTATCCTCAGAAATTAGTAAATATCCGAGTGGCTGATAAATATGCGGTGATGGATAATGCGCGAATTGTCAGTGTCATCGATGAAGTGGAAAAGGAAATGGACGGGCAGGGAAGAGTTCTTGTGCGCCCTTCCGGTACAGAACCGCTTGTACGTGTAATGGTCGAATCCGAGACGGAAGCACAATGTATCGAATATGCAGAGCGGATTTCACAAGCAGTGAAAGAAGAGATGGGTCTGGAATAATCAATTATGTAAGCCGGTAGAGATATATTCTATCTTGCCGGCTCTCTTTGTATACAGAGAGAGCATTGGGGATATGAAGTAGAGGCCGAATGGGAGATGCGTCCGCTGAACGGAGGGGAATGAGAATGAGTCAAAAAAAGTATCAGGATATGCTCGCGGAGCGAACAGAGAATATCTTTGATGAATGGGAGAAACGCGGCAGTTTAACGGAGAGAGAGTTATATTATTTCCTTCATAAATTAAAAGGAACGTCCGGAACGATAGGGTTACAGCAGTTATCTCTATTTTGTGCTTCACAATTGGAAATTCTGTCGTCATCCAATGATCAAAAACTGCCCGTCTCTTCACTGGAAAACTTGAAAAATCGTATTCGAGCGTATTTCGATAATACGATCGCTGTGAAAAAAGATGAATTCCAATTGCCGGATCGCTATGTAAACCGTCTGGATCAGGAAACCTTCATTTTGATTATTGATGATGACCTGGAGTTTGTCTCTTATTTAAAAGAATTACTGGAGAAGCTGGGAGCACAGGTCATTATTTCATTGAACGGCAAACGCGGAATTGAGCAATTTTATTCGATGAGACCCGGTATTGTAATTATCAATGCGAAGCTGCCTGATATGACGGGCTTTGAAGTGCTGGATCAGATTGCAGAACCGGCCAGACAAAAGAATACGACACTGGCTATTTCCAGCGAAGATGCGACGAAAGAAGTTCAAATAGAGACATATCGCCGCGGCGCAATGGATTTGATTCCGAAACCTTTTGATATGGATGTCTTTTTCCCTTATTTGTTCAATCGGCAACAGCGGCAGCACGCGATCAGCAGCAGTATGATTACAGACAGTCTGACGGGTGTCGGTAACCGAAGACATTTTGATGATATTATCAATAACTTGGCGAAAAATGCAGATCAATCGGAATCAGCTTTTTCTCTTGTAATGGTGGATCTGGATCACTTCAAACAAGTAAATGATTTATATGGACATCCGGCGGGCGATGAAGTACTCCGGAAGTTTGGCGAGATCATTCGGGTAGAGAAGCGTGAAGGTGATTATGTATTCCGTTATGGCGGAGAAGAATTCGCTATGCTGTTTTCTGGCATCCGTGCAGAAGAGACTGTGCATGCAATAGACCGCATTCGAAATAGATTTAATGAGCAAATATTCACATCGGATGAGCAGAAGTTTCAAGTAACGTTTTCAGCAGGGAGTGCCACGTACGAAGGCGATACCGCAGAATTGATATCAGCTTCGGACCAGGCGCTTTATGAAGCGAAACGCTCTGGGCGGAATCAGACAATAATTTATGATCAGCGAAAAATTGCAGTGAAGCGCAAATTAATCGTTATCATTGTCGACGACGACTCATTTATCAGACAGATTCTCCAGCAGACGCTGCTTGGGTTGAAGTCTGCCGATATTGATATTACCGTCAAGACGTATGCGGATGGTCCTGCATTTCTTGAAGATGACTGGTATAGTCCTGATGCGTATTTTATCATTCTGCTGGATGGAGTTATGCCGAAAATGGATGGTCTCGAAGTCTTAAGCCGTTTAAAGAGTGACCATGCCAAAACGAACGTTACTGTTTCCATGATGACAGCCAGAAAAAGTGCCAATGATATTAAAGCTGCACTCTGGCTTGGCGCAGATGATTATATCATTAAGCCTTTCCAGCCGTCAGAAGTTTTAGGGCGCATAGATAAATTAGCAGCCCGTTTGTTTGATAAGAGGGAATAGAGAGGAGGCCCCCTGTTGACGTATGAAATGAAAAAAGTGTTAGTTGTAGATGATGAAGAAATCTTGCGAATGCTGCTGACTGATACATTGGAGTTTGAAGGATTTCAGGTGGAAGAAGCGGAGGATGGTCTGGAAGCCTTTGAAAAGATACAAAGCAATCGGTATGATGCCATTCTTTTGGATTATATGATGCCGCGTATGACCGGTTTGGAGTTATTGGAGCGGCTGCAGCCGATGGAACTCGATGTTCCTGTAATTATGCTGACAGCGAAAGCACAGCAAACTGATCAAGATACCGTTATGGCAATGGGGGCTTCTCACTTTGTCCCTAAACCGTTCAGCCCGAATGAACTGACTGAATTAGTAAAGTCGCTACTCAAAGACTGAAATTATGATATGAAAATTTGCTTGAACAATAAAAAGAACGTCCCTCCAAAGCGGGGGACGTTCTTTTTAGTTATTTTCAGGATATAGTATTCTTCCATCCGAACGCTCTAAAGTTTGCAGGACAGTTGCAGACAAGTCACCAAGCGGATAAGGTTTTGTAAAATAATCATTAATATCAAACTGCTCCATTAACTGAGGTTCTTTTTCGAGTGCAGAGGAAATAATGATAGGGATCGTTTTCGTTTCCTCGCGTTCTTTCATTTGACGGATCAGATCCCAGCCGTCTTCACCATTTTCAAGCATCAAATCAACAACGACTGCAGCAGGACGCATCTGCTGTATGCATGTAAATGCTTTGTCCACTGAAGAATGATGTATGATTGAAAATCCATTGCTTGATAACTCTTCGCCGAGCAGTAACGCGATATTTACATCGTCTTCCACTACAGCTATCAGCGGTTTATCAGATTGGATATGTTCCTCAGGCAACATTTGTATAAGGGGAAGTGAGAAGAAAATAGTTGTTCCTGAATTTTCTTCTGAATCTACCCATATTTGTCCGTTATGATCTTGAATGATTTCTTTGCAAATAGACAAGCCGAGACCTGTACCGCCTATTTTCCTGCTATAGCTGTTATCAAAACGGTAAAACTTCTCGAATAAATGGCCGATAGTTTCTGCTGGAATTCCGATTCCTTGATCTTTTATAGAGACGACGACTGAGTCTTGCTGATTAAAAAGGGTAATATTGATCTCGCCGCCATCTGGAGAAAATTTAATTGCATTCCCAATCAGGTTCAAAAATACTTGAAGAATACGGTCGTGATCTCCTTTGATGCTGGATGAACAAGTTACGTCTTGAAGGATAATCTTGTGCAGCTGTGATTGAATCGGCAGCTTATTTACTGCTTCTATTGAAACATCACCAACGGAAATTTCCTCCATCTGATACGTTTGGCGTCCTGATTCCATACGCTGAATGTCCAAGAAGTCATTAATTAATGCGGTTAGCCGGTTTGCTTCACCGTGAATGGTCTCCAAATAGCGTTTTTTACGCTTTTCATCCATATCTTTATTTAGTAATAATTCTGAGAAGCCGAGAATACTGGACAAAGGTGTACGTAATTCATGGCTGACCGTTGAAACCAGCTCGGTTTTCATTTTATTAACTTCATGTTCATGTGTAATATCACGATGCACGAATATTGTGCCCACTTTTCTGCCTTGAATAATAATTGGCACACTATAGACGTTCATGACACGAGATTCTTTAGACTGCAGTGTAAGTATATAGGTGTTGTTCGTATGGCCAGCTGATTCCGTATCAAGTGTTGTATCCAGGAACTGTTGGTACTGAACAGGATCATCAATTTGCTGTAAGAAATACTCAGTCCACTCTTCACGCGGCCACGCTTTGTCTTTGGATTCAGGTTCCATATCCAACAGTTCAAATAAAGCGGCATTGTATTTATCCTCTTCGTCTGTATTGGAAACAAAACGGATTCCTTCATTGATATTGTCCAAAATACTTTGATTCAGCTGCCGTTCGTGGATAATTAACTCGTATTGATCGACTCTGTCTACAGAGAGGGCAATGCGCTTAAGCAAACTGTATAGATCTTTTTGGTCATCTTCTGTAAAAGGCTTGCCAATCCGGGATTGAATGGTGATCACACTGAGTTCGTTTTCTGCATTGAATATACCGGACACGAAGTCATAAACATATGTGATCTGTTCAGAGATTCCCTTTTCATAATCTGCTTCTCTTTTGATCACAAAATAAGGTTCCGTATTCAGCCGTTCCTTAAAATAGTCTAAACGCTCTTCTTTTATCTCGCTGAAAAATGTATCAGAGATTCCTTTTAATGAATAGATGTCTCCTTTTACAAACAGCAGGAGACTCAGGTCAGGCTGGAAAATATGATTTAAATAATCAGCTGTTTTCATGCATATTTCCCGCTTATCCAATGAAAATGAAAGAAGGTGACCCAGGCCGTTATAACGTTCGAGGCGAACGCGCGAAAAACGTGCTTCCGACAAGGCGAATTCCATTTTCGTCTGCCGATTGAACAATTCGTCCTGCTGTGTAATCAACTCTTCATTTTGAGACAGAACTTCTTGTTCGTTCATTTGAATCCGCTGCATCATCTTATAAATAGATTGTGAAAGTGCGCCGATTTCATTGTCCCTGGCAATAGGCTGAAATAAAATTTGTCCTTCCGTTTCATACTGGTCGACTTCACTTGTTATTTTTTCTACTGGCCGTACTACTCGTTTGATGACATTCCATACCGTGTAAATGGGAATGAGCAGGAATGCAAAGCCGAGAATGGTAATGAGTAAAAAGTATATTTCTGATTGCTTTTTGGTTCGTTCATAGGATTGCAGCAGTTCTTCTTTTGCGATGATATCGTATTCATTGGCATAGTGAATAAAGCTGTTTACCGATTGATTCGTTCCGCCCTGGGCTAAGTTGCGCAGTCCCTCATAATCGTTATCTTTAATGAATTGAATAGCTTTTGGAAGTGTGGTCTCTTCGTAATCTATCATAAAGCTGTCAATTTCCTGGATAAGTTCCTTTTCTTTAACGTTAAGAGGAAGGGATTTAAATTGTCTTGAATAAGTATGTACATCTTGAATTGAAAGATAAGCCCCATTCAGTTCTTCTTCTATTTGAAATGCATAATAGCCACGGATTCTGAAAAATACATCTTGGATAGAGTCGGAAAGCAGTTCGACTAATCGGGCTTTCTCAAGTGAATCTTGCTGCTCTTCTTCCAAGTCATTCCATGAATTATTCACATATGCATACATGCTGCCCATTCCGATTACTGCAATGACTAACGAAACGATAAATATTCGTATGTATTGCTGCCGGATGCCTCTTTTTGACGCCATTCGATTGCCCCTTCCTGACTGCTTTTATACTTCTATTCTACCACTTGACAAGTATATATGGTGACAGAATTTTATTGAAAAGGAACGTTTGAATCATATTGTTAAATTCAAAGGGATAAGAAAGGTTGAAACAAGCAGTGATTACTTAGGCGCAGCATTGTATAGGGAATTTTGAAATAAAAAAGGAAGACATCCTAAATTCCAGGATGCCTTCTGTGTAATGAAATAACATGGATGTTTGTATGGATTATTCAAAGATATATTTAAGTGCACAAACTGCCTGATCTACCGATTCGACGGTGACATGGGCTTTTCGGGAAAGTTCTTTTAACGGGTGATGATGTTTTTCCTGACGGATCAGAATCAGCGGTTTGCCGAATGCGACTGCGGCGCTTGCATCCATTGCGGTATTCCATTGTTTATACTCTTCCCCGAACAATGCAATGACGACATCTGACTTTTTCATCAGGATTTCAGTTCGCAGGTTGTTTAGGCTGGAAGCTGCCGCATCTTTAAAAATATTATCCGGCTGTTCTCCCAGAATTTCTTCTCCGATATTGTCTGAACGGTCATGATCTTCCATAGGTCCGACAAAATCAACAGGTAATTGAAGATTTTTGGCTTGCTCTTTGACTTCATCCCGCCAAGACGTGTGAATCTCCCCAGCCAGGTATACTGTTAATCGCATAATAACCCCTCCTAGTTTGATAGCCTTTATTGTATCATGCTTGTCCGTTTCGTACAGCAGTGTGCTACACTGGATAAAAAAGAGGAGCGAATGAACTTATGAATGGACAGAATCGGGCAGATATCAAGCCGGGATTGCATGTGGCAATTATCTTGAAAAAAGATCAGCGCAGCGGCGTGAAGACGGAAGGTATTGTTAAAGACTTATTGACGAAATCCAGTTTTCATCCGCATGGCATTAAAGTTCGTTTAGAGGATGGGCAGGTTGGCCGGGTGGCAGAAATATTAGAATGATACAAGAAGAGAGGTGAATATCGCCTCTCTTTTTGTATGGAGTTATTCGCCTTCGCGGTAGGTGACAGCAGTTCCTGTAGCAATGCACATCATCATGCCTTCACGCACCATTTCAAAGTCCAAGTCCACACCAATTACTGCATTTGCTCCCATAGCAGACGCTTTTTGGGACATTTCATCCAGAGCAGTCTGACGCGCTTCGGTCAATTTGCTTTCGTAAGCTGCACTGCGTCCTCCTACGATATCCGTAACAGATGCAAAGATGTCACGGACAATATTTGCCCCCATAATGGTTTCTCCTGATACGATGCCGTGATACGTTTCAATAGTTCGGCCTTGCAGTGTATTCGTTGTCGTGTGTAACATGCAAATTCCTCCTTTGGTTTGTATGTATACGTCACGGCGAACAGAAAAGTTTCATAATAGTTGGCAATAAACCGACTGCCGGGCCGTCAGGAAAGGACTTTTGTTCGCAACGATCTTTAACTTTGTCAGTTCTGGTCATTTCCCGGGCAATTGTATCAGATTATGTAGTTCATTCATACGTTTCTTTTTATTTTTGTTCAAAGAGTGCTATCCATCAGGTAGAATAGGTATATTGATAGTAAAGGAGGGGATTGTATGACGGAACAAACATATCAGCTCATTGCGATTATTATGTATATGGCCGCTATGCTGTTCATCGGCTGGTATGCCTTCAGACGCACATCCAATCTGACGGACTACATGCTCGGCGGAAGGTCGCTGGGTCCGGCAGTCACTGCGTTAAGTGCCGGTGCTTCCGATATGTCGGGATGGCTGCTGATGGGTCTTCCGGGAGCAATTTATTTGAGCGGGCTCGGAGAAGCATGGATTGCCGTCGGGCTGACAATTGGGGCTTATTTAAACTGGCTGTTTGTGGCACCGCGTTTGCGCGCCTACACGCAAGTTTCGAATAACTCCATTACGATTCCGAGTTTTTTGGAGAACAGATTAAAAGATACCTCCCGTTTACTGCGAGTGGCTTCTGGCATTATTATCTTAGTGTTCTTTACATTTTATGTATCATCCGGGATGGTGGCAGGCGGGAAGTTCTTTCAAAGTTCATTCGGGCTGGAGTATCATACGGGCTTGATTATTGTGTCGGCGGTCGTTCTGGCGTATACATTATTCGGTGGTTTCCTGGCAGTAAGTTATACAGATTTTGTGCAAGGTCTGATTATGTTTTTAGCTTTGGTGCTGGTGCCTTCAGCAGGCATTATTATTACCGGGGGCTTTGCAGAAACAGCGGCCAGCATTCGGGAGGCAGATCCCGCATTATTTAATTTTGTATCCGGTGTGAGTGTGGCAGGAATTATCTCTTCTCTTGCCTGGGGGTTAGGATATTTCGGACAGCCTCATATCATCGTCCGTTTCATGGCGATTAAATCGGTGAAAGAGACTAAAAGTGCAAGACGAATCGGAATCGGATGGATGTTGCTGAGTCTGATGGGCGCGATTGCGACTGCATTAGTCGGTATCGCATATTTCCAGCAAAACAGCACAGAGTTAGCCGACGCAGAAACGGTCTTTATCGTTCTGGGGCAAATCATCTTTCATCCGCTGATTGCGGGAATCATGCTGGCTGCTGTACTGGCCGCTATTATGAGTACTATCTCGTCTCAATTGATCGTGACATCTTCCGCATTGATCGAGGACTTGTATAAAGCGGTGTTCAAATCCAATGCATCGGATCGGCAGTATGTATTCCTGGGCCGTGCGGCAGTGCTGTTCGTGACAATTATTGCGATGGTTCTGGCATGGCCGAATAAAGAATCCGTGTTAAAACTGGTTTCATTCGCATGGGCTGGTTTTGGCGGAGCATTTGGCCCGATCATCCTGTTATCTCTGTATTGGAGAAAACTGACTGCCAAAGGCGCTTTATTCGGAATGGTTGCGGGTGCGATTACAGTCGGTGTTTGGGGGAATATTAAATTCCTTTCCGGTGCGTTGTATGAAATCGTTCCGGGGTTCATCATTTGTCTGTTAGTTGCATACGCAGTCAGTCTGGCGACCTATAGACGCCATGAAGTAATTGAAGGCGAGTACGATGAAACAATGAAATTGCTTGAGAAAGAAAGATAAATGTAAAGAGCCATCCATGCCGCAATCATATGTGCATGGATGGCTCGTTTGCTTTTACACTAATTTGACAATGGTTCTGCCGCGTGCCTGACCTTTTAATAAAGTCGGAAGGGCAGCGGGCAGTTGTTCCAATGAAATTTCCTCCTGGACGAGCTGTTCTAAATCTGCAAGTTTTAAGTCCGTCGCTAAACGTTCCCAAACTTTCAGGCGAGTTTCCATTGGACAGTAAACAGAATCGATGCCGAGCAAGTTCACGGCACGCAGGATGAACGGAAATACGGCTGTCGGGACTTTCGTGCCGGCCGTTAAACCGCTGACTGCCACAGAGCCGCCATACTCGATTTGGCTCAGCAATGATGCAAGCGGTTCACCGCCGACCGGATCAACCGCGGCGGCCCATTTTTGCTTTCCAAGTGCGCGGATTTTCCCGTCATATACTTCTTCACGGGGGATGATGGAAGCAGCGCCGAGCGATTTCAAATACTCATGTGCCTCTTCTTTTCCTGAACTCGCTTCCACTTCATAGCCAAGCTTCGATAAAAAGGAAACCGCAAAACTGCCGACTCCGCCTGTTGCACCGGTTACCAGCACTTTCCCTTTGTCAGGGGACAGACGATTTTCCTCTAAACGCTGAACGGACAAAGCAGCCGTGAAGCCTGCTGTTCCAATAATCATCGCTTCTTTTAATGAAATTCCAGCGGGAAGGGGAACGACCCACTCCGACTTTACCCTGGCATATTCGCTGTATCCCCCGAAATGTGATACGCCGATTTCATAGCTGGTTGCGATAACTTCATCACCTTTTTTGAATCGCTCATCCGTTGAAGATTCGACAACACCAGCCAAGTCAATGCCGGGTACCATCGGATAAGTTTGTACGATGTTGCCGTCAGGAATCGCAGCTAAACTGTCTTTGTAGTTGATGCCCGAATAGTGGACGCGAATCACTACGTCTCCTTCAGGCAAATCATCCAATGAAAGCTGCTGAACCTGTACTGAAAAATCTTCGTTTTGCTTGTCTGCAATAAGTGCGTTAAATGTAAGAGTCATATAAATCTCCTTCCGTGTATAAATTTCATCTTGCTGTATATATCGTAACGCAGTTATTTGACGGCTTCAAAGTGAAAGGCTTATCGCACTCACAATGCGTCAGTTACTTCTTTCCCTTTTGGAAGGTACTCGGATAACCCGATATCCTTCAGACCGTTTTTAATCTTTGTCGTGTAGCCTAGTTCTTCATTCGACAGGAACGTGGCTTTGGAAATGATCAGCTGCTTCAGTGTCGGCAGGTAGCTCCGATCAATTTGCTGCCAAAGCTGATAGGAGCCTATCAAATCTTCGAGTGTCAAATGCTTATAGTCTTCGCCTTTAAATGAGAGATCCGGTGAGATGCGATACCAAATATCTCCATTGTCCCGAATCCACTTATCTTTTTGCAGGACAATTGCCTGCTGAATACTGCGGGCTGTTTGAAGATAGCGCCAGTCTCCAAATTCCTGATAAGACATAAGTAAAATATTCATGCCGCCGAGCGCATGGTTCATTGAAGTATGTGTCGTAACCTGTTGCTTGATCGGGAAATAGTCTGCAATGTAATAGGCATTGCGCGCAACATTAATGGTATTGCCTCTTCGTTTCTGTGATACGAGTAAGTCTGCATAATGACGAAGAGGTTCCTTTGCATCAGGAATCCGAAATTCGCTGCCGATATTATAATAAAACAAGGCAATCTGTTCATTGAATCTTGTGTCGATGAATGGCGCGTGTATGTCATACAGGTTTTTGAGATACGTGCTCGTCACTTCTGTTTCCCAATAGGCTGTATCTTTCTTGAAATTTTTCAAATTGACGAATGCATTATAGACGAGGTCTTCAAAATAACGCCCTTTATTTTCGTGATAAAGAGTTAATGCCCGGTCTTCTTTTAACATCAGTAACGTCCTGCCATAGTTTTGACCGGAAGCAGGCATAGGTTCTGTTGAATCTGCCAGTTTGTTGTACGGGCCGTCCGCAGTGTACCAATTATTGCGCTTTTTATGATTCTGACTGGTTTCCCTCATCCATTTGAAAATAGAGTCCTTGGAATGGAACAGTTTTTGATCGGAATCAACATACCAATGATCGGCTATTTCATCGGAATCTGCCTGTAATGTATAGGAAGACAATAAAGTTTTACCCGCCAGTGCGTAAGTAAAGTTCTCCTGTTCATCAAGCAATTCACGCGAGACGCTTTGTTCACCGTTGTCATACCGAAGAGATAATGGTTTGGAGCGATAAGCCTGGCCTATCATCCGTTCTTCGACTGTCCCGTCTGATTTAATGAAGCGAAGCACTCCTGTCGGATATGTCGTCATGTCCGCATCAGTCAGATCGGTATTCTTTCGCATTAGCGGATAACGGTCGTACCGGTATAAATCAAAATGTGTAACATCGGATTCTTTTTGCAGAATCTCTATGGAAATCGGAATCTCTGACTGATTGGTCAGCTTTGAAAAGACGAAGACATCATTGTTGTGCAGCTGACGGACAGTCAGTTCAATTTCTGCGTCATTCTCACCTATAGTGTAGGTATATACCGTATCGCGTGCAAAGCCGTAATCGGTTTGTGAATAATCTTTAAATGTAAAAGTTTTTTCAGAACGCAAATAAAGAGGATGAGAAGTGAACGGGACACTTCCCAAGTTCATTTCTGGATCACTTTTTATATAGTCTGCAGACTCTTTCGCCTTTGACAGATTGTAGTGCTTCGGTTGTTTAATGCGATTAGTTTGCACCAATATCCTGTGCAGGGCTTTCGCGAAATACGCCCTGGAAACGACGGAATCCCCATGATGAAGAAAGTCATCCATATGAAGAAATGTAAATACGGGAATGTTCTCCAGCGTGGACCGATCTGACCGGGACGGCCATATTTCGGACAGGAGATCACCGCCGTTACTCTTCAATTCAAAAGCCGCGATGAATGAATCCCTCAGCTGGGTGTTTGTAATCGGTTCATCAAAGCCGAAAACGCCGGGGCTGCTAGGCTGGATCCATCCATTTTCAACAGCCGTCCATGCAAAGAGTTCTTTGTCGGATCCCCGTTTGATGTCGGAGAAGCCGAAAGAATTATCTGAAGACTGTAATCCAAAAATTTTAGACAGTGAAACTGCGGCTTGTCCTTTTGTCAGCGGGGATTCAGGATGGAATTGCATATCGAAATCCCCTGTGATGATTTTCATTTCATCCAGTTGCATAATCTCATTTTTAGCCCAGTGATGATCAGGCACATCTATATATTTAACATCCGCCGCTGCCGCGCTGACAGACAGAGCGGAACCAATGAACAATAGTACGGAAAGCATAAAGATAGAATTCCATTTTCTCACCAACATTACCTCCAGCTGAATTTCATTGCGATAGTATAGTATACCCCAAATAAAATCTTAACGGCAACGGAGGAAGCGAAAGAGCACATATGTTACAATCGGAGTAGAATGACAGATGGGAAGATTGAGAACATTGGGGGGTATCAGAATGAACAAAGAAGAATTTTTAGAGCGTTATGCGATTGAACGAAGAGGTACGAACTCACTGAAGTGGGACAAGCTGGAGGAACGGTTCGGGGATGCGGACTTGCTTGCGGCTTGGGTCGCAGACATGGAATTCAAAGTGCCTGAGCAGGTAGTGGAAGCGCTGAAAGAGAAAGTAGATTTTGGAGTGTTTGGCTATACATACGCACCGGATTCTTATTATGAAGCATTTATTAATTGGGAGAAGGAACGTCACGGCTATGAAGTGAAAAAAGAATGGATGCGTTTTTCAACAGGCGTCGTGACCGCATTGTACTGGTTCGTCAATGCATTTACGAAACCTGAAGATGCTGTCATCATTCTGTCTCCTGTGTACTACCCGTTCAGTAATGCAGTAAAAGATACAGGCCGCACGCTTGTGAACAGTGAGCTCGTCAATACAGACGGTGTCTATACAATTGACTTTGAAGATTTCGAAAGGAAGATCATCGATAATGATGTGAAGTTATTCATTCACTGTTCACCGCATAATCCTGTAGGCCGTGTCTGGACGGCGGAAGAAGCGGAGAGGCTATTGTCGATTTGCGATAAGCATGACGTATTGATCGTATCCGATGAGATCCATCATGACATGACATTCGGTGATCATACACATATTCCATCCGCGATCGTGGCGGACGGGAAGTATTCAGAGCGTATGGTGACAGTGACGGCTGCCTCCAAAACATTTAATCTGGCAGGCTTGCTGACATCACAAATCATTATTGAAAATGAATCATTGCGTCAGCAGTTTGATGCGTTTGTGAAGTCTGTGAATCAGACAGAAGTGAATTTACTAGGTATGACAGCTTCCGAAGCAGCTTACCGGCACGGCGCAGACTGGCTTGACGGATTGCGTGCGGTCATCAAGTCGAATGAACGTTACGCAGTGGAACAATTCGCTGCCCATGCTCCGGAAATAGTCATCACACCGCTTGAAGGGACCTACCTATTATGGATTGATTTGCGTGCCTATATCCAGCCCGACGGCGTAAAAGAATTTGTTCAGGATACATGTAAACTTGCTATCGATTACGGCGAGTGGTTCGGAGAGAAATCTAAAGGATTCATTCGCTTAAACTTAGGAACAGAGCCCCGTCATATTAAGCAGGCGGTCGACAGCATCATCGAGCATCTGCCGCGGCCATAACAAAAACGGATCGCCGGAGCGTCAATTTATGACGCTTCGGCGATCCGTTTCTTTCTATCTATTATACAATGCTGTCATCTGCCGGGAGGAACCCGAGCAGCGGCTTGAGTTCTTTCTCCAAGAACGGCTTGGCCTGCAGCATCGTACGAAATGCCGTATAACGGGCAATTTGCTCTGCATTTGGCTGTTTATCGTTTCGGTATGCGCGAATCAATATATTTTTCGGCGTATGCTCCATATCAATGAATTCAACAAGCTGTGCCTCGTAGCCGGCCAAAGTCAGCAACTCTGCACGAATCGAATCGGTTGCCAATGCGGCAAAGCGCTCTTTTACTAACCCGTGCTGCAGCATGACATCAAGCGCAGGGGACTGCAGTTGTGAAAACAACTCGTGCTGACAGCAGGGGACAGATAAAATAACCGAAGCGCCCCAGTTGACTGCTTTGGCGAGCGCCATATCAGTTGCCACGTCGCAGGCATGCAGCGTAACGACCATATCAACCGCCGTATCCCCGTCATATTCATTAATATCGCCCACTAGAAACTCCAGCTGATCGTATTGCAGATCACGTGCAATTTCCTGACATTCTTCAATGACTTCTTTTTTTAGATCCAATCCTGTGACGCGGATATCCAATCCTTTTTCAATCCGCAAGTAGTGATACAGTGCAAATGTTAAGTAGGATTTACCCGAACCGAAATCCAGGATGCGGATTGGACGGTCTTTCGGCAAGTGGGAAAGAGTATCATTGATTAATTCAACGAAACGGTTAATTTGACGGAACTTGTCGTGCTTTTGATTTTTGACTTTGCCTTCCGGGGTCTGGACACCCAGTCTGACAAGAAACGGGTAGGGCGTTCCTTCATGCAGTGCATAATTTTTTACGCGGTTATGTGCATAATCCACAGTCTTTTCTGTATCCAGAAAAATCCGCTTGATGGAAACTTTCATCTTCTTTGAAATCTGAATCTGCATCGTTTCATTCGTCAGATCAATATGGAATTGTTTATAGTTTTCCAAAGCTTGCTGCAAAGGCTGCGCCACATCTTCAAGCGCAATATTTTCATGTTTCAGTATCCGTTCATGCTGATATTCAAATTGAACATGATAGGAACCTTTTAGATCAAGCGGCTTTAACTTAATTCGTTTTACTTCATTGGATTTCAATCGCGGCCGGCTAATCGTCGCCCGGATGAATGATCCGTCTGTCATGCGTCGCTGGAGCAGCTCCAGTACGTCATCTACTGACATGATGTGACACTCCTGTCTGTCTTCAGTTCAATAAGAAACCTTGTTTTTGCAGGAAAGCCTGAATTTCTGTGCGTTTTGGCGCCTCGAGAAAATCGGCCATCTCTTTTGTCCAAGTAGCTTCGCGCTGATTAGAATCGCGGCTCGCGTAATATTCTTTCATAATCTCGTCGTATGCCGGCAATAAATCATTGTACTTTTCTTCGTTATACGTATTTTCATGCAGGACGGCCTCTATCGGCAGACGTGGTTTTACGCCATTGGCTTCGTTCGGTACGCCGATGGAAAGTCCGAATAACGGAACTACGCCTTTTGGCAATTCCAGTACTTCCGAAATTTCCTCCATAGCATTACGGACACCGCCGATATAGCAAATGCCGTAGCCTTTTGACTCGGCTGCGATGACTACATTCTGCGCGAATAAACCTACATCAATTGCGCCGACCAATACATTTTCCGCTACTGTGTAGTTAATTTCCTGGCCATTCAGCCGGGCGGCATGAGACAGCCGGTTATAGTCCATACAGAAAACGAGTACAGCACCTGCAGTATAGAACTGACGGCGGTTTTTCGATAGTTCCGCCAGCTGTCCCCGCTTGTCTGTATCCGTGACATACAGTACCGAGCAGGCCTGCACGAAGTGTGAACTTGCTGCGTGCTGTCCTGCTTTAACTAGTTCCATCACCGTTTCTCTTGTAATCGGTTCATCTTTATAGCGCCGAACCGACGAGTGCGATGTTAATAAATCGATAACCATACAATCCCTCCGCATTCATTCTGCCCGGGAAGTATACATTCCCGAAACTCTTCTTTTATCCTACACTATTCTGACCTTTCAGGAAACACAAAGCTCACTCGGGCTGCTGCAGATTCCACTCGATAAAAGGTTTCTCCGCACCTGGGATCCTTTTTTGGATGAACGGAACAGAACGTTTTTCGGGCGGCAGCTGCTGATCAGGAAAGAATTCTTTCACTGGATTCGTAAAACCTGCTTCTTCAAATGCTTGCTGTTTGCTGCAAGCATAGTAAATTGCCCCAAGCTTCGCCCAGTACGATGCGCCAAGACACATCGGACAAGGTTCTCCGCTTGCGTACAATACGCAGTCAGACAAATCAAGTGTCTGCAATGCAGCACATGCTTCTTTTATCGCCAATAACTCGGCATGCGCAGATGGATCACATGTAGAGTTCACCAAATTAGTGCCAGAACCGATAATTTCCCCATCTTTCACTATAATGGAAGCGAACGGCCCGCCGCCATCCGCCGCATTTTTAACTGCCATCTCCACCGTATGCGCAAGCCATTTCTCATGATTCATATTGTTTCCTCCTGTCGAATAGGCAAATTCCCCGGGAAATATTGTCCGGAAACCTGTATTCATCATACAAAAAAATCGTATAGGAGACAAAATATTCACGGACAGTAAAGGCGGGGGATGACCGGCAGGCTTGCGAGGTTTGGTATGATAGGGGGACGATCAATGAGAAAGGAGAGCCTTACTATGAAACTGGATCACATCGTGTATTTTACTAATGATGAAATAAATGAGGTAGTGAACGAACAGCATGCAAAAGGGAACTGTGCCGCAGCGGGCGGACGGCATGAGAATTGGGGAACAGCGAATGCTTTATTGTATACGGATAATGCGTATATTGAGTGGCTGACTGTAGAGGAAGAAGGCAAAGCCAGGGCCGCCGCTGCCGATCAGCCGCTTATCGCACAATATTTTCATGACCGGCAATACGGAGACGGCTGGGCGACGGTATGCTTTTCCGTGCCGGATATAGAGCAATGGAAAGAGGAGCTTGACAACAAAGGCTTTACAACCACTGATGTTCTTCCTGCCGCAAGAAGAACAGCTGACGGAAAGGTGCTGCGGTGGAAGATGCTGTTTATCGAACAGAGCGTATCGGGTGAATTACCGTATCCGTTTTTTATTGAATGGGAGGAATCAGAAGCAGAGCGGATGGAACGTCTTGAAAAAAACGGAGCCCGCACTGCCGTTCACCGGCAGCGCCGGATTTCAGAATGTGTATTTCACGTAGAAGACCCGTTGCGCGAAACAGGCGAGTGGGCAGTGTTATTATCGCAGAAAGCCGGAGACGATCATGATATCCGCATAGGCGACGTCGTGTTTCGTTTTATCGAGAAGCAAGCTGCTGCACAGCGCCTGGCGGAGATTCATTTCTCGTCAAACGGTTAGGCGGCGGCACGAAGGGTAAACTATGTATAAAGATATGTCAGGGAGGATGCCAGCATGGATGTGTTAATTGAAAAAGCCGTAATTGTCGGCGTGCACGAACAGAAGGATCTGCACTTTGAATATGGAATGGAAGAATTGAAGAACTTGGCAGAAGCGATTGAAGTGGAAGTTATAGGAGAAGTGACGCAAAATCTTGAGAGGCGCAATCCGTCCCATTATATCGGGAAAGGGAAGATCGATGAAATTCGTGACGTATATGAGGAGACAGGTGCGAACTTATTGATATTCAATGATGAATTATCACCTTCCCAATTGCGCAATCTCGAGAGGGAGCTTGAATGTAAAATTATTGATCGCACAATGTTAATATTGGATATTTTCGCAAGACGTGCACGCAACCGAGAAGCGCAGATGCAAGTTGAATTAGCGCAACTGCAATACACGCTGCCGCGGCTTGTCGGCTTGCGTGCGTCACTCAGCAGACAAGGCGGCGGCACGGGCGGCGGTTTACAAAACAAAGGTGCCGGTGAAACCAAGCTTGAGCTCGACCGCCGGAAGATTGAAGACCAGATTGCCAAACTGCGCCGTGAACTGGAACATGTGCGTGATCAGCGTGAAACACAGAGGAAACAGCGGGTGCGCAGCGGGATTCCTGTCGTATCCATTGTCGGTTATACGAATGCAGGGAAATCCACACTCATGAACCGTCTGCTGCAATACGCCAATGCAGATGAATCCAAAGAAGTAAGCGAAAAAGATATGCTGTTTGCTACGCTTGAGACTGCTGTACGGAAAATCCAGCTCCCGGATAAAAAAGAATTTATTCTGACAGACACTGTAGGGTTCGTCTCCAAACTGCCGCACCATCTCGTTCAGGCATTCCGCTCGACACTCGAAGAAGCGAAAAATGCAGACTTGCTGCTGCATGTGGTTGACGTTTCGGATGAAGAGCATGGACATATGATGGATGTGACCAATGAAACACTTGAAGATATTGGCGTAGAGAGTGTGCCGACTGTCAACATCTATAATAAAGCAGACTTGGCGGAAATTCCGTATCCGCGGGTGAAAGATCAGAGCATCTGGATGTCTGCAGGCGAAAACAAAGGAATTCCTGAGTTGCTGACATTGATCCAGCAAAATTTATTCCGACAGTATGTCACATGTAAATTACTGATTCCGTATGACCGGGGTGAAATCGTTTCACATCTCAATGAAACTGCCTCAATCAAAGACACTGCCTACGAAGAAGAGGGAACGTTAATGACCGTGGAAATGCCGGAAAGCGAATGTGACCGGCTGCAGGAATTCGTATTGAAGTAATTATAAGTAAAGACAAAAAAAGGGCTGCACGCGCAATGCGTGCAGCCAAATCCTTTTATCTTTATAAGAAGAGAAAGGGGGTGGGATGCTTTTAGTTTGCCCGTTTACAACAAATCTAAACCTGTTTGAAAAAAATAAAAAGAAATCTACCGATTACTCATTTCACTTACTTGTAAAAGAGGATTGCCGGAAGGGTTCAATCACCACCTTTTCTTGTGGTTTCTGCACCGGGCAGTGAGATGAATTTATGAAAGGAGAGACATGAACATGACCAAGTGGACAGCGATGTTAACTGCAGGAATGTTGGCGCTTGTCTTGAGCGCCTGTGGACAAACCGCAGAGCCGAAGGAAGATCCTATTTCAGGAGAAACAGAGGAAGTCGTCGTAAAGAGTGACTTGACTGCCGATGAAATCTTGGAAAAAGCGAATGCGGCTGGAGAAACGCAGCAAAGTATGCATTCTGATATGGAAATCAGTCAGACTATTCAAATGGGTGAAGAAACACAGGACATCCGCTCAATGATCGATATGGACATGATGGTTGAACCTCTTGCTATCCGTCAAACAATTAATACACAGGCCGGCGGTGAAGAAATGGCAGTCGAACTATACATGACAGAAGAAGGATTCTTCATGAAAGATCCGCAATCGGGCCAATGGATGAAACTGCCGGATGAAATGTACGAAGAGGTAACGGGTCAAATAGCCAGTGCTGCTGAATCACCTGTGGACATCTCAATGTTTAAAGAATATGCAGAGGACTTCTCATTTGAACAGACAAACGATGAATATATACTGACGTTAAAAGGATCGGACGAAGAGTTCAGCGCGCTCATGAATGATATTCTAAAGCAGAATACACCGGAAGGAGCCCAAGTTGCGGGAGCTGACGAAGCGGATATACATGTTGAAAAATTGGATGTCCAGCTGACAATTGATAAAAAGACCTTCTACACAAAAGAATTTGACATAGATATGATTATGACGATAGGACAGCAAGGTCAGGCTGTAGAAGTGAAACAAAACATCAAAGGCATGATGACGAAAATCAATGAGATCGATGAAATTAAAGTACCGAAAGAAATCCTCGACAGCGCGAAAAATATGAACGAGGCAATGAAGCGGTAATGGCATCGCTGAAGCTGACCACTCAAAATGAAGTGTTTAGCTTCAGCTTTTTCTATGGATGTTGTATGAAGTGCCAGCACTGGGAAAAAACTGCGGGTTGATTGTGAACTGCTGAACAGCAAGCAGTTTCAATGAAAGGATCCCAATTGGGAGTATCAAACCTCATTAAAAAGTGTTGATAATGATTTTCAGTTAGGTATTGACACGAGTTAGCAAACACGGTAATGTAGTTCATGAGCGAATGATAATCATTTTCATTTAAGTGAAAAAGCTCAAATATTCGATATCGGAGTTCTTCATGAAGAAACGTTATTTAATTCCAACCGTTATTCTGCTCTCCCTCCTGTCGCTGTTTGTCGGTGCAAGCCGAATCACACCAGCAGACTTATTGGATTGGCGTTCAGAAGAAACAGAGATTTTCTTAATTAGTCGGGTTCCCCGATTAGTCGCAATATTGCTTGCTGGTGCAGGGATGAGTATTGCCGGGTTGATTATGCAGCAACTTAGCCGCAATAAATTTGTCTCCCCGACTACAGCAGGTACATTAGACGCGACAAAGCTGGGAATTTTAGTGTCTATGTTAATTTTCACCAACGCAACATTATTGGAAAAAATGGCCGTGTCATTTACATTTGCCTTGATCAGTACGTTCTTATTCATGCAAATCCTGGATCGTATTAAATTCAAAGATGCCATTTTTATTCCGCTTGTTGGCTTAATGTTCGGGAATATTTTATCTTCCATTTCCACGTTTTTTGCATATAAAGCAAATGTGATACAGAATATGTCGGCTTGGCTTCAAGGTGACTTTTCCATGATCATGAAAGGGCGGTATGAGCTTTTGTATATCAGTATACCGGTACTGATCATTACATATTTATATGCAAATCGTTTTACTGTGGCGGGAATGGGTGAAGATTTCTCCAAGAACCTCGGACTCGCGTATAAGCGTATCGTCAATACCGGATTGATTTTAGTCGCATTGATAACGACAACCGTAGTGCTGACGGTAGGTCTGATTCCTTTCTTAGGATTAATCATCCCGAACATCGTATCGATCTTTAAAGGAGACCATTTGCAAAAGACGCTGCCGCATACCGCATTACTTGGCGCTATTTTCCTTCTCATCTGTGACATTCTGGGCAGGGTTATTATTTTCCCATACGAGATCTCGATCAGTTTAATGGTCGGCGTAATCGGAAGCGGAATCTTCCTGTACCTGTTGTTTAGGAGGAAAGCCTATGCGTAACTCAACAAAACTATTGATCTTGCTGGCATTTTCTTTAGTGTTTTGCGGATTGTATTTATTTCAGGGATTGAACGGCAGCTATGATTATGCACTTCCTCGCAGAGCCATCAAAGTAATGGCGATGGCGTTGACCGGGGTAGCAGTAGCATACTCTACAGTCATTTTCCAGACGATTACACATAACCGTATTTTGACGCCGAGCATCATGGGGCTGGATTCACTTTATATCCTGCTGCAAACGGTTCTCGTATTCTTTTTCGGTTCAACTTCTTTTGTGCTGATCAATCAGCAATTCAATTTTATGCTGTCTGTCGGGGCAATGGTATTGTTTGCCTTGCTGCTCTATCACTTTTTATTCGGTAAAGGGAATCGGCCGATTTACTTCCTGTTGCTGGTCGGTATTATCGTCGGCACATTCTTCGGAAGCATTTCGACATTCCTGCAAGTGATGATTGACCCGAATGAATTTCTGCGTGTGCAAGATAAGATGTTTGCAAGTTTCAATAATATCAACGGGGACCTCGTCTGGTGGGCGTTTGCGATATTGGTGCTCACACTCATTATCGGCTGGCGCTATATCAATGAACTCGACGTCTTATCACTTGGACGGGATACAGCGGTCAACCTTGGCGTGCCGTACCAGTCAGTCGTTAAGCTTATGCTGATTTTATCGGCAGTACTGATAGCAGTATCCACGGCATTAGTCGGGCCGATTACATTCTTCGGTCTCATTGTTGCCAATTTGAGCTATCAGTTCTTCAATACGTTTAAGCATTCAATTTTAATTACAGGTGCTGCGCTGATGAGTATCATCGCATTAGTCGGCGGTCAGTGGATCGTCGAGCGCGTCTTCTCTTTCTCGACTACACTCAGTGTAATCATCAACTTTGTCGGTGGCATTTACTTTATCTATTTACTATTAAAGGAGAGTCGATCCTCATGATCCAAGTTCGTGAGCTAACGAAATTTTATGGAAAAAAAGCAGTCGTCGAAAAGGTCAGTGTAAATATTCATCGAGGCAAAATCACGTCATTCATTGGACCTAACGGGGCTGGTAAATCTACTCTTCTTTCGATGGTAAGCCGATTAATGGATGCCGATACGGGTGAAGTATTGCTCGATAAAAACAAAGTGAAAGAAATGAAGTCGAATGATTTTGCAAAGCGCGTTGCGATTTTAAAGCAATCAAACTTCATGAATGTCAAACTGACTATCCGTGAACTTGTTGGATTCGGCCGTTTCCCGCATTGTAAGGGCCGTCTCCAGGAAGAAGACGAACGGATGGTGGACCAAGCGTTGGAGTATATGGGTCTGACCGACATGCAAGAAGCGTACTTGGATGAATTATCTGGCGGCCAGCGTCAGCGCGCGTTCATTGCGATGACGATCGCGCAGGACACCGACTATATTTTACTCGATGAGCCGCTTAACAACCTCGATATGAAGCATTCTGTGCAGATTATGAAGATCTTGCGGCAGCTTGTTGACGATTTAGGAAAAACCGTCGTCATCGTTTTGCACGATATCAACTTTGCCTCCGTTTATTCAGATCGCATTGTTGCATTAAAAAACGGTAAAGTCGTTAAAGACGGGTTAACCAATGAAATTATTACGTCAGAATCATTACGGGATATTTATGATATGGACATTCCAATTCAACAAATGAAAGATTGCCGTATTTGCGTTTATTTTAACTCTTAAAAAGTGAGGAATTATACTAAAATGAAAAAACTTACACTATCACTGTTTGCATTAATCCTACTGTTTGCACTTGCTGCTTGCGGCGGGGCAAAAGAAGAAGAAAAACCTGCTGACAGCGCAGCACCTGATGATCAGCCAGCAGAAGAAAGCACAGAAGTTACAATTACTCATGAACTTGGTGAAACGACTCTTGAAAAAAACCCTGAAAAGGTCGTAGTATTCGACTTTGGAACTTTAGATACATTGGACGAACTGGGAATTGAAGTAGCAGGTCTTCCGCAATCAAATGTACCTGGGTACCTTTCCAAATACGAAGATGACAAGTACGAAAACCTGGGAAGCTTGAAAGAGCCTGACTTTGAAGCAATCAACGCAATGAAACCGGATGTAATCTTTATCTCCGGACGTCAGTCAGACTTGTATGACCAGCTGTCTGAAATCGCTCCAACAATCTTCATGGGCGTTGACACGTCGAACTACATGGAATCATTCAAAGAAAATATGGGTAAGATCGCAACACTCTTCGATAAAGAAGACGAAATGAACAAAGAACTGGCCGATGTGGATGCAGACATTGAAGATATTAAAGCAAAAATTTCTGAAACAGACAGCAAAGCATTAATCATTCTGGCAACTGAAGGTAAAGTCAGTGCATACGGCCCAAGCTCACGTTTCGGATTAGTTCATGATGTATTCGGTTTCCAGCCGGCAGATGAAAATATTGAAGTTTCCACACATGGGCAAAACGTTACATTTGAATACATCCTGGAAACAAACCCTGATATTCTATTTATCATCGACCGGGATGCAGCAATCGGCAACGGTGCAACGGCTAAAGATTCAGTAGAAAACGATCTGGTAAAGAAAACAAATGCATTCAAAAATGATAAAATGGTGTACCTAAACGGTGAATACTGGTACTTATCCGGCGGCGGACTTCAATCAATCAAAGAAATGATCAAAGAAGTAGAAGCTGGATTATAAGAATTACAGAAAATCCCGTCAGACTCCGGTCTGACGGGATTTTTTCACATTCTGCGGGGTTTGCACAGTATTTATGCATGCTTCCGGCTGCGAGCGCTCATACTTTCTTCACGAGCGCTCTATAATTTCACTAGCCGCTCATATGTATTGCTCAAGCGCTCATACCCGCTGTTCAAGTGATCAATCACCTTGCTCGAGCGCTCATACCCGCTGTTCAAGTGATCAATCGTCTTGCTTGGGCGCTCATACACAGTGTTCAAGCGATCAATCACCTTGCTAAAGTGCTCATGTACGCTGTTCAAGCGATCAATCACCTTGCTCAAGCGCTCATACCCGCTGTTCAAGCGATCAATCACCTTGCTCGAGCGCTCATACCCGCTGTTCAAGCGATCAATCACCTTGCTCAAGCGCTCATACCCGCTGTTCAAGTGATCAATCACACCGCCCAACCGCTCATACACATATCCCGCCCCATCCTAAATTCCCGATCTCACAAACTAAATCCGCAGGAAAACAACACTAGTCAAACGCAAAACAAAAGTGGTATAATTACAGCTGTAAAGACACCTAAAGATTGCACAATGGAAAGGTAGAAGACTGGTGAAAAAGAAAGAACTATCACGCAATAAATTGCTTGGCATTGCAGGCACAGGCTGGATGTTCGACGCGATGGATGTTGGTATTCTGTCCTTTGTTATAGCCGCATTGGCAGTAGACTGGCAGCTGACTTCGTCTGAAATGGGCTGGATTGGCAGTATCAATTCAATCGGTATGGCGGTTGGGGCATTCGGTTTCGGGCTGCTTGCAGACCGCATCGGACGAAAGCAAGTATTTATGATCACATTAGTTTTATTTTCAGTCGCAAGCGGATTATCTGCTTTAACGACTTCATTATGGGCATTCCTGATACTCCGTTTTCTGGTAGGCGCAGGTTTAGGCGGAGAACTGCCTGTTGCATCCACACTGGTATCAGAAAGTGTATCCGCAAAAGAACGCGGACGTGTCGTAGTGCTGCTTGAAAGCTTCTGGGCTGCGGGCTGGCTGATTGCGGCATTGATTGCATACTTTGTGATCCCGAGTTTCGGCTGGCGGATTGCTTTGATTATTACTGCGCTTCCGGCGTTTTATGCCATTTATTTACGGCGTAATTTGCCGGATTCCAAGAAGTTTGAAGAACAGGGAAAAACAACACAGTCAACTGGCCAAAAGTTGAAGCAGTTATTGGCTCCAGCATTCAGAAAACGGACTATCATGCTGTGGATTGTATGGTTTGCGGTAGTCTTCTCGTATTACGGCATGTTCTTATGGCTGCCGAGTGTGATGGTGCTGAAAGGTTTCAGTCTGATCAAGAGCTTCGGCTATGTTTTGCTGATGACACTTGCACAGCTGCCGGGCTACTTCAGCGCGGCATGGCTCATTGAGAGAATGGGACGCAAATTCGTCCTCGCCACGTATTTGTTCGGAACGGCGCTCAGTGCGCTTGCTTTCGGAAATGCAGATTCCTTATTTACTTTAATGGTGGCGGGCGCACTGCTGTCATTCTTTAATCTGGGTGCATGGGGAGCGCTGTACGCGTATTCTCCTGAACAGTACCCTACTTCAATTCGTGCAACGGGCTCCGGCACTGCAGCGGCTGTAGGACGTGTAGGCGGCATCTTCGGACCGCTTCTTGTCGGTACGTTGCTAGCGGCAGGCCATGGATTCGGCATGATTTTCGCCATTTTCTGCGGGGCGATCCTAGTTGGCGTATTAGCCGTTATCTTCCTTGGAACTGAAACAAAACAGACTGAATTGACATAATATAAACTAAGCCGTTTCCATTTCATATAAATGGGAGCGGCTTTTTCAATGGCTAATATTTTTGATTCGCAGACGAAACCCTTATAATTATGAATAAGGAGCTGATACGATGTTTCGCATACCTGATGAATTGGCGCGTATTGCGCAAGAACGCAGCGAAGGATTTCCAGTGGAAGGCTTTGTGCGCGGAGAAGGTCCCGAATCACCGTCGCTTTTATTGATCGGTGAAGCACCCGGAGAACACGAAGCGATACACGGCATCCCGTTTATAGGACGTGCGGGTGATGAGCTGATGAAATCACTGGCATCGATCGGTCTGACGCGGGAAGATGTGTATATGACGAGTTCATTCCGCAGCAGGCCTTATAAATGGGGGACGAAGAAAGAACGTGACGGCAGTTTGACTGAACGTAAATATAACCGGCCGCCTACTCAAAAAGAGCAGCTGGCTCATGCGCCGGTACTTGATTTTGAAGTAAAAAATCTGCGTCCGAAGCTCATCGTGACACTCGGCAATATCGGCCTTCAGCGATTGCTCGGAAAACACGCGAAAGTCACGGCGCTGCATGGACAAGTAATCACACAGCCCGTCCAATACTTAGCGGCACTGGAAGATACGCAGTACAGCTGGACAGATCATTCCTACACCATCGTGCCGACATTTCATCCGGCTTCCGTTTTTTACCGTCCATCTCTCCGTCCGGAACTGGAGAGCGACTGGCAGCGGATCGGTGAATATCTCCAAGGACTAACAGATAACTCATTTGAATAATATAGAAAAGAGGATACGTTATGAGTCCGCAAATAAAACCTGCAGGGTCTGTTAAAGAATTCATAGGCCTTGTTAAAACATTACACTGGCCTGTTGCAGTAACGGTCATTGCATTCGTGCTCTCCCTCGTTGAAACGGCGGCAGGACTTGCGGTGCCGCTGATCACCAAAGATTTAGTGGACTCTTTTACGAGTGAATTGATGAACTGGAAAACGGGTGTGTTTCTGCTCGTTTTATTCGTCGTGCAGGCAATTGCCGGTGGGTTTTCCTATTATATGCTGGCTTATATCGGTGAATCGGTAGTGGCTGATCTGCGCAATCAGCTATGGCAAAAGGTTCTGCGTTTACCGGTGCCATATTTCGACCAAAATGAAACAGGAGAAACGATGAGCAGGATTACGCAGGACACTACAGTGTTAAAATCGCTGGTCTCGGAGCATTTAGTTTCATTCATCTCCGGCTTGATATCAATTGTCGGGGCGGTCATCATTTTACTTGTGCTCGATTGGAAAATGACTATTATTATGCTGATTAGTGTGCCTGTCAGCATGGCAATTCTATATCCGCTGGGACGGCTGATGCATAAAGTGGCGAAAGCGACACAGGCTGAAATGGCGAAGTTTTCAGGACATCTTGGCCGGGTGCTCGGTGATATACGTTTAGTAAAAGCCTATCGTGCAGAGCCAGCAGAAGGTGAGAAAGGGAAGGCTGCGATCCGGTCATTGTTAGGATATGGCCTAAAAGAAGCGAAAATCCAGGCAGTCATCTCTCCAATCATGATGTTGACGATGATGGGCATCCTAGTAGTAATCCTCGGATACGGCGGCGCACAAGTGGCAAAAGGTGACTTGTCTGCCGGTACGCTCGTTGCGATTATTTTCTTGCTTTTTCAGATCATCATGCCATTTGCAAAGATGGCCCAATTTTTCACTTCATTCCAGAAGGCAGTGGGCGCGACGGAACGGATTCAGGGAATTTTGCACATGAATTCGGAACCCGCAGAAGGCAAGTCTGTTTCAAAAGCTAATGAAACCATTACGTTTTCAGATGTTCATTTTTCTTATGAAGAGGGAAAGGAAGTAGTGAAGGGCATTTCTTTCGCCGCTGAAACAGGCACTGTGACGGCATTTGTCGGACCGAGCGGAGGAGGAAAGACGACGATATTCTCATTGGTTGAACGGTTCTATCAGCCGACTTCAGGAGAAATACGGTTTGGGGATGCATCTATACAAACTATCCCGTTATCCGACTGGCGCCGTCGAATCGGCTATGTGTCGCAGGAAAGCCCGTTATTAAGCGGGACGATTCTCGACAATATCGCGTATGGACTGGAGAAAAGACCGCCGCTTGACCAAGTGATCGAGGCGGCAAAAGCAGCCAATGCATATACGTTTATCGAGGAAATGCCTGATGGATTTGAAACGATGGTGGGAGAGCGCGGCATGAAACTGTCAGGAGGTCAGCGGCAGCGCATTGCCATTGCCCGGGCACTGCTGCATAACCCAGAAATTTTACTGCTGGACGAAGCGACGTCAAATCTGGACAGCGGCTCCGAAACACATGTACAAGAAGCACTTCGCCGATTGATGCATGGTCGGACGACACTCATCATTGCCCATCGGCTGGCAACTGTATTGCATGCAGATCAGCTGCTGTTTCTGGAAAACGGACAAATCACCGGAAGGGGCCGTCATGCCGAATTACTGGAAACGCATGAGCTCTATCGTGAGTTTGCGGCCGGACAGGGATTGGCATAAAAAGAGGAAGGAGAAGATAGTATGTATGAACCGATTGATTCATCATTCTTTACTGCTCCTGTAATTGAACTTGCCCGTAATTTAGTGGGGCAATATATCGTACACGAGCAGCCTGAAGGTTTATCAGTGGTCAGGATAGTGGAAACAGAAGCGTATCACGGGCCTGAAGACCGTGCAGCGCATAGTTTTGGAAATCGCAGAACGAAACGGACGGAGATTATGTTTGGAGAGGCGGGCTCGGTATATACATATCAGATGCATACTCATGTGCTGATGAATGTGGTGGGCGCACAGGAAGGGACGCCCCATGCAGTATTACTGCGGGCAGGTGAGCCGATAGAGGGATTGTCACTTATGCAAGCACGCCGGGGCGGACATATTAAGAAAGTGACGGATCTGACGAACGGGCCCGGAAAGCTTTCCAAAGCACTGAACGTAACGATGGCATACTACGGCCACCATTGGACTCAGCGGCCTCTCTACATAGCCGAGGGTTTTCCGCAATCAGAGATAGAAGCGGGACCGCGTGTAGGAATTGGCAATACTGGTGAGGCCGTACATTATCCATGGCGGTTTTATGAGAAAGATAATCCGTACGTCTCAAAGTACAGGAAATAAAATAAATACAGAATTTCTCAGAGAGTGTTGCTAAAGAGAAAAGTAGGGGAATATATGAAAGAAATATTGAAAATGAGCAGCGCCTTTATCGGAATTGTGGTAGGGGCAGGTTTTGCTTCCGGCAATGAAATTATGACGTATTTTACAAGTTTCGGCTACGCAGGAATGATGGGTGCTGTTATTTGTACGGCACTTTTCGCATATTTAGGAATGACATTGACACGCCTCGGCAGTCGTATGCAGACCATATCGCATAAAGATGTCATCTATAAAATAAGCGGACGTTATGCAGGTGTTGTAGTCGATGGAATTATTATCTTTACACTGTTTGGAGTCGGGGTCGTGATGCTTGCGGGTGCAGGCGCCAACTTACATCAGCAGTTCGGCCTGCCTTCTTATATAGGCAGTCTGCTGATGATTGTTCTGGTCTTCATGACAGTTCTGATGAACGTGGACAAAGTTGTCGCGATCATCGGCAGTGTAACACCGTTTTTAATTCTTACGGTAATTATCGTATCGGCTTATAGCATAGCTACGATGGATACGACCTTTGCTGTTCTTAATCCGGTAGCCAATGCTTTGCCAACCACCTTGCCTAACTGGTTAATATCTGCAGTCAATTATGTGTCATTTAACATTGCGCTCGGTGCTTCCATGTCGATTGTCATGGGCGGTGCAGAGAAGAATGAAAAAATTGCAGCATGGGGAGGGTTCGTCGGGGGACTGGGGCTTGGTATTTTGATATTGCTCAGTCATCTGGCAATTTTCTCACAAGTGGAATACGTATCTGAATCAGAGCTGCCGATGCTTGCTGTCATGAATAATATCTCACCAATTTTCGCGGTCTTTATGGCGGTCATTCTGTACGGCATGATTTTCAATACGGCTGTCAGCATGTTTTATGCATTCGGAGCACGATTTATCCAAAGCGGCACGATGAAGTTTAAACTGTTTGTAGCCTTCTCGTTACTGATTGGCTATGCACTTAGTTTCTTTGGCTTTACAAACTTAGTCAGGACGTTTTATCCGATAGTGGGCTATTTAGGCCTGTTTTTAGTAGCGGCGCTGATTCTTGCTTCATTCCGCATGCCAAAGAAAGTATAAGAACGCGTGGATGTCCGGGAAGCGGCAGTGCTTCAAGGGGCATCTTTTTTTATTCATCAATTCTGGCAGAAGGCGGGAAATAAAGAAGAGCCGCCGCGAAAGTCATGACGACTTTTCGCGGCGGCTCTTTTCTTAGTAATTATACAGTTGCTAATTCAAGTGCTACAGCAGGACCGAAGAACTCGAAGTGAATTTTATCTTCCGGTACTCCAATTGCATGAAGCTGTTGAATAACGAACTCCATGAAGCCAGTCGGACCACATACATAGACATCGCTGCCTGCAATGACGTTCTTTTCAAGGAATTCACGTGTGAATACGCCGTCTCCCTCTTCAGAATAAAGAGCTTTGTAAGTAGAGTTTGGCATTTTTGCGTTCAATTGCTCTAATTTATTCGCAAATGCCTGTTGGCTGCGAGTGCGTGCAGAGTGCAGGAATGCCACTTCGCGGTCTGGAGACAAGTCAGCAATTGTTGAATACATAGCTTTCATTGGTGTAATACCAACGCCGCCGCTGATAAGTGTCACAGGACCAGTTCCAGTAGGCTCTAAGTAGAAATCACCTGCTGGTGCGCTGACTTCCAATGTGTCGCCCACTTTAGCCTCATTATGCAAGTAGCAAGACACTACGCCGTTTGGCGACAATGTATCTTCGCGCTTAACCGAAATACGGAATGTCTCGTCATTCGATTTTTGTGACAGACTGTACTGACGGTTTACGATGTTTTTCGCGCCCGGAATTTCCATACGGACAGTAATATATTGTCCAGGTAAGTAGTATGGTAATTTTTCTCCGTCCACCGGTTTTAGATAGAAGGAAGTGATGACATCACTTTCTTTTACTTTGTCTACGATCTCGAATTCTTTGAACAGCTCCCAGCCGCCTTCAGCTTTAGCTGTATTTTCATACATCTCTGCCTCTACTCCGATGAATGCATCTGCGATGACGCCGTAAGCTGCCGCCCATGCATCGATGATTTCAGGAGTCGCTGCATCGCCAAGCACTTCTTTGATTGCTTTTAGCAGGTGTTCACCAACGATTGGATAATGTTCCGGCAAGATTCCAAGTGACACGTGCTTATGTGCGATTTGTACAACAGCCGGTAGGATTGCTCCCAGGTTGTCAATATGCTGTGCTGCCGCATAGACAGTATTTGCTAATGCTGTCTGCTGACGTCCTTGTGATTGGTTCGCGTGATTGAATATATCTAGTAATTCCGGATGCGCTTTAAACATATTTTTGTAAAAAACAGATGTGATGGTTGTCCCGTGTTGCTCCAGTACTGGTACAGTGGATTTAATAATATCGATAGTTTTTTGATCTAACATTGATAGTGCACAACCTTTCCGTATTTGATATTTCTATCATAAATCATTTTCTGTTTAAAAGATACATTTTATATACATGTTTAAAAGAAATTCTGAAATCATGTCACACTTTATTCAAAAACAGTGGAGCGATACAACTTTTACCTGTGATGCTAATCAAGGAATTTTTACATGTAAATGCTATAATGAAGAGAGAGCAGAAGGGGTGATATTATGCGATTAACGATGTATACAGATTATTCGCTGCGTGTTCTGATTTATTTAGCTTCCAAGCAGCCTGATGAACTATCTACTATCCAAGAAATCTCGGATGCTTATCAAATCTCGAAAAATCACCTCACCAAAATTGTCCATGAACTGGGGAAACTGCAGCTGATCGAGACGATCCGGGGGCGCGGCGGCGGAATTCGTCTGTGCGTGAGACCCGACAGTATTAATGTAGGCGAACTGGTCCGTAAAACAGAAGATGATTTTCATTTGGTCGAATGCTTTGATCCGGATAAAAACATGTGTATACTATCAAGTGCCTGCCGGCTGAGAGGCGTATTATATGAAGCGCTTCAAGCATACTTTGCTGTGCTCGACCGCTACACGATTGCCGATTTCCTTCATAATAAGGAAGAGATCCAATCTTTGTTATTTCCACTAGTCAAACCTGAATAGTGTGATAAAATATAGTTAGTAAACTTAGTGAAATAGGAGGAATTGAGAAAATGTCAAAAGTATTAGTTATCGGGCATAAAAATCCGGATACAGACTCCATCGCATCTGCGATTACGTATGCGTATCTCAAACAGCAGATCGGAGTCGACGCAGAAGCGGTGCGTTTAGGGAATATTTCAAAAGAAACGGCATATGCGCTCGAAACATTCGGTTTTGAAGCGCCGCGTCTGATCGAGAAAGCTGCACCGGAAACTTCCCAAGTTATTTTGGTCGACCACAATGAAAAACAGCAGAGTGTTGATGATCTGGAAGATGTACAGGTGCTGGAAGTAATTGATCACCACCGTATAGCGAATTTCCAAACGAATGATCCGCTGTACTATCGTGCGGAGCCTGTAGGCTGTACAGCAACTATCTTAAATAAATTGTTTAAAGAGCACGGAGTTGCAATTCCGAAGAATATTGCAGGATTAATGTTGTCTGCAATTGTATCGGATTCTTTATTATTCAAATCACCAACTTTCACTCCTCAAGACCAGGCTGCGGCTGAAGAACTAGCTGCAATTGCAGAAGTGGATGCAGCCGAGTACGGTCTCGCTATGCTGAAAGCAGGCGCGGATTTAAGTGCAACGCCTGTAAAAGAGTTAGCCAGGCTTGACGCGAAAGAATTTGAATTTGGCGATGTGAAAATGGAAATCGCACAAGTGAACGCAGTGGACTTACAAGATATTCTTGGGCGTCAGGATGAGCTGGAAGCTGTATTACATGAAATCATCGAACAAAAAGGACTGGATCTTTTCCTGTTTGTCGTAACTGATATCATTAACAGTGATTCCGTCATCATTGCACTCGGTAAAGAAGCAGAGCGTGCAGGATCTGCATTTAACGTTTCATTCAATAATAACTCTGCGCTGTTAAAAGGCATCGTTTCCCGTAAGAAACAAATTGTGCCTGTACTGACTGAAGCACTTTCATAACGGCTAGACTGTCATAGAAATCGTTGTCGATTTCTGTGACAGTCTTTTTTATCCTAAATCCAGCGGCTGTGTGGCAGGTCCTTCGAGAACAGATCCGTCCGCACGAAAACGTGAGCCGTGGCAAGGGCAGTCCCACGTCTGGTCACCTTTATTCCAGCGGGTACGGCACCCCATATGCGTGCAAATAGGAGAATCGGTACGTGCAATGTGCCCGCCCGTAAACTCTTTTACAGTGCGTCCGGTCAGCAGCAGTGCGCGGCTGAACAATGAACCGAATTCTGTCCTGCCTGGCGAATATAGTTCGCTTGCGGGATTTTTTTTGCCTGTGATAGCATCTGAAATAATCTGTGCACTTGCCAGTGAGTTGGTTAATCCCCACTTCCTGTAGCCCGTACTAATATAAACGTCGGGTGAGGAGGTGGAAATGGCTCCGGCGTACGGCACTAAATCAGGAGTGGACGGATCTTGCGCAGACCATTTATACATGATTTCAGGATGTTCCAGCGTCGTCTTCAAATCATCCGTAATATTGTCGTAATGCACTTGTGTCTCTTTTTCTGCTCCTGCCGGATGGGACTCGGCACAGAGAAGTAAATAGGATTGATCGTCTATTGTCGCGGTGCGAATGGAACGTTTCGGCTGATCTACCGCGATATATTGATGATCAAACGGTGTGTCCGTTTTAGCGGCAGCGATATATGACCGTTCCACGTCTAATTTAAGGATTTGCATTCCTTCCAGTGCTTCAATCGGATAATGGGAGCAGATGACAAGCTGACGATAACTGACGGTCTTCGAAGAAGCCAGCTTGACAAAATGACGGTCTGTATCCAGCGCGGCTACTTGTGCATGTTCATACAAACGCGCGCCTTCTTCCGCGGCAAGCTGTGCCAAATGCTGACCGAAGCGAACGGGATGGATTTGTGCTTCATCTTCAATTAATAGCGTATGCGCCGTCTCAAACGGCAAATCTGCTGCACTTCCTGCCAATGAAAAGGGAATACCGATTTCTTCATACGCCTTTTTCTCTGCCAGCAGCCTTTCTGTGCCTTCTGGCGTTTGCGAGTACAGTGCGGAATGTGCGGTTTGCAGCTGATCTGCTTTTGCGATGGAACGTGCAAACTGGACAGCCTGTTCGTTTACTTGAAAGTACTGTTTTGCACTCTCTACATCAAATTGCGCAATCAGATCGGCATAGACCAGATCATGCTGGGCAGTTAATTTACCTGTGGAATTCCCTGTTGCACCGTGCAGCAAACTATTCTTCTCGAGCAGCACAACGTCCTTTCCTTGTTTGGCTAAAAAGTAGGCATTGGCAATGCCGCTGAGCCCTCCGCCGATAATCAGCACCTCACATGTCAAATCATCTTGCACTGTCGGATAGGCAGACTGCGGATAAGCAGTAGCCAGCCATAACGACTCATTCATTTCGACACCTCATTCTATATTTTCAAATAGGGCAAGCAGTTATATTGTTGCCAAGTTTTCATGATTCTAAAATAGAGAATAGGCAGGCGAGAGGGAAAAATGATAATTGAAGTACAGACGGACCCCATCTGTCCTTTTTGCTGTATTATCAAAAGGCTTTTTAAGCGGCCGGATTTTGGTAAGGAGAGCCATACATCACAGTGATGAAGGTTCCAGTAGCTATAAGTAAAGAGAGCTGCCGTAAACACCCGTCTGTTCGGGGGGTTACGGCAGCTCCAGATTATTTGTTTTATAGTGTGGAAACTTATTTTGGGCAGGCGTGCTGTTGTCTGTTCAATTCTTTTATGTACTTCTAATTTCTGCAGACAGCAACCTTCATAGTAATGTCGATTACATCACCCACCATAACGCCGCCAGCTTCGATTGCGCGGTTCCACAGTAAGCCGAAGTCTTTGCGTTTTATTTCTCCATCAACCAGAAACGTGGCGCCAAACACCGTAACTTCTTGCGGTGTAACGCAGAACAAAGCTCTTTTTGACGTGCCTTTAATCGTCAGGCTGCCCGTCATTCGGTAGCTGCCATCTGGATCGGCATAAATGGAACGGGAAGAAAAAGTCATTTGCGGAAAGGTCTGTGCATCAAAAAAGTCTTCCGAGCATAGATGTAGATCACGGTCTCTGTTCTTGGTCTGAATAGAAGATACGCACACTTGAAATTCAATGCTGCATTTCGTCAGATCTGTAATATTGCCCTGCAACTCTCCCGAAAACTTTTCGAATGTGCCTGAAACCGTGGATACCATCATATGGGGAACTGAAAAGCCGACAGTGGATGCTGCGGAATCTACTTTCCATTTATTCACTTTCCCGCCTCCTTGTGGGCATTTAGTTAGATAAACATTAATTGAAAATCCCTCAAAAGTCAAAATGAAAAACCTTGTCAAAAAGGCAGATTGCAAGCATACTATTAAAGGATAAGATTGTTTCCGTTATATTGGAGACGCGTATAGTGAAAGGACTTGATGTGCATGTCAAAGCATCGCTGGTTTGAAGATCTTCAAGAGAAAATAGAAAACGGCTGGTTGTTGCTTGATGAACCGCTGAACAAATATACGAAAACACGTCTGGGCGGAAAAGCGGATGTGGTCGCAGCCCCCGGCACAATAGAAGAAGTGCAGGCAGTTGTCAGTTATGCCTATGAACAGAAAATACCCATCTTGTTACTGGGGAATGGTTCGAATATGGTCGTACGTGACGGCGGAGTCCGTGGAATTGTTTTGTATATGGCGAATTTTAATCATATTACCATTGAAGGAAATAAAATGACTGCGGAAGCAGGGGCCAATATTATCGATGCATCCATTGAGGCGGCGAAGGCTTGTCTGACAGGGCTGGAGTTTGCCTGCGGCATTCCCGGTTCCATCGGCGGCGCCATGGCTATGAACGCAGGTGCTTACGGCGGAGAGATCAAAGATATTATTCAGCAGGCGACTGTCATGGATCATACAGGGAAGATTTTCGTGCTGTCTAAAGATGAATTGGAGCTTGGCTACCGTAAGAGTATTATCACGGCAAAGGGCTATTTTGTTTTGTCTGCAGAATTCCTGCTCGCTCCGGGTGAGCAGTGCGACATTGATGCGAAAGTGGCTGACCTGACTTTTCAGCGTGAATCGAAGCAGCCGCTTGAATTTCCTTCGGCGGGAAGTGTTTTCAAACGCCCCCCGGGATACTTTGCAGGTAAGCTGATTCAAGACAGCGGCTTACAGGGAAAAGGGTTTGGAGGCGCAGAAGTATCCACTAAGCATGCAGGATTCATCGTCAATAAAAATGGCGCTACGGCAGCAGATTATATTCAGACGATTGAAATGGTCAAAGCAGAAGTGAAGAAGAACTTCGGAATTGATCTCGAAATGGAAGTAAAGATTGTCGGAGAAGAACTGCCTGAATGAAGAAAGACAAAGGAGCGGTCCAAGAAGTTTTGACTTCTGGTGACGGCTCTTTTTTGATAGGAAAAACGGCGGCGGGAAATAGGTGTCAGTGCATATAAATCTGAATCCTCGTGTGCAAAAAAAGAATGTCCCCGAAGTACTGTGACTTCCGGAACATTCTTTTATGTGTCAGTCGTGAACCTTGCATTGAATTTTGCTTGTCTCCAGCACCTGGTCATCTTCTATCTGAACCTGACATATTTTATTGTTCTGCATGAATTTGAAAATCCCATTGTTGAAATCGGTTCCGATCTCTTTAAAGAAGATCCCTTCATATTGTGCCTGTTTGGTTAACGTGAAATTTATTCGGAAACTGTCACCGTCCGGAACCAGATAAGCCCGGACTCCTTTTTCAAATGACCCCTCTGTTTCACTTTTAATCGCCCGGTCTACAGAAACTACATGGAAATCTACAAAAGGAATTTCCCTCAGCAGGACGTTCATGAATGACCCTTTTGTGATTTCTTCCCAGCGGCTCTGCGCGGTTTGGCCGATGACGATTTGTGTAATGCCATACTTATGGGCTACTTCTTTAATTACCTTTGCAGCCGGCCGCTTTTCGTCATCGCGGATAATGAATGCCTCTACATCGAGCTCTTCCGCAAGTTCTTGCCAACGATCCACATATCCCGATTTTTCTGCATCAAAATCATCCAGCGGAGCAGGATCAACTGTCAGAATATAGAGAGGACAGTCCATGATTTCTGCTATTTTGGATCCTCTTTTAATGAGACGTTCACCATTTGGACCGTAATACACACAAACGAGAATGCTCTCGTCCATACGGCTTTTCATTTTGCCCATAATGACTCTTCACCTCTTTGAATTATATATGCTGATGGTGTTTGGTTCACATTTCAGGGGAGCGTCTTCCGTTACAATTCCACAAGAGAACCAAATCCAGAACGTGTTTCATGAAACAAGTCTTACAGTATGCCGACCGCGCTTTCTATGCGGTTTACGTTAAAATAGTGTATACTTTCGAGTAGAGATTGCACTCTCTGCTTAGAGTCCCATTATGCATAACGTACAGTGTTCAGTCAAGGGTCTTTGAGCATTCTATTGATACTATAAATCGATTCATTCCGGGAGGTGTCAGGTTGATAACCGTCTTACTCGCCATTTTCATTCCATTTATCGCAGCATGTCTGGTGCCGTTTATCCATAAACTTTTGACTGGAAGGCGGATTGGGTGGTTTGTCATCACCGTTCCGTTGTTCTTGTTTATCATACTGCTCCGTCTTGTGCCTTCGCTTTCAGACGGTGCATCTTATTTGTATACGTTTCCTTGGATACCTTCTGCGGGTGTCTATTTTTCCACGCATTTAGACGGATTAAGTATGATCTTTGCGCTGCTGATTACAGGCATCGGCAGTCTGGTTGTATTGTATTCGATCTACTATCTTTCTGAGCGGGAAGCGATTGGACGCTTTTATACATATTTACTGTTGTTCATGGGAGCTATGCTCGGTGTCGTGTTATCCGATAACCTGATCGTTCTCTATGTGTTCTGGGAGTTAACCAGTATATCTTCTTTCCTGCTCATCGCTTTCTGGTATCACCGTAAACAATCAAGATACGGTGCGAAGAAATCCATGCTGATTACGGTGACCGGCGGCGTGCTCATGCTAGCAGGATTTTTAATGTTATATACCATAACAGGGACGTTCAGCTTGCAGGAATTAATCGCCATGCGGGATATGATCGCAGCGGATTCCTTATTTATCCCGGCCATGCTGCTTGTTCTACTGGGCGCATTTACTAAGTCCGCTCAGTTTCCCTTCCACATTTGGCTGCCTGATGCAATGGAAGCACCAACGCCGGTCAGCGCTTACTTACACTCAGCAACGATGGTGAAAGCAGGTATTTATTTAGTGGCACGTTTTACACCGGTGTTCGCGGGACATGTAACGTGGTTCTATATTGTTTCGTGTGTAGGACTGCTGACGATGCTATGGGGGTCTGTCAATGCAGTTAAACAGACCGATTTGAAAGCGCTGCTCGCATTCTCGACAGTGAGTCAGCTCGGTATGATTATGAGTTTGCTGGGTGTCGGATCACTGGCCTTCTCCTCTGCTGAAAGTGCACAAATTACGTTATTTACTGCAGCTTCGTTCGCCGCGTTATTCCATTTAATTAATCATTCCACGTTTAAAGGGTCATTGTTCATGGTGGTTGGAATTTTAGACCATGAGCTCGGGACACGAAATATTCGAAGGCTGGGCGGTTTGGCATCCATTATGCCCATTACATTTACAATTGCACTAATCGGCAGTTTTTCGATGGCAGGTCTGCCTCCGTTTAACGGCTTCTTGAGTAAGGAGCTCTTCTTTGAGGCCATGCTGTCGCTAAAAGATGCCAATGTGCTGACAGCGGATACGCTTGTGCTGCTGTTTCCGATTGTGGCATGGATTGGCAGTATTTTTACTTTTATTTATTGCATGATTATTGTTTTCCAGACCTTTTTCGGCGAAGTGCCGCCTCCTATGCCTGGTCAGCGGCCTGCTCGTGAAGCGCCGATTCAGATGCTTATTTCACCGATTGTACTCGGCAGTTTGGTCGTATTGATTTTCATCTTCCCGAATCTGCTGGGCACCTATATTTTAGGGCCTGCGATGAATGCGGTGTATCCGCAATTTGAAGGGATGGCCGGACTGGTTCCTAAAATCCAAATATGGCATGGATGGGGTCTGCCGATTATCATGACAGTTGGCGTGATTGCAGCAGGCGCTCTGCTGTACCGCTTCTTGCGTTACTGGAAAGGAATCTATCGTCTGGGTATTTTACAATGGACACTGGACCGCTTTTATAATTCATTGTTACTGAAGGTGGAACGGGCAGCGTCTGTTATGACGAGAACCTATATGACGGGGTCCGTGCGTGATTATGTAGCGTATATTATGCTGTTCTTCATCATGTCCGTAGGGATTGGCCTGTTCGGATTCCAGCAATTTATCTTTGATTTTTCCAATGACGCAGCTGTAGAAATCAATGAAAGTATTATTGTTTTTGTGATGATGTGTTCAAGTATCGCTATATTATTTGCGAAATCCCGGATCACAGCCATTATTCTGAATGGAGTACTGGGTTATTCCATCGCTATTTTATTTGTTGTCTTCCGTGCACCGGATCTGGCGTTAACACAAATTATCGTTGAGACGGTTACGACAGTATTATTTTTATTGTGCTTCTACTATTTGCCGGAATGGAGGACGGAGCACAAGTCATTGTCCATAAGGGTCCGCAACGGGCTGATCGCAGCAGCGTCGGGCACTGCCGTAACGGTCGTGGCATTACTCGTGCAGGGGCACTCGCTGCATCCGACAATTTCAATCTATTATGAAACCGCATCACGTCTTGCCGGCGGATTGAATGTCGTCAATACGATTCTTGGAGATTTCCGTGCGTTTGATACGATGCTTGAGGTCCTGGTGCTGTTTATCGCAGGTCTAGGCGTATATTCGTTGGTCAAGCTGCGGCGCAAGAAGGGAGTGGATCACTCTGAAGAAAAATGATGTGATCTTGCAGACGGTGACGAAGATTGTGTTCTTCATCATTTTGACGTTTGGGGTGGAGCTGTTTCTATCGGGCCATAATAATCCCGGCGGGGGCTTCATCGGAGGTTTGGTGCTCTCTTCTGCGTTTGTATTGCTTTATTTGGTCTATGACATAGAGACAGTCCATCGCGGGACTCCATTTGATTTTAAGAGGGTTGCTGCGTTAGGTGTTTTGCTGGCAGTCAGTACGGGTGTTTTGTCCGTACTGTTCGGTGAACCCTTTCTTTCGCAGACCACGTGGCTTGTAGAGTTGCCGGTTTTCGGCGAGACAGAGCTTGGGACGATGACGATTTTTGAAGCAGGTGTTGCGCTGACCGTACTGGGGGTCGTCGTGACAATTATTTTGGGAATCAGTGAGGATGTGGAGTAATGGAAACATTAATTACCCTTCTGGTTGGTGTGCTGGTGGCGGTGGGCGTCTATTTGCTCCTGTCAAAAGAGATGCTGCGTATTATTTTAGGGACAGCGATTTTGTCGCATGCCATCCATCTGCTATTGCTGACGATGGGCGGTTTAAAAAAAGGTGATGTGCCTTTGCTGACAGAGACGGCTGCGGAATATACAGATGCCCTGCCTCAGGCGCTGATTTTGACGGCGATTGTTATCAGTTTTGCAGTGACTGCGTTTTTGCTTGTATTATCTTACCGAGTATATCAAGAGTCTGGCCGGGGACTCGGATTGCGGGGGCAGCAGGATGAATAATTTATTAGTTTTGCCGATGCTCCTGCCTATATTGATGGGTGTAATCTTAGTGTTTTTCCGCCCGTACATCCGGCTTCAGCGAGTGCTCAGTGCATTGACGATGCTTGCTTCTGCCGGTGCATCTGCGTATTGCTTGCAGCACATCCATTTGCATGGCATTATGCGGCTGGACTTCGGAGACTGGCTGCCGCCGCACGGCATTTTGTTTGTCGGTGATTCATTTGCGATGCTGCTCGTGACTGCCGCATGCGCAGTATCCGCCATTATTTTACTGTATGCATTTGCATCAACGGGAATTGAGACAGAAGCTATGTTCTTTTATCCGTTTTTCTTATTTTTGGTGGCGGGTGTCAATGGTTCATTTCTGACGGGTGATTTATTTAATCTATTCGTTTGTTTTGAAGTGATGCTGCTGGCTTCCTATGTTTTACTGGTGCTTGGAGGACGCAAGACACAGTTGAAGGAAGGGATCACGTACGTATTGATTAATGTGCTGGCTTCCTGGTTCTTCCTGCTTGGAATTGCATATCTGTATGGTGCAATCGGGACGTTGAACATGGCGCACATTGCTGTACGGGTAGCGGAAACAGGCCAAGGTCCATTGCTGACACTGATTGCGGTTATATTCCTGATCGTATTCAGTTTGAAAGCAGGATTATTGCTGTATTTTTGGCTCCCTGGCTCCTATTCGGCACCGCCAGCTGCTGTTGCGGCACTCTTTGGCGCATTGCTGACAAAGGTGGGGATTTACGCTCTGTACCGGATGTTCACGTTAATTTTCACTCATGATCCGCTGCTTTATAAAGCAGTCGGCGTACTTGCCGTTATCACGATGACGGCCGGATGTCTGGGCGCAATTGCGTATTCTGACATACGTCAAATCGTTTCATATAATGTTATTATTTCCGTAGGTTTTGTCCTGACGGGGCTGGCGATTGCAACGAATACTGCGTTCCAGGGGGCCAGTTACTACTTGATTCATGATATGGCCAGTAAAGCACTGCTGTTTTTATTGGCAGGCACCGTGGTGTATTTGACGGGCCGTACAAATTTTCACGAAATCAGCGGTCTGATCCGAAACTATCCGTTAGTCGGCTGGTTGTTTTTCCTGACGATGCTTGCGATTGCTGGCATCCCTCCGCTCAGCGGATTTATTGGAAAAGTATATATTGGATTAGGCGCGATTGAAACGGGTTCTTATATACTGCTGGCCGTGGCTTTTTTATCAAGCATCGGCGTACTATATTCCCTGCTTCGTATATTTCTGAATAGTTTCTGGGGAGAAACGATAATCAGTGAAGATGACCAGCAGCCTTTTCAAAAGGCGCTTGGTTTGCCGCTTGTGTTGCTTGCGGTACTAGTAGTTGGTTTAGGTATAGGTGCAGAACTGCTGTCGCCTTATATCCAGGATGCAGCCGATACATTAGCAGATCCTGAACAGTATATACGCGCCGTGATGGGTGACGATGTAGAGTAGGAGGGGAGACGCCGTGCCGATACAGCTTCTGTTAAATTTATTCATCGCATTCTTATGGATGCTGCTGATGGATGAAGATGAACTGATATTTACAACATTTTTTATGGGATTCTTGGTCGGATTGGGAATCATCTTCTTCATGAGCCGTTTTTTCGGCACCCATTTCTATTTGCGCAGAGTATACGCCGCCTGTAAGCTTCTGCTGATTTTCATTCGGGAACTGATACAGTCGAGTATTGTGGTCATCTCTCAAATCGTCCGGCCTACGCTGCGCATCAAGCCCGGGATCTTCAAGTATCAGACAATCTTGACGAGTGACGTGGAAGTAACCATGCTGTCCATGCTGCTGACGCTGACACCGGGATCTGTCGTCATGGAAGTATCGCATGAAGGCAATGAATTATATATTCATGCGATGGACGTGGAAGAATCGCGCGCCGGTTTAATCAAGCAGCTGAAAAACTTCGAGAAAGCGATTATGGAGGTGACGCGATGATTGCGGGAATGCTGACCATATCGGTCATACTTTTTGCGCTGACTATTTTAGTGGCGGTGATCCGGATCATTCTTGGGCCGTCTTCGCCTGATCGTGTCGTGGCTTTTGACGTCATCGGAGTGAATCTGATTGCTACGATTGCAGTCGTGTCGGTGATCTTAAATACAAAAGCTTTCTTGGAAGCAATTTTAATACTTGGTATTCTTTCTTTCATAGGGACAATTGCATTTTCTAAATTTATCGAGAGGGGGAAGATCGTTGAGCGTAAGCGGGATCGGTGAATTTATAGGTGCGTTATTGATATTGACGGGAGCCATTGCCAGTATACTGAGCGTCTTTGGGTTGATCAGGCTGCCAGATGTTTATACGCGCTCACATGCTGCGACAAAAAGCTCTACACTGGCGGTGCTGCTGACACTGACCGGTGCGTTCGTGTACTTTCTATCCTCCGAAAACTTTATCAGTGTACGTCTGCTTCTTGGAATTGGTTTTGTCTTTTTAACAGCACCGGTTGCCGGGCATGTGATTATCCGGGCGGCTTACCGTTCGAAAGTCAAACTGGCAGATATCTCCACAGAGGACGTATTATACGATAAGATTCATGGGGAAAATGCGGATAAGACGCAGTGAGAGAATAATCAAACGGCCTTTTGAATGAATTGATTTTTCAAATTATGTTCTATATAATTACCGTAATATACGGCCTATTGAATGGGGTGAAAAAATGGGAAATCAAGATGCTTGTGATATAACGATCGTGCATGAAGATGTAGTCCATAAAATCCGCAAAGAACTTCCGGATGTAACGGAGATGGTACAAATCTTCAAAGCTTTGGCTGATGAAACGCGTTTGCGAATTGCTTATTCACTGACATTGGAGCCGGAAATGTGCGTATGTGATGTGGCTGCGGTCATTCAGTCTTCATCCGCCACTGCCTCCCATCACTTGCGCTATTTGCGTGAACATTCATTAGCCAAATCGGAAAGACGGGGAAAGATGGTATATTATTCATTAGCAGATAAACACGTTGCAGATCTTGTGAAAATTGCATATGAACATGCAATAGAAGCTAGACAAAACACGTCTTGGCACTGAAGTGAGGTGCTTGTATACAGACAGGCACGATGGAGGAATTTTAATGCGTTTACAGGAATGGACGATAGAAGAACAGGATTTACTCATTCAGTTTATGACGACGAACTCGTGGCCTTATCATGATATTAGTCAGCCCGGCCGTGAACTGCTGGAAAAGTCGATTGAAGAGGGAGGTTACGCTTCTGATGACGTAAAGACGTTCTGGATAGAAAACAATGAAAATGAAAAAGTCGGTATTGTAAAAGTATACGATTTGCAGGAGGACGTTCCGCTCTTTGACCTTCGGATTGCTGATCAGTACAGAGGCTACGGATATGGTTCGCGGGCACTGAAGAAGCTTACACAGTATGTATTTGAATTGCCCGAACGAAAAATCCGGATTCAGGGGCATACACGCCACGATAATGCGGCAATGCGCAAAGCGTTTGAACGGGCGGGCTTCGTTAAAGAAGCACATTTGCGTCAGGCCTGGTTTTTCCCGAAAGAAAATACGTATTACGACGCTGTCACATATGGCATGACAAGAGAAGACTATTTAGCAGGAACGACCACCCCTGTGCGCTGGGAAGACCGCGGACAGTATGGAAAAAATATACCCGATTTTAATGAACAGCTGCAAACAGAGCGTTTATTTATTCGTGCACCTGAATTGAAAGATGCCATGGATGTATGGGGAGGAGTTTCCCGTTCAACACGGGAATTGCGGCGCTATACAGAATGGGCGCAGAGAGAACTGTCAATTGAAACGACAGAAGAGTATGTGCGGGAATCCGTTGCAGAATTTATCAGCAGAAAAACCTTGAATTTTCATTTGTTTTTAAAAGAATCAGGTGAATTTATAGGCTGTGCCGGTTTCAGTGCAATTGACTGGAATATCCGCAAGTTTGAATTGAAATATTGGCTGGACACAACGTTTGAAGGGCAAGGCTATATGACGGAAGCTGTAAAGCAATTATTGGATTTTGCTTTTTCAGAGCTGAAAGCTGAACGAGTGGAGTTCCTCTGTGATGAAAATCACAGCAAAGGTCGCGCGGTTGCAAAGCGGGCCGGTCTTGAACTGGAAGGAATTCTGCGTAAAAATGCTCCTTCTGCAAACCGGAGAAGTCTGCGCAATACATGTGTATACGCAAAAATCACCTGAGTACAAAAGGAGCAGTGTCTGATGTAATCGTTATACCGATCGTCTGCCTGTTATTAATTGAATAACAAAGATAATGCCGGCAATTACTAAAAGGGTATGGATTAATCCGCCGCCGATATTTGCTACTAAACCGATTACCCATAATGCTATTAAAACTAAAATGATTAGCCATAATATACGACCCATAGTAGATCACTCCTTTTCTCTGGTATGTAAGTGTTTTACCCGCGCTTTTAAAACTTAAACTTTTTGTATGTTGCTTTATTTATAGACAGTCAAATAAGGAGGCGATAGTTTGGCTACACCGGGTATGGAAGACTATATTGAACAAATCTATTTACAGTTGGAAGCAAGAGGAGAAGCGCGTGTGTCAGATGTGGCAGAGGCGCTTTCTGTTCTCCCTTCCTCTGTAACTAAAATGGCGCAGCGGCTGGACAAAGAAGGGTATGTTCACTATGAGCGTTACCGGGGGCTTGCGTTAACAGACCGCGGCTTGCGTTTTGGTAAAAAACTGGTCCATCGCCATGAATTACTGGAGCAATTCCTGCGTATAATCGGCGTGGAAGAAGAAAATATCTATGGTGACGTAGAAGGAATTGAACACCACCTCAGCTGGAACGCGATGGATCGTATTACCGATCTCGTGGAGACGTTGGAATCAGATCCCGAATTTGTAAAGAAACTAAAAAACAGAGCACTCTAGAGAGGACTGTCCTATATGACACTATTAAAGCCAGGAACACTTGCAAAACTCGAAATTCTCCGGAAAGAAGGGTCCCGCTTTGTATTAGATGCGGCTGGTGAAGAAATTTATATGAATGAATCCGAAGCACCGGATGCACTGGAACAAGACATGATTGAAGTATTTCTTTACATCAACAGACGGGGCGAATTGACGGCCACTGCACAATTGCCGACTGTCACCGTCGACTCATTCGGATGGGCCAAAGTGATACGTCTGGAACAAAGTGAAGGGGCGTATGTGGATATTGGCGCCTCATTTGAAGTACTGGTCAACCGGGCGGATTTTCCGCAGATTAAGACACTTTGGCCTCAGCCGGGTGATCAATTGTATATGACGCTGCGCACAGACCCGGGGGGCAATTTGTTTGGACGTTTAGTAACGGAAGAACGAATCCAGGAACATTACACGATGGCGGAAGCGGACATGTACAACCAAAATGTCAAAGCGAGAGCATATCGTCTATTGCCTGTCGGCTCATTCCTTTTGACGGAAGACATCCAGCGCATATTCGTTCATGAAACCGAGCGCAGACAGGAACCAAGACTGGGTGAAGAAGTGGACGTACGTATTATTGCAGTTCATGACGATGGAACGATGAATGGTTCTCTGTTGCCAAGAAAGCAGGAGCGTCTGCAGACTGATGGCGAGCAAATCTTGGCATACTTGCAGGAATGCGGCGGTAAAATGCCATTTACGGATAAGTCTTCACCGGAAGAGATCGACGAGATGTTCCAGATGAGCAAAGGGGCCTTTAAACGGGCACTTGGCACGCTGATGAAAGAAAGAAAAATCACACAGGCAGACGGCTGGACGACACTTACCTGATAAAATGCGGGCAACTTTTTGATATACCTCATCGTATCTATATAGAGAACATAGAGGAGGGACTGTATGAAAAAAGGGTTATCGTTCATATTGGCATTCATGCTGCTGGCGGCAGCTGCCGCACCGGCTGCGGTTTCTGCAGATGAAGTAATTAATGAAAAACTAGGGGTGCCAATTGTTGTCTACGGTGCAAACCTGTCCGACAGTGAAAAAGAAAGTGTTAAAGATAGTCTGAAAGTTGCTTCGGAGGCTGAGGTAGAAGAATTATCAGTAGACGGCAATGATTTGATTAAATATATTCCAGGCGGTGACCGGAATGCGCGAATGTACTCTTCTGCTAAAATCACAAGGCAGGAGGAAGGTGAAGGGCTGATCATTAATATCGTCACACCTGACAATATCACACAAGTCACATCCGATATGTATGCAACAGCCATGCTGACGGCGGGGATTGAGGACGCTGTCGTGGAAGTGGCGGCTCCCAAAAAGGTAACCGGTCATTCTGCGCTGGTCGGTATCTATAAAGCGTATGAGGTATCGGGGGAAGTTCTGGATACGGAACGCACAGATACAGCTAATGATGAGTTGAGTCTCGCGACGAAGCTGTCAGAAAAAGCAGGGGTCGACAAAGATGAAGTAGCCAAATTGCTGACAGAAATAAAAAAGCAGATTGCTGAACAAAAGCCTGCAACGAAAGAAGACGTGGAACAGATTGTCAGCGATCAGCTGCAAAAATTTAATATCCAGTTAAGCAAGGCGGACCGTCAGTTATTGATTGATTTGATGGATCGGATTTCCAAACTTGATATTGATTTTACTAAACTGAATGAACAACTTACCGATATGGCATCAAAAATTAAAGACAAACTGGGTGATATTGATCCAAGTTTTTGGGATAAGGTGAAAGAGTTTTTCAGAAACATGGCAGATTCGATTAAATCTTTGTTTAGCTGAGGGACAATCGTGGTACATTACATGATAGAAGAATTAACTACAAGGGAGAGATATGCATGAGAGAAAACAATGAATTGGATTTGGAACTGGCGGAATTAGGCGGTACGAAATACGCGTATCAGCACAAAGCTGACGGGAAAGTAATTGCTGAAATCGAGTGGTCTGAAGAAAATGGCATTATGACTATGACGCATACCTATGTAGATGATTCGCTCCGCGGTCAGGGCGTAGCTAAAAAACTTCTTGATCAGGCGGCTGAAAATGCACGCGAAAAAGGTTTAAAGATGAAAGCGGTCTGTTCGTATGTAGTAAATGCATTTGACCGAAGTGATGATTACAACGACGTGAAAGCATAAGACCAGGAGAAATTTTCCGGGCATTTCAAGTTTCACATCACTTTTTTGAAACTTTTCTCGTTGCCTGGCGTATAGGTAAAGAGAGATTAATTAGCAGAAGAGGATGATGTGAAATGATTAAACGTACAGCAGAGCGGGTTCTCGCAATTATAGCTATGATTTTCATAGCAATCAGTTTGGCCGGAACCGCCGTAATAGGATTCTTTTGGAACATGGCGAGTACAGATCCGGCCTTTATGGAAGAGTTCCGTGCTGCGATGGTGGATGAAGGTGTATTGAACATGGATGAAGTGGATATGTTCATGTCATTCATGGATTCATTCTCTATCGTCTTCTGGCTGGCTGTTATTGCATTATTTATCGGCCTGGTATTGAGCATCATCGGTCTGGTAAAGATATGGAACAATGCCAATCCAAAGGCAGCAGGTATTCTGTTTATCATTGCGGGCCTGTTTGGCGGAATTCTGTCTTTGCCGTCGATCTTACTGTATATTGCCGGGATTCTTTGTTTTACAAGGAAATCCCCAATGGCACCAGGGTCTTCATCGGATGAGTATGCAAGTACCGAATCAAACTGGATGAACTGACAAGTGCGGACAGGAAAGCTGAAAGACATAAAAAAACTGAAGACTGTCTCCAGTTTGGAGGAGTCTTCAGTTACCGCCCTTTTCTTTATGAAAAGGGTTTTTTTACATATGTGCAGGCTGTGTAATAGGCAAGGCATAGTGAAGGGTTTTTACTGGAATTCCTTCGAATGTCTCTGCAATAGTTTCTACAAGTCCGAATCCTTTTTTCACATAGAATTCTTGAAGTGCCGTTTCATGCTCGTCTACATAAGCATCTACATTTACCGCTTCCTGTAACGTGCTCAGCGCTTCTTCTAACAGTGCTTCTTCATATCCTTTATTCACGTGTGAAGGAAGTATGTGAAGAGCTGTCAATTCACTCTCACCGTCTTCGTCAATCGGCGTGTAGCTTATATAACCTATCGAATCGCCTTGCTCATCGACAGCAAGCAGGACCATTGATCTCTCTAATTGTTTCTTCAGCATTAAATCGGAGTATGTCCGATCGATAAATTCTTTGATCACTTCTTCAGGGATACGCTCTTGAAATGTATGCAGCCAGGAAGTAAGGGCAATTTGCTGAAACTCATAAATATCTTTTTCTGTCATTTTTCGAATCATAGTGATCTCACCTCCAGCTTTCTTTCTACATAGTATAACAAATCGCGTTCTCAAAAACTACTTTGCCATATTAAATGAAATCACTATGTATGCATGTACTAAAAAGGCAGATGATAGAGTAACTGATGCTGATGAACGAAAGTAACATACGGTTCAGCAGAAGAGGTGCCAAACAGCAAACTCTACAGCTGACGTTTGAAAATACGGCGCTTGGGTATAGTAAGCAGTAAGCAGAAGCTCACTACAATTTAATTACGACGGAGGATGGTAAATATGGCTAAAAAATCAAATGGTTTATTAATGGCAACACTGGCAGCAGGTGCTTACGCATATTTCAGTAAAAAAGAAAATCGTGATAAAGCGATGGAAACAATGGGTATGCTGAAAGAAAAAGTCGATACATTCATGAACAACAATAAGTTAGTTGATCAGTCAGCAGAGAAAGTCGGTCACTCTGACCCGACGGATTTTGATGATAATAATATGGTATCTGAAGGGGCACAGACAAGTGTCCATTATTATAATCAGGAAGTGCAGGATCCAGATAAAAAGTCTTCGGAAAAAGATGGCCTGTACAAGAAGAACGAAGACAAATCAGATAACGAGCCGCTTTATAATAAAGACGAATCAACAAAAGAGGCGGAAAAAAATAACAATTCTAACCAATCATAATAATACTAAAAGCGCCTCATATCATGAGGCGCTTTGTTGTATATATATCAGTAAATAGAGAAAAGGTAGATAATCTCGTAAAATAAGGTAAAATGGTATACGTAAAGTAATGAGGCATCAATGGTCATATATACATAGAATGGGTGGGGTGATACTCGTGACTGGCGATAGGACAGAAGCTTCCACGCGGGATGTAATCAACGGGATTGAAGACGTTGGAGGAACACAGGCGGCTGCCGGTTTTTTTAAGCTGGAAAATGAGTTGTTGGATCAAATCTTTGATTTGAAGAAAGACGAAGCCTGTCATACACTTTTCTGCATTCACGACATATTGCATATCCATACACCGGGATTTACATTACAGGTTATCAAATACTACCTAATAGTACTATCCTCTTTTGTCAGCAGACGGTTGAGAGAGGAGTCTGTGCTGACTGATAAAGATGCCTTTACATTCAATGCTGCCTGTATTGAACTGATTGAAGAATACTTGCATTCGGATAATATAAAAGAAATCAGCAGTGAACTGATTGGTTTCTATTACTACATCCTTAAGGGCAAAATAAAACCTTCCCTGCCGCATGAGACAGTGAATGATGTGATTTTTCATATCAATGAAAATGTTGAGGGCCAACTGATTGTAGATGAAATTGCCAAGCATTTCAATGTGAGTACAAGTCATCTCTCACGCATATTCCGAGAATGTACGGGTATTACATTAGTCGAATATATTACTATGCGAAAAATCGAGGAAGTGCAGTACCATTTACGTTTTACAGATCAGAAAATCGCGGATATTGCCAAGAGGTTCCATTTCTGCAATCAAAGCTATTTTACACGTGTCTTTAAAAAGTATACAGGGGTGACACCGCGGCGCTTCCGTATGGACATGGACGGAAATTACTTTCATTTTACACTAGAAAAAGATGATTCACTGTAAATTTTCCGCTGTTTGCTGTATAATTTTCTTTAGTTTGAGATAGCGTAGGTGAAATCATTGAAGAAAAGAATAGGGCTCGTTAGTTTATTGGCAATTACTGCTATATTTTTGAGTGGTTGTTCGGCAGTGGAAAATAAAACCGGATTTTTCTACAGTACATTTGTCAGACCGATGGAATGGCTTCTCCACTACCTTGGTGATACATTCAATGGAAATTACGGTTTTGCGATTATCCTGATTACTGTGGCGATTCGATTGATATTGATGCCATTAATGTTAAAGAACTATAAAGCTCAACAAGAGATGAAAGTGAAAATGGACGCCCTTCGCCCGGAAATGGAAGATATCCAAAAACGGATGAAAGTATCAAAAGATGCTGGAGATAAAGAAGAGCAAATGAAGCTTCAGCAGGAAATGATGGGACTGTATTCCAAGCATGGCGTGAATCCGCTGAACATGGGTTGTCTGCCGCTAGTAATTCAAATGCCAATCATTATGGGTCTGTACTTCGCTATTCTCCATGCGCCGCCCGAAGTCAAAAACCACGAATTCCTATGGTTTAAATTGGGCGAGCCGGATATCATTATGATGTTCGTTGCCGGAGCGGTATACTTCGTCCAGGCCCGCGTTTCACTCTGGACAATGCCGGAACAGCAACAAAAGCAAATGAAGATGTTTATCTACATGTCCCCAATTATGATTATGTTCATTTCCTACACGGTAATGGCAGCACTTCCTTTGTATTGGGCAGTCGGCGGATTGCTGTTAATCTTCCAGACGTATCTTGGACGTAAGTTTTATTTTAAACACGTCGATCTACCAGCCGCAGAAGAAAAGTAAGAAATATGAAAAGCTGGTGCAAACCAGCTTTTTTTTGTTTCCGTCAATGAGGAGGAAAAGCGCATGAAATTGAAATGGATCATGGGGCTGGCAATAGCTGCTTCAGCTGCTGCAGCGCTGTACTTTATCATCCAATTAAACTTGGAATTCGCTATTCTGTCCATGCTGATCATGTTCACATTCACGAATACTGCCCGGACTTTTATGTATAGAAATCAAGGCCTGATGCGAGAAGCAAAATGGATGCTTTGGATGGCGTTATTCTTTGCTGCAGGTTCTCTTGGTACTTTGCTGTACATCATAATTTTTTGATTAAAAGGAAAGACCGTCAAGATTCAGCGGTCTTTCCTTTCATTTGTTCCATTGTCTCGTCTTAACATTGTAATAAAGCGCAGATCAGTTAAATCCGAGAAGAGACAGACGAAAAAGAAAAATAATGATACACTAGAAAACAGAGTTTGTAATAAACGGCTGAATTGTAAAAAGGAGAACGACAACGTGGTAAGTGATACAGAAAGAAAGCAGGGTATATCATGAGAAGCAAGAAAGAAAAATTGGCTGACAGGAAGCGCAAAAGGAAATATAAATGGATAGATGGAATAGTTGTACTGATTTTTATCCTGCTTGCAGGAATCATAATTTGGCTCGGTACAAATGGCTGGAGTATGAGCAAGGCTATTAACAGTTTGCAAAACGGGCAGGAGCCCCTTGTGGAATTTCAAGAAATCGAATCCGCCTCAGAACGGGGACGCGAAGACGAAGTGGATGATCCGGAAGGCGTATCAGAAGAAGGGGAAAAACCTGAAGAAATACCGCTTCGAAAGATAGAGGATGCACCGATCATCGAGAAATCACAGGAAAAAGCAGAGGAAGCCGCACCAGAGAAGCCATCCAGCGCTATCGATTATATAAAGGGACAGCAATTGCCTAAAGAGCCGAAGTACGTGGACGGTGTATTGCTTGCGAACAAACAATATCCTTTGCCGAGAGACTATGCTCCCGGTGAAAGCGAGGAAGCAAGAGAAGCGTATAATGAAATGGAAGCGGCTGCCGTGACATCTGGCATTAATCTGCATGCGTTCAGTACGTACCGTTCTTATGAGTATCAAGTGACGCTGTACAATCGATACGTAGAAAGAGACGGACAGGAAGCAGCCGACCGTTACAGTGCGCGTCCGGGCTATTCAGAGCATCAGACAGGACTGGCTTTTGATATCGGTGAAGTCAATCATGAAAGGCACTGGGCATCCAATTCATTCGGAGATACTGAAGCCGCTAAATGGCTGGCAGCAAATGCGCATAAGTACGGTTTTATTCTTCGCTATCCTGAAGGCAAGGAAGAGGTTACCGGATATATGCATGAATCTTGGCATTACCGGTATGTCGGCAAAAAAAGGGCCGCACAAATATTCAAACACAATATTACGTTGGAAGAGTACCTCGGTGTACAATAAAAACAGCCGGCAGAGAACATTTGATATGTCCTCTGCCGGCTGTTTTCTTTTACAGAATAGGGGATAGTAACCGGGAAATCGATTCTTTTATTTTAATCAGCCGCTCACGTTCCAAATAATCATTCAATGTCAATTCAGTTGAATTTTGAATATCTTCCTCGAATATCTCTGCCAGTTCATGTGATTTATCACGATCGTAGATAAAGGCATTCACTTCGAAATTCAGGCGGAAACTGCGGACGTCTATATTCGCCGTTCCGACAGATGCCACGCGATCATCTACAACAATTTGCTTGGAGTGAATAAACCCGTTTTCATAAATATATACACGTGCTCCGGCTTTCAATAATAGACCGATGTTGGAATAAGTCGCCCAGTAGACGAACATGTGGTCCGGTTTATTCGGGATCATAATGCTGACATCCACTCCGGATAAACAGGCAATACGCAAAGCGTCAAGCATGCTCGTATCCGGTATAAAATAAGGGGTTTGAATGTAAATATACTCTTTCGCCAGGAAAATCATTTTCAAATAACCGTCTTTAATATCTTCCCACTCAGAATCCGGTCCGCTGGAAACAATCTGCATACCGACATCCCCTTTACGCGGAATCGCGGGGAAGAACCGTTCGTTATACTGGATATTCGTTTTGGGAGATGCCTGATTCCAATCCAAGATGAACCGTGTCTGCAAAGGGTGCACGGCACTTCCTTCTATCCGCAGATGAGTATCGCGCCAATAGCCGAATTTTTTACTGAGACCTAAATATTCATCACCGACGTTAAAGCCCCCGATATAACCGATTCGGCCATCGACAATCACGATCTTCCGGTGATTCCGGTAATTCAGCCGGGGATTGATAAGGGGCAAGACGGCGGGAAAGAATGCCGCCACTTCACCGCCGCTCTCTGTCAGCTCACGGAAATGTTTTATGCGCAAGCCGCGGGAGCCAATATCGTCAAACAACATACGCACCTTTACTCCGGCTTTTGCTTTACGGATCAAAATTTCTTCGATTTGCTTACCTATCCCGTCCAGCCGGAAAATATAATATTGAATATGGATATGATCCCTTGCTTGTTCCAAGTCCTCAAGCAGCGAATCGAACTTTTCCCGTCCGTCTGTATACACTTGCACGTCATTATCCTGCGTCAAGACAGAGTGATTATTGCGCAAATGCAAATAAATCATATCGTAATATTCTTCTGTATCCGTCTTCAAAAACTCGAACGTCTCGTTCTCTATTGCCTCCAGCTGATAATGAATCAGCTTTTCAATACCGATTTTATTCCTGCCTTCCCAGCGGAATAAATGTTTTTGCCGCAGTTGCCGGCCCAGCAACAAATACACAATGAAGCCGAATATTGGAACAAAAAACAATACAAGTAGCCACGCCCACGTACTGGTGGGATCACGGCGTTCCAAAAAAATCAAGGCTATCGCCAAAAATATGTTAATAATTAACGTACTGGTGATGATTAAGCTGATCACTTGCGTCATATGCTGCCTCCCGTACAATATACTATTCCTCTAGTATAGCGGAGTTGCGGAAAAATAACAGATTCAACCAGGCGAACTGAATACCGTGCACCAGTATTAAGCGGCGGAATCAGCAGCAGTTCTTAATGAACGTGTGGAATTACGGAAAATAAATACAAGTGCGATAGACAAAATCGCTAATACGGCGGAGATATAATACATATTGCCTGCCTGCATGGTGAAGATCCAGGTAAACAGCAAAGGCCCGATAATCCGCCCCATATTATCCATAGAATAAGACAGACCGGCTGCGGTACCGTACATGCCGCCCGCTTCTTTCGTTGTAAGTGAAACCAAAACCGTCCGGACAAGCGCATTTCCTGCAGTAAAGACGCTCATCGCAAAACCGGCCCACAATAGATTCATGGAAAAGGGGATCAGTACCAGTCCGATTGCCGTTACGATTTGTGCAGCAATAATCCAAGAAGTTTCGGTGCCGTTTTTTACACGCCGCACCACACCGCCTTGAATAGCGGCATCGACCAGTCCGCTCGCCATGAACAAATAGCCGAGCTGCAAAGGCGTGATATGGATTTTATCAATTTGAAACAACTGGAAAGTAGACTCCACACCCGCCAGCAGAAATGTAATCATAAATGACGTGATGAATAAATAACGGATTCGATACGTCCATAGCACAGATGCACCTTTAGGGATGATGGCGCGCTTATTCGCTTCACTGTGCCGGCTGGGTTCCTTCAAAATGATCAGCGCATAGACTATCAATAATAACGTCAATGTGCCCGAAGCGATAAATGGCACCTGTAAATGGATGTCTCCGAGTACGCCGCCTATTGCAGGTCCGAAAATAAAGCCGAGACCGATTGACATCCCGAGGAGCCCCATATATTTATTGCGGTTTTCTTCAGTTGTTAAATCCGCAACAAAACCCGTCACTGCTGTATACAGGGCGCCCGAGAAAATTCCGCCTACGATGCGTGATACATACAAAAGCACCAGATGATGCATGAACGCGGCGAAGAGGAAGAAGCTGACACTGAAACCGAGCAAGCCGATCATAATCAGCTTTTTTCTGCCAGTGCGGTCAGACAGCGCGCCCCATAAAGGTGCAGTGAAGAAAGAAGACAGCGCATAAATCGTCAGTAAGCCGCCGACATGCACTTCTGAATAGCCCTCTGCCAAAATGACTTCAGGCAAAATAGGAATGATGATGCCAAATCCTAAATAAACAAAAAATTGAACTGACATCAGTAGTAAGATTGTTTTCTTCATATGTAACCTGCTTTCTGAATGAATAGTTTCATTCATATCGTACGATGAATAGATAATGCATTCAAGTGTCTGTAAAGCAAAAGCCCGCATCCGCGGGCGGAAGCGAGCTTTCCATAATTAATGCAGTTTCACGCGCTGTAAACGTAAAGCGTTCAAGACGACAGAAACCGAGCTGAATGCCATAGCAGCACCTGCTAACCATGGTGCCAGTAAACCTGCGGCTGCGATGGGAATACCGATCGAATTATAGGCCAGTGCCCAGAATAAGTTTTGTTTAATATTCCGGACGGTCAATTCACTCATTTTCACTGTATCAACCACACGCAGCAGGTCACCATGCATCAGTGTCACGTCTGCTGCCTCCATTGCGACGGCCGTACCCGTTCCCATCGCCATTCCGATATCTGCAACAGCAAGGGCAGGTGCATCGTTAATTCCGTCACCAACCATGGCGACGCGTTTTCCTTCGTCTTGCAGTGAGCGGATTACTTCTGCTTTACGATCCGGCAGCACGCCTGCGATCACATGGTCGATGCCGGCAGTATCGGCGATGGCTTGTGCCGTCATTTGCTGGTCACCTGTCAGCATGATCACGTCCAGGTTCATAGCGCGCAATTCGGAAATCGCCTGTTTGGACGTGTCTTTAATAGTATCTGCGACCGCAATAACTGCCTCATGCACACCATCAACTGCCATAAACATTACCGTTTTCCCTTGTCCTTCCATTTGGTCAACAGAAGCAATCTGCGGGTCAAACGTGACGTCGTACTGAGAAAGCAGTTTCTTCGTTCCGAGTAAAATTACTTTTCCTTCAACTTCTGTTTTAATTCCATAACCGGGAATTGCCTCGAATGCATCGACAGCCGGCAATGAAGAAAGCTGATCGACCCCGTACGCTGTGATGGCTTTTGCGACAGGGTGCTCTGAGTCACTTTCTGACGCGGCGGCAAGTGCCAGCAATGAATCACGGGAATCTTTCGTGCGTACATGGAAATCCGTTAATTCCGGAAGCCCTTTCGTGATGGTGCCGGTTTTATCAAAAACGATTGTATCGATAGAACGCGTCTGCTCCATCGCTTCAGCCGTTTTGAATAATACGCCTTCTTCTGCAGCACGTCCTGACCCAGCCATGATGGAAGTAGGGGTGGCAAGACCGAGTGCGCATGGACAGGCAATAACCAATACCGCAATCATACTGGTGAGAGCTGCGGCAAAATCACCTGGTGAAACTGCGAAATACCATACAAGGAATGTGAGGACTGAAATCCCTACCACGATTGGCACGAATACACCGGAAATTTGGTCAGCCAGCCGTTGAATCGGCGCTTTTGATCCTTGTGCTTCTTCCACAACGCGAATGATAGTAGATAACATCGTATCTTTTCCTACATTCGACGCTTCTACCCGCAATGAACCGTTGGCATTTACAGTAGCAGCAAATACTTCATCTCCGCCTTGTTTGTCGACAGGCAGACTTTCACCGGTCAGCATCGACTCATCCACAGCGGAAGATCCAGACAGAACGATTCCGTCGACAGGGATGGAAGAGCCCGGACGAATGACTAGAATATCCCCATGCACTACTTCGTGAATCGGAATTTCGGCTATTTCTCCACCGCGTTCCACAACCGCTGTTTGCGGCTGCAGTCTCATCAGTTTTTGAATAGCTTCCGAAGACCGCCCTTTGGCACGCGCTTCAAATAATTTTCCTAATAAAATTAAAGTGATCAAGACCGCGCTTGTTTCAAAATACAGTCCGTGCACTGAACCGATCAGAACCAGATAGACCGAATAGAAATAGGCAGCAGACGTCCCAAGCGCAACGAGCACATCCATATTGGCGCTGCCATTGCGCAATGCGGAGTACGCGCCTTTATAAAACGTTGCCCCAATCCAGAATTGCACGGGTGTTGCCAATACCCATTGGAAATAGGGATTCATAAAGATATTCGGCACATACATCCAGGAAGTGAATGAGAAGTGCGCGAACATCGTCCACAGCAGCGGAAGGGAAAGGATGGCGGAAATGATCAGCTTACGCGTCTTTTCCTGAATTTCTTTTTGCCGGTGGTCGGTCTGATCCGCCGACTCTTCGGTACGGGGAACAGCTTCATAGCCAACCTTTTTGATTTTCTGCAAAATATCTGCCAGCTCTAAGGCGGCGGGATCGTAAACGACATGACCTGTCTCCAGCGCCAAGTTGATTGTGGCGGAATGAATGCCAGGCATGCGCGACAACACCTTTTCAATCCGCGCGGAACAGGCTGCGCATGTCATGCCGCTGATATTCAGGTTCACTTCTTCCATCAATACATCATATCCGAGTTTGCGGATTCGGTCTTCTACTTCTGTCAAACCGATTTGGCTCGTATCGAATGTAACTGACGCTTTCTCTGTAGCAAAATTGACATGTGCTGCTGTTACACCTTCAGTTCGCTGAAGGCCTTTTTCAATCCGGTTAGCGCAGGCAGCACACGTCATGCCTGTTATCGTAATATCTCTTTTTAGTTCATTCATGGTGCAAAACACCCCTTTGTTCAGGCTTCGACATCATACCCCTGATCTTCAACAGCTTCTGTCATCTGAGCCACTGTTACAGCAGCATCATCGTACTGTACGGCAACTGTATTTGCTTTTAAATCAACCAATGCACGTTCTACTCCCGGTAATTCAGTTAAAGCTCCTTCAACTGCCTGTACACAGTGATTGCATGTCATGCCTGTAACCTTTAATGTAGTTTCTTTCATTTGTAATTCCTCCTATTTTCTAATTAATTTTGATATGGTTTTGACCAGTTCATCCAGTACTTCTTCATCGCCTTCAGCCAGTCTGTTTTTGACACAGCCTTTTAAATGTCCGTCCAATAAAACATTCGCCACGCTGTTTAATGCGGATTGAGCAGCGGAAAGCTGGGTAATAATATCATCACAGTACACATCCCGTTCCACCATGCTTTTAATGCCGCGGATCTGACCTTCCACGCGGTTCAGCCGATGAATCAAATTCTTTTTGACATCTTCGGGATGATGACTTTTACGGCAGGAGACTTCCATCTCCTCAATAGAGGGATCGTCAGGAAGTAACGTCAACGGTTTCCACCACCTTTCCTGTAATTTCACTGTAATATACGTATGGGGGGTATGTCAAAGCTTTAGCATTATGTGTAAGAGGTAAAAAACTTGCAAAAAAGGTACAAATGTAACACAAATGAAAGATTAAAAATGCTATCAGAGTGGTATAATAGGGATAACAAGAAATTTTTTGAAAAAACAAGAACTTCATGAGCTATACAAACGTCTATATAACTAAGAAGGTTGAGGTGGAAGAAGTGGCTAAAGAAATGGACTTCAAGAAGATTATTTCCAATTTGGCGAAGCTTGGTGTTTCCGCAAAACTCACAAAATCCAGAAGTGACATGTTGCAGGCACTGACGCCCGCCGTGCAAGCACCGCCAGTACAACCGAATTGAATGTAGTATCATAACGAAAAGCTCACGCCTGAATGAATTCGGGGGTGAGCTTTTTGCTGGTTCAGATTTAGATTTTCTTAACAAACTCCGATTTCAGCTGCATAGCACCAAAACCATCAATTTTACAATCGATATTATGGTCACCGTCGACTAAACGGATACCTTTCACTTTCGTGCCCATTTTTAAAGCGTTTGAGCTTCCTTTAACTTTTAAATCCTTAATCACCGTTACGGAATCGCCGTCCTGCAAAATGTTTCCGTTTACGTCTCTGACCTCAGGCACTCCGGACTGCTCGGATTCCTCCATTGATTCAGCTGTCCACTCATATGCACATTCCGGACAAACGAGAAGGTTTCCATCTTCGTATGTATATTCGGATTGGCATTTTGGACAATTAGGTAAAGTTGACATAAAAAAACCCCCTTTCCTATATAGTCTACACAATTTGTGACTGCGCGGAAAGGGGAAGCGGCGCGCATTTACAGTAAGTCATCATCATCTGCATCGAACAGATACGTTCGCTGATGGAACTTCATACTGAAAATTAGGCCAATCGCCAGCATATTACTGAACAAAGAGCTGCCCCCGTAACTGATGAACGGAAGGGGAATCCCTGTAATTGGCAGCAGCTGGATATTCATGCCGATGTTCTCAAACACATGGAACGTAATCATCGCGATAACGCCTGTACAGACATAGACACTGAACGTGTCATGCAGGGAAAGCGCGACTTTCGTTAAGTGATAAATCAAAATGAAATACAATGTAATGACCACGCAGGCGCCGATAAAGCCGTATTCTTCACCGATGACACTAAAAATAAAATCTGTATGATTTTCTGGAATATAGACAACGCGTTCCATAAACCCTTTGCCTGTCAGCTCCCCCGAACCGATGGCGGTCATTGCCGTAATCAGGTTATACCCTTCATCGGTAGGGTACGAATACGGATCAAGCCAGGAATAAACTCGCTTGAACTGATAAGGTGAAAAACCGAATTTGTCGAGCAGATCCTGTGCGTAGATGGACATCCACAGCAACCCCGCAGCTGAAACTGCCCCCAAAGAAAAGATTGGCACGAGGAGCTTCCATGAAATGCCTGACACGATGACAACGGCAGCAGTAATTGAAATAAATACGAGTGATGTCCCAAGGTCAGGCTGATTCATGATAAAGAATAACGGCACAATCAGCATCAAAGCAATTTTGCCCAGCAGAAGTAAATCCGTTGCGTATGTGCGGTGGAGCGAACGTTCATTATGCGTGCTGACCATTTTGGCCAGACCAAGAATAAAGAAAGTTTTGATGAACTCAGCAGGCTGAATGGTGCCGATCACCGGCAAATGCAGCCAGCGCTTGGCATTATACCGCATTTCTGCAATCTGGCCCGGTCCGCCGGGTGCAAGCATTAAGAATATCAATAGAAGAATGCCGAAACCATAGAAATACCATGCGAACTTTTTATACTGATCAGGTTCAAAATACATGACCATCGCAACGATAAAGGACCCGAGTACATACCATCTGACTTGTTTTAAGACGAAGTTTTGCGTATATTGCTCAGACGTTTGAGCAGATCCAATGACAAAAAAACTAATAATCGCAAAAAGTAAAATGATAAAGGCGAGTGTCCAATCGAATCGTTCACTAAGCCTGTTTGTTTGTTTCAATAGATAACTCACCTTTTCTGGAGCTAGTAATCTCCCACTATAATCACCTATTATATCGCAAAACTTTTTAAGAAGTACACCCATTACTGGACGAGTTTTGAAACAATTGGTTTCTGCCGTAAGTAAAAAGAATGGAGAACGTTGGTTTTTCATTCATGAAATGGCTTCGTTCATGGTAAACTGTATGAATGAAAACTACGGAATGCGAGGAGATTACATGAAAAAACGGTTAGGATTAGTATATGGCGGGAAATCCGCGGAGCATGAAGTATCGCTGTCAACCGCGCGTGCAGTCACACAAGCGCTTGATTTAGATAAATATGAAGTGTTGCCGATCTACATTACGATGCAGGGCGAATGGCTAAAAGGCGAGCCGTTAACCGGACCTGTTGCAGAAATAGAAACATTGCGTCTGAAAAATGAACAGCCGCAGCCGGATCATATCGAAAGCTTTTTACAAGGGGATATGCCTGACGTGATTCTCCCCCTTCTGCATGGAACAAACGGCGAAGACGGAACTGTACAAGGGCTGTTTGAAGTGTTAAATATTCCGTATGCGGGCAATGGCGTCCTTGCTTCATCGGCAGGCATGGACAAAGTAGTGATGAAACAATTATTCGCGCAGGCAGGTTTAGCGCAAGTGGCGTATGTGCACTTCATCCGCAGCGCGTGGAAAGACCATGCAGAGCAGCTGCTGGATCAGGCCGAACAAAAATTATCTTATCCAATGTTCGTCAAACCGGCTAACCTGGGATCGAGCGTCGGTATCAGTAAAGCAGAAGACCGCGCATCTCTTCAGAAGGCTGTCGATTTGGCGTTAAAATTCGACCGCAAAATCATTATCGAACAGGGAATTACTGCCCGTGAAATTGAGATGGCAGTCCTTGGAAATGATCACCCCAAAGTATCAGTTGCAGGTGAAATCCGCCCGGTTGCCGACTTTTATGACTATGAAGCTAAATATCAAGATCAAAGTACAGAGTTATCGATACCTGCAGAAATCCCGGACGCTGTCACAGAGCATATGAAAGATATGGCGATCCGTGCATTTAAAGTGCTCGATTGTGCAGGACTTGTGCGTGCCGACTTTTTCGTCACGGCGGATGACGAGGTATTGATTAATGAAGTAAACACATTGCCTGGCTTTACACCGACGAGTATGTTTCCATTGCTTTGGCAGAAATCCGGTCTGACATATCCCGAACTGATCGATCAGCTGATTGAGCTGGCAGTGGAACGTCACACGGAAAAACAGCAATTACAATATACAATGGACTGAGCGGAGGAAGTAACGTGAAACGAAATCTATCAACGATCCAGCAATGGCTGGAGTCGGAAGGACAGCATATCGCACAGCAGCAAGTGACAGGGGTCTGCATCGATTCCCGGAATGTACAGACAGGAGATCTGTTCATTCCATTTAGAGGAGAACATGTAAATGGCCACCGATTCGTACCAGGCGCAATCGAGCAAGGCGCAGTCGCAGCTCTTTGGCTGAAAGACGAACCAAACCCGCCAGCGGATATTCCTCTGATATTTGTAGACGATGCAGAGCAGGCATTACAGCAAATGGCGCGCAGCTACCGCGCTGAATTGACATGTACGGTCATCGGGGTAACGGGCTCCAACGGCAAAACGTCCACAAAAGATCTTTTGGCAGGCGTCCTGTCACCTTACCGCAATGTGAAGAAAACAGAAGGCAACTTCAACAATGAACTCGGTTTGCCGCTGACCTTGCTGGCGGTCGAAGATGACACGGAAGTAGCGATACTTGAAATGGGAATGAGCGGATTCGGTGAGATCTCTTTCTTGTCTAAGCTTGCTGCACCCCGATTCGCGGTCATTACAAATATTGGGGAAGCCCATATGCAAGATCTGGGTTCCCGTGAAGGGATTGCAAAAGCTAAATTTGAAATTATTGACGGTTTGGCAGATGACGGCATGCTGCTGTATGACGGTGATGAGCCGCTGCTGCAGGAATTGGTGGCGGATCAGCAGCCGCTGCGCAGTGCCTCGTTTGGCTATACACAAGCGGATTTGACAGTACAGCAGATCGAGTCGACAGACAAAGGCAGTGTGTTTACTGTGTCCGGCCGGCTGGAAGGCCAGTTTACAATCCCGGTCTACGGTGCCCATCAAGTGAAAAATGCCCTGGCTGCAATCTTAATTGCAAAAGAACTAGGGTTGACGGAACAGCAGATTGAAAAATCACTGGCACAGACGACTTTGACAGATATGCGGATGCAGCCGGTGGAAGGGATCAACGGTTCATTGCTGATTAATGACGCGTATAACGCCGCACCTACTTCCATGCGCGCAGCTTTCCGTTTTATGAAGGACACTTCTGTGAAAGAAAATAAATGGCTCGTCCTTGGCGATATGCTGGAACTTGGTCCGGACGAACAGCGTTATCACGAAGAACTTGCGGAAGACTTGCGGGAAATGGATCTGCAGGGGATCGCGCTCTTTGGACCCCGGATGAAATGGCTGGCTGACCAGCTGACAGATTATCCCGGAGACGTCATGTGGACTTCGAATGACACGGAATTGCTGGCAGACGCAATAAAACCAAAGTTATCAGAGCAGACAGCGGTGCTATTCAAAGGCTCCAGAGGAATGAAATTGGAACGGATTATTGAAAAGCTCCGCGTGAAGACATCGTGACTACAGGTGTCCTGATTGTTCATGGATTCACGGGCGGACCTTTTGAAGTTGCGCCGCTCAGACTGTTCTTGCGCGAAAACACCAATTGGAAAGTTGTTGTGCCTGTCCTGCCCGGGCACGAACTCGGGCGGGGTATGCAGAAAGGATCGGCGAAATCCTGGATGATGGCGGCGGAACTGGAATTGCAGCGTCTGCGGAAAGAAGTGGACGAGGTCATTGTCATCGGTTTTTCAATGGGCGGTCTGATTGCTATGTATTTGTCGCTGCGCTATCCAATCAAAAAACTCGTTCTGCTGAGTGCAGCGGCGAAGTATATCAGCCCGAGGATTTTATTGGAAGACGTTGGTGTCATGATAAAGTCATCGATGCGCAAAAATTATCCGCCAGATTCGTTTTACCATTTATACAGCTATAAACTCGCGAATACGCCGGTTCGGGCGGCAGTTGAGTTTTTGCGCATCGTCCGTATGGTGCGCCCTTATCACCGCAAAGTCACAACGCCAGTCTGCATCGTACAGGGGAAGCAGGACGGAATTGTTCCGGCCGTTACGGCGGACACACTGTATGAACAAATTGGCTCACAAGAAAAGCATCTGATTTATTCTGAACACGGCAAACACCATATTTGCTACAGTGACGACCGCCATGTATGGTTTTCGGAAGTCCTGCAGTTTCTGACTGAAGACTGATTAATGGAACTTAAGCGGATTCGTTGCAGTCTTTCGTAAGCCGTGGTAGAATGATGAAAGGAATTGGATACATTTACACGGCACTCTTCCGTTATATTTTACGGAGAGTACTTTTTTTTGAATAAAACGGTGATAATTAGGCAAACTAGCAATGATTTGCTCTTTTCACCGCTCGGCAAGGACCGGGCTTTCCTTGTATGTCACAGGTTTTACATTGTGCTGCATAAAAATCTGGACGCAATTACGATAGGTGTAATTGATATGACCCCTCTGCACCCACAGGAATCCTTCTAGAAGATTCTTTTTTCAGCCCAGAGATGGATATATCGGAAACGCTCCCAACTTTCAAAGTACATGGCTCGAATTTGCCGCGCTTTCATTTGCAGATGTAACCAATTGTCAAATGAAGAAATAAAGGAGAATGGATATTTTGACGAAGTTTTCAGAATTAAACATTAGTGAAACAACACAAAAGGCATTATTGCGTATGGGGTTTGAAGAGGCAACTCCAATCCAAGAGGGAACAATCACTTTTGGTATGGAAGGCCGCGACGTAATCGGGCAAGCGCAGACAGGTACTGGTAAAACGGCAGCATTCGGTATTCCAATCATAGAAAAATTGGATCCAAAGAGTACTGCGGTTCAAGCATTGGTCATCGCACCAACTCGTGAATTAGCAATCCAGGTATCAGAAGAAATTTATAAAGTAGGCTACGGCAGCCGCGCGAAAGTTCTTTCCGTTTATGGCGGACAGGAAATCGGGCGTCAAATCCGTGCACTGCGCAATAATCCAAACATCGTCGTCGGTACGCCAGGACGTATTTTAGACCATATTAACCGTAAAACATTGAAGCTTGATAACGTTCAGACACTTGTATTGGACGAAGCGGATGAAATGTTGAACATGGGATTCATTGAAGATATCAACACGATTCTTGCAAGTGTGCCGGCTGAGCGCCAGACGTTGCTGTTCTCAGCAACAATGCCTGCTCCAATCCGCAAAATTGCAGAAACATTCATGAAAAACCCTGAAATTGTTAAAATCAAATCAAAAGAAATGACTGTTGAAAACATTGAACAGTTCTTCGTGAAATCTCACGAACGTGAAAAGTTTGATGTGTTATCAAGATTATTGAACGTTCAGCAGCCGGAACTTGCCATCGTGTTCGGACGCACTAAGCGCCGTGTCGATGAGCTTGCACATGCACTAAGTATCCGCGGCTATATTGCTGAAGGAATCCACGGTGACTTAACACAAGCGAAGCGTATGTCTGTATTGCGTCAGTTCAAAGACAATAAAATCGATGTATTGGTAGCAACAGACGTAGCTGCACGCGGATTGGATATTTCAGGTGTCACACACGTTTATAACTTTGATATTCCGCAAGATCCTGAAAGTTACGTTCACCGGATTGGCCGTACAGGCCGTGCAGGCAAAAGCGGAATCGCTGTTACATTCGTAACACCGCGTGAAATGGGTTACCTTCGTATTGTGGAGGAAACAACCAAGAAGCGTATGACTCCGTTAAAGCTTTGCTTGAACAGAAGAAAATTGCGGTAGAAACTCTTGGCGAAGCAATTGAACAGAAAAACTCGGAAGATTATGCTGGTTTTGCAGCACAATTGCTTGAGAAATATGATGCGAAAGAAATCGTGGCAGCAGCTCTAAAATCATTGACTAAAGACGTTGATGAGACACCTGTAAGTATTACAGAAGAGCGCCCGCTTCCTTCACGCAGACCATCTTCACGCTCGGGCGGCTATAAAGGCGGCAACCGCAGCGGCGGACGTTCACAAGGCGGACGCGGAAGAAGCTTCAGCGGCGGTTCAGGCGGATCGAGACGCAGCAGCGGACCGCGCGATGGCGGCAGAAGAGACAGCGGATCTTCAAGACGCAGCAGTAATCGTTCAGAGCGATAAAATAGAAACTACAAAATCCGGATCTGCTTTTTAGCAGCCCGGATTTTTTTGCCTTTAATATGATATGATCGACTAGAATGAAACGATATGTCAGTTGTTCCGAATATACTGACAGGAACTCAGAAAGAGGTGGATCCAGTGAGACAGCAACCTGCAAACCAGATTTCCAGAAAAGGATTAACCGTGTGGAGATTATATGGGATTATACAAAGTTTGATCATTCTGGCCGTGGCAGCCGGTCTGGGCTTTCTCTCATACTTCTTTGAATGGCCGGTCTGGATCATGATTGCCGTTGCAATTGTTGTACTTTTCTTTTTCTTTTTTTCTATTTATTTATTCCCGAAAATTCGTTGGGAGCGCTGGCGTTATGAAGTGCGCGAAGCGGAGATTGAGTTGCAGCACGGATTATTCATCGTGAATCGCACGCTTATTCCAATGGTGCGTGTCCAGCATGTCGATACGGCGGAAGGCCCTATCCTGCGTAAATATGGTTTGGCATCTATCACCATTTCCACCGCCGCGACCAATCATTTGATTCCTGCATTGGTGACGGAAGAAGCAGATGAACTGCGCAATCGCATTTCCACGTTTGCAAGGGTGGCGAAAGATGATGTCTGAACAACGGTATAAACTTCATTGGATATCGGCCGTCGTGGAAACAGCGAAAGCGCTGAAAGAGATGATCGGCCCATTTGTCATTTTAGTCGTGGTAAACGGATTTAAAGGGGAAGGCAGGGCGCCTTGGTATGCCGAGTACTGGTCATTACTCTTATTCGGTGTGCTGATTTTGTCCATCTTGATTTCAGGCGTAGTAAAGTGGCGCCGCTTCGATTATTGGTTTGAAGATCATGAGCTGCGCATAGTATCGGGATTGTTTGTGCGGAAAAAGCGTTATATTCCCTTCGACCGTATTCAAAGCCTTGACTATACGGAAGGAATCTTTCACCGTCCGTTTCAGTTGGTGAAAGTGAAAATCGAAACAGCAGGTTCGTCTTCAGGCAAAGATGCGGAAGCAGAATTGACCGCGATTACGAAAGAGGCAGCGCAGCAGATTGAACAGGAAATTCAGAAGGCAAAGAAAATACGAATGATTGGACCGATGCCTGTAAGGTCTGATCAGAATGATTGGCAGCTGATCAGAGATACGGAGGAACTGCCTGCTGGTACGCAGCCGGCACCCGTCATTTTTTCTATGACGACAGGCGACTTGCTGATGCTTGCGACCACTTCAGGCGGAATTGGCGTTATTTTATCAGGAGCGTTTGTATTTTTGTCTCAAATTGAAGAACTTATTCCATTTGAATGGCTGTTTGGAGAATTGGAATCGTTTATCCGTTTTGGCGTCCTCGTCATAACGATTATGGTATTACTGGGATTCGCGGTTGTCTGGCTGCTTTCAGTTGTCATGACGTTCCTTGCAAATTATGATTTTAAAGTGATGCGCGAGAAAGATGATTTGGTCATTACACGCGGATTGCTTGAGAGGAAAAGGGTTACCGTTCCATTAAAACGTGTGCAAAATATTACGATTGCCGAAAATCCGCTCCGGCAGCTCTTCGGATACGGCGCTGTCGTTATAAACAGTGCCGGCGGAGTGGGGGAAGGTTCCCGCATTAAACTGTTTCCATTGGCGAAGCGAAACAGAATCATTGAACCGCTGCAGGAGCTGTTTCCAACTATCGATTTCAGTGAGCCGGCAGAGAGCATTGGCCGGCGAGGAAAACATTTTTATTACCGCTTTAAACTGTTTCTGACATTGATTCCGATAGCGATTGTTTCGTACCACTTTTTCCCGTACGGCCTGCTCGCTTTGTTGCTGCTTCCGTTAGTCTGGCTGCACGGCGTCTGGCAGTATAAAACCGCTGCGTATACGATCTTGCCGAAGCAGCTGACTATGCGCTTCCGCATAATCAGCCGGCAGACTGTATTTACCGAAAAGACCCGAATACAATCGATGGAGATGGACCAAAACTATTTCCACCGAAGAAAACATGTTGCGACAATCACGGCGAATGTCAAATCGGGTATGACTGTCGATGCGCCGGCGATTCGGCATATGCCGCAGGAGGAAGCAGAGAAGTTCCTGGCCTGGTATGAGTACCACCCGGAAAATGCAGAATTCCAAACGGAGCCGGACAGCTGATCTTGTCCGGCTCTTGATGATTAAATATTGCAGATGAGAAAGCGGCTGGATTGGCTCTGGGAGCTGCGTCCGAATCTTTCACCAGTCTTCGTTTTTTGCTGTCCATATGGTAATAACGAAAAACCAGACAAGTGTACCTTGTCTGGTGGTGTATGGCACTATCTTTTTCGCCAGCTCACAATACGCTTGGGATTGAAGAAGCTGAGCCCGATTAAAAAGCCGGTGATCAGTCCTGCGATATGTGCCGTCACGTTGATATTGGTGCCGACGAACGTCATCACGATGCTGATGACGATGATTGGCAGAATCACCTGTCTCAGCTGCGGGAACGCATGCTTCGTATAATAGACCAATGCGCCGAACGCACCAAACACGCCGAAAATTGCACCGCTTGCTCCAACATGCGCGTAAGCTGGAGGCTGCAGGAAGTACGTTGCAATATCGCCGAATAATCCGGCTAACATGTAAATCGTAATAAAGCGTGCTTTTCCTGCGATTTTTTCCAGTTCAGGACCGAAAACAAACAGTGAGAACATATTGAACAGTAAATGCATAAAACCGCCGTGTAAAAACATTGGAGTGACTAAACGCCAATACTCACCGTTCGCAATGAGGAAGTTATCACCTAAACCGAATAAAAAGAGCCGATCGCCAATACCCGGAATCAATGTATAGATGAAGATTCCAATATTCAGTGCCAGTAAAAATGTTACAACAGGGTAAGCGCGGACATACTGTGAAAAATTTTCTGTTCGTATAAACATGGTTTCACCTCAATCTTCTGTACTGATTATACATAGTATTCAACTTGAATGGAAAGGAGATGTTCATTGTGATTCAAGGAATTGGCTTAGACATCGTAGAATTAGATCGTATAGCCCGTCTGGACGGCCGCAATGCGAAATTTCGTGAGCGGATTTTATCTGAGCGGGAGCTGCAAACCTATGAAACATTAAGCGGTCACCGAAAAACGGAGTATCTGGCAGGCCGCTTCGCAGCGAAAGAGGCATTTTCCAAAGCGCGGGGAACCGGTATCGGCGCCGATTGCAGTTTCCTTGATATAGAAGTCATCCCTGAAACGGGCGGCCGCCCGGTATTATACTTCCGCAAGCAGCTTGTACGAGGCTTTGTCAGCATCACGCACACGCAAACTGCCGCCGCGGCACAGGTGGTTTTGATGGAATCCTGACAGTGCCTGAACTGAATTTAAAACAAGCTAGCATATTCGATTCATCCCTTTCATAAGATAAGCTACCCGAATTGATTGGAGAAAGGATGAATAGAATGCGGAAGAAAATGATGTTGTTGGCAATCGTAGCAGTCATGCTGGTACTGGGAGGATGCGGTAAGCCTTCTAAGGAAGATGTAATAAAAAAACTCAGCAGCAAGTGGAACGAAACGAAAGGCTATGAACTAAATGCCTCAATGGAAATCAAAACAGGTTCAGAGCCCCGGGTGTACGGCGTGGAAGTATGGCACACAAAACCGGAATTTTACAAAGTAAATGTCACACAATCGGGCAGTGATGAGTCACAGATGATCGTCCGTAACGAGGAGGGCGTGTTTGTTATTACGCCGTCATTAGGCAAAACGTATAAATTCCAAAGTGACTGGCCGGCACAAAACAGCCAGGGATATCTGATCGGGACGCTGGCGGATGATATAAAGGCTGATAAGAATGCAACAATGGAAGAGAAGGAAAAGGAATATGTGTTTGAAACGGCAACGCGCAATAATCATAAATCTCTATTGCCATCACAGAAGATTCATATTGATAAAAAGACCTTGCTGCCAAGTAAGGTGACAATTCATGATGAAACAGGGGAAGAAAAGATCGCCATCAAATTCGACAAAATTGCTTTAGGTGTGGAACATAAAGTCGCTGAATACAAAGTGGAAATGGAAAAGCCAAAAGCAGAGGGTGATCAGGCAGAATCTGATGACAATGAATCAACGAAAGATGATGGGGAAGAGAAAGCGAAAGCAAATCAGCAAACCTATTATCCTTCCGCTAATTTAGAAGGCACAACGCTGTCAGATGAAAAGAGTGTAGAGATTGAGAGCGGCCAGCGCATTATCATGACGTTCAGCGGAGAGAAGGAATATGTGGTGATCCAGGAGCCTGCTGAAAAACCGTTGAATCAGCTGCCTGTATCCATTGAAGGAGATCCGGTCGATTTAGGATTCGCTGTGGCGGCATTAACGGAACAGTCGATTCATTGGGAAGCGAACGGCATGGCATTCTTCGTTGCGTCGGATACGTTAAGTAAGGAAGAATTGATCACCGTCGCCAATTCGATGACTGCAACAGAGTCGAAATAAGGGGAACTGAATCAATTGACTTGAATAGGCTGTTGGATGGATAATTAATTCATTCAGCAGTCTATCCTGTAATGAGGTGGAACGAAATGTTCAACGAAACAGAATATCGTGCAACCAGAGCAATTATAGATACAGCTGCCATTAAGCGCAACGCTGAACGGGTCATTTCTTTTCTGCCTGAAAACACGAAACTAATCGCTGTCGTCAAATCAGACGGTTATGGACACGGAGCTGCACGGGCCGCTGCCGCTGCAGTAGAGGCGGGAGCGGAAATGCTGGCCGTGGCTACACCGGATGAAGCGATGACGCTAAGAAAAACAATTCGGACAGTGGACATTCTCGTACTGGGCTGTTCGCCTGTTTCGTTCGCAGGTGTGGCGGCTGAGCATGATATTATTCTGACGGTAACAAGCGTAAATTGGGTAAAACAGCTCATCGGACAGAAAATAGCTGATAAAAAATGCAGAGTTCATGTAAAAATCGACAGCGGAATGGGTAGAATCGGAGTACGGACTGAGGAAGAGCTGATGCAGCTGATTGCTTGCATCAATGAAACCCCTCTGTCCATTGACGGGATATTTACACACTTCTCACGTGCGGATGAAAAAGACCGGGAGCCTACCCGGCGGCAATTTGAGCGATTTATGCGTCTGGTGAACTGCCTGCCTGAAAAACCGCGTCTTGTGCATGCGTCCAACAGTGCAGCTGCATTAGTATTTCCAGAATATGCACTGGATGCAGTCCGTTACGGCATCAGTCTTTATGGCATCGCGCCATCAGACGAAGTGGCGAAATGTTTGCCGTTCCCGCTTGAAAAAGCCATGACGATTGAAACGGAATTAGTGTATGCGAAAAGAACAGCGGCTGGTGAAAAAATCAGCTACGGCGGAAAGTACGGAGCAGCTGAAGGGGAATGGATCGGTACACTGCCGATCGGTTATGCAGACGGATTAAAACGTTCGCTGACAGGGCAGGAAGTGTTAATCGACGGCAAACGGGTTCCAATTGTCGGCACGATCTGCATGGATCAATGCATGATCCGTCTGCCCTGTGAATACCCTGAAGGTGAAAAAGTCGTACTGATAGGCAGTCAAGGCAGTGAAGAGATCACCATGGAAGAATGGGCGGCCCGGTTACACACCATCCCGTATGAGATCGCTGTAACATTTTCAACGCGGATACCCAGAGTTCACATGTAAAAGGATTGAAACTATCCGGCGAAATATACGACGCAGTGACTATTCATTTCGACAAACTAACGACTAAACTTGTATTTCTTGTCATAAGACTTCAAACCTTGTCTTTTCATACTACAATATAAATGGTAAGATAGATTTGATATAGAAATAAAGGGATGGGTTTGTCGGAGGTGCTCGATTTGCGTACGGATAAAAACGAAAAAAGAATACTTAGTATAGCCTCAACCAGATTGCAACAGCAAAATGAAGACGCAATCTTTCAATGGGAGCAAGTGCAAGAAGATTTCGTTTATATGACAGGTGAGAAACATATCAAGAATGGTGAAGCTTCCATAATACGCGAAGCCATGATCAGAGGTTATGTGGAAATGTCGCAAATCAACCTCAACATAGCGGCAGAATGTTTATATGCGGAATTCGAAGCTCAGCATACCGTGGAACGTTGCGTCAGCGGAGGATGAAAAGTTGGCAATTAAACGCGGAGACGTCTTTTTTGCAGATTTGTCGCCTGTAGTCGGTTCTGAACAGGGAGGGACCAGGCCGGTGCTGATCATTCAAAATGACATTGGCAACCGGTTCAGTCCCACAGTGATTGTGGCAGCCATTACTGCGCAAATACAAAAAGCAAAGTTGCCGACACATGTCGAAATTACAGCGGCGCGGCATGGATTCGAGCGGGATTCAGTGATCCTGCTCGAGCAAGTCCGCACGATCGACAAGTCGAGGCTCACAGACAAAATAACACACTTAGACGATGCGTTAATGAAAAAAGTCGACGAAGCATTGCAGGTAAGCTTCGGGCTTATTAAATTTTAGCATACATATTCCAATCATCATTTATAGCAGAATGATACCAGCGCCGAATGGCTGCTCAAAAAAACACTATAGCCAACCGGTTATAGTGTTTTTCTATAGTTTTTTAATAAATACAAGTTAAAACATGTAGTTTTTGCAGATTTTCGATACAATAGTGATAACTGAAGTCTAGGGAGGAATCAATACCGATGAATGAAGTCATGAAGAAAGGTATATCCGAAAATATAGATACAATCACCACTCGGTGGATAGAGTCTATGAAAGGAAGCACCGATGAACGTTTTCTGGAGTTAATGCCGTCAGCTGTGGTAGCGACAACGAGCAGAGAGTTCACGGAACTGATGACATCGAATCTGTCGAATCGCGAGCAAGTGGACAAGGAACGATTGGACGAGTTCACAGAGAAAATTATTCATTTTGGCTGGTCTATTAAATTTATCAACCGTGCAATTGATACATTTTCGTCTGTAGTATATGAATTGTTTTTCGAGAAAGGTATCTTGGACGAATCTAATTTGCGTCAAGGAATCGGTATATTTTCCAACTGGATCAACCCCTTGCGTGAAAGTATTATAGAAGAGTATGCGACAAAGTGGGAGCGGACGGACAGCTTGCAGAAAATTGCTTTACAAGAGCTTTCGGCATCACTTATTCCTGTATTTGATAAAATATCTGTTATGCCGCTGGTCGGTACAATCGATACGGAACGTGCGAAATTGATTATGGAAAATTTGCTTGAAGGTGTGGTCAAGCAGCGTGCTGAAGTGGTTCTGCTGGACATCACCGGTGTTCCTGTTGTAGATACGATGGTGGCGCACCATATTATCCAGGCTGCAGATGCCGTTCGCTTAGTTGGAGCGAAATGTATGCTGGTTGGTATCCGGCCTGAAATTGCACAGACGATTGTTACACTGGGCATTAACCTGACTGACTTTTCGACGACAAGCACATTGCGAAGAGGTATGCAAAAAGCGCTTGAAATGACAGGACGTACAATTGTGGAGGAGGAAGAGTAGGATGAAGATGCGAATCCCGATTCTAAAACTTAAAGACACATTGATTGTATCGATACAAGTAGAATTAGATGACCAGACTGCTTTGCAATTCCAGGAAGATTTATTGAATCAGCTGCATAAGACATCTGCGCGCGGTGTAGTGATCGATCTGACTCCTATTGATTTCATTGATTCATTTATCGCCAAAGTTTTGGGAGATGTGATTCATATGACGGGTCTCATGGGCGCGAAGGTCGTTATTACTGGAATTCAGCCGTCTGTAGCCATTACACTAATTGAATTAGGCATCCGTTTGGAGAATGTAACCACTGCATTAGATTTGGAGAACGGGTTAGAGAAATTGACTAGAGAATTGGAGGCCTGACCATGGAACACAGGTCTTCTATAGAGATCAAAACGGAATGGGATATTGTTGCTGCCAGACAGTTAGGGCGAAATGAAGCCAAAAGTACAGGGTTTGGCACGGTAGACCAAGCCCGAATCACGACTGCCATCAGTGAGCTGGCAAGAAATATTTACTTATACGCGGGAAAAGGCCGGATTGAAATTGAATCTGTCAAGGTCGGTCAACGGGCAGGGCTGATCATCAAAGCGTCTGACGAAGGTCCGGGGATTTCAGACTTGCAAAAAGTGATGGAAGACGGATATACCACTTCGGGAGGTCTGGGCGCAGGAATGCCTGGTGTTAAACGATTAATGGATGATTTTACTATAGAAACAGAAGTGGGTGTCGGTACCACTATTACAGCGACGAAATGGTTGCACTAGGAGTGAGGAGTATTGCCACAGGAAGCCGGTAAGCAGTATAAACAAATGCTGGAGAATTATCTGCGCTCCCAGGGTGAAGAAGACCTTTATTTGGGTCAGCAATTCAGCCGAAGCTTTATTGAAAAGAATATTGCGCCGGAAGATGTCATCAGTATTCATAAGACATCTATTGAACAGCTGATCGACGATTTGCCGGCAGATGTAGGCGTGTCTTTCGATTTCTTAATTGAAATGATGATTCATTATGGACTGGCACTAAAAGAACATCAAAGTTTAATCCGCAAGCAGGAAGCCATTCAAACAGAGATGGACATTGCAGTTCGTGTGCAAAACACGTTATTACAAACAGCCGCTCCTGTAGTGGAGGGGCTGGAAATCGGCTGGGTTTCCAGACCGGCGAAGCAAATGAACGGCGATTACGTCTATTTCCTGAATGATACAACACATGAGGTGTGCCTCGCGGTTGCGGATATTATCGGCAAAGGAATTTCGGCAGCGATGCATATGTCCATGGTGAAGTTCGGCATGGACAGTATGCGATACGAAAAAAGAAGTCCTTCTGAAGTTCTGCACATCATCAATAAGATGGTAGAAAAAAGCGTTGCCGATTCGATGTTCATTTCCATGTTCTATGGAAAGTACGATACAGATAATGAAATATTCCGCTACTCTTCAGCTGGCCACGAACCGGCAATTTTTTATCGCGCAGCAGCGGATGAATTCAGCTTGCTTGAAAGCAAAGGGTTATTGCTGGGTGTTCAGGAAGAAGCAGAGTATGAAGAGCGGACAGTCCATCTGAATAATGGCGATTTTATTGCGATTATGACAGACGGCGTGACCGAAACAAGAACCGAAAAAGGCTTTATTGAATTGGACGTCATTGAGAAATTGCTTCGCGATGTGCGCTCGGAAAGTGCACAGGCGATGGTCGACTATTTATTTAATGAACTTTCCAAAATGCAAAACTACCAGCTGCATGATGACTTCACACTGGTTATTTTGAAAAAAACAAAATAAAGGTTTAATAATTTTGGAAGTGGGTATAAAACAAGGAGTGCACAGCGGGCAAGGCAGCTGTGGACACTTAAAAATAGAGAAACCGATCGGGGTGGCGAAATGAATTTACAAGTAGAGCAAGTAGATAAAGATTTAGTTCATAATTTCAAGATTATCGGAGAAATTGATATATATACAGCGCCAAAGCTAAAAGAGCATCTGGCAAATTTAGAACAGGCTGCAGGAATGGAAGTTGAACTGGATCTGTCTGAAGTAAACTATATGGATAGTACTGGTTTAGGTGTATTCGTAGGTTTTTACAAAGAAGTGAAAGCGAATAATGGAAGTTTAGTGATTAAAGGATTGAATCAGCGCCTTTACCGTTTGTTCGAGATTACAGGCCTCAGCGATATTATGGAGATAGAACAATCAAAAGGTGGCGAAGATAATGCAGGCGTTTGATTACATCGAGATTAAAGTACCAGCTAAAGCCCAATACGTTGGCGTGGCCCGATTAGCGATCTCAGGTCTTGCCAGCCGTGTAGGTTTTACATACGATGAAATTGAAGATTTGAAGATTGCGGCGAGTGAAGCTGTGACGAATGCGGTGCAGCACGCATACGCTGATGAAAAAAAAGGTGAAGTGATTTTAGGCTGTGCAATTTACGAAGATCGCCTTGAAATCGTCGTAACAGATCACGGCCAAAGCTTTAATTTCGAAGAAACTAAGAAGAAGGTCGGTCCCTACCAAGACTGGAATGAAGACTCTCCCCTGCGAGAAGGCGGGTTAGGGCTTTACTTAATGGAAACTTTAATGGATGAAGTAAAAGTTGACCAGGGAGAGGGTGTCATTGTTTTCATGACCAAGTATTTGGGCAGAGAGCGGGGGGAGGACCATGTCAAATCAACAGTCTTCTCGTGATAATGAAACAAAAGCACAAGTCATTCAATGGATACATGATTATCAGGAGAATAATGACGAACATGCACAAACGCAGCTGGTCCTTCATTATGAACGACTGGTTCATTCCATTGCGCGCAAATATTCACGGGGCCAATCCCATCATGAGGATATCGTGCAGGCCGGGATGCTCGGCCTGTTAGGTGCAATCCGCCGCTATGACCCGGAACAGGGCCGGAACTTTGAAGCGTTTGCTGTCCCTACAATTATTGGAGAAATTAAACGTTTTCTTCGGGATAAGACGTGGGCCGTTCATGTGCCCCGCCGAATCAAGGAACTTGGACCAAAAATTAAAGCGGCGGTTGAAGCGCTGACAATAGAATTCCAGCGTTCGCCGATGGTGTATGAAATTGCAGAGTATCTCGGCACTGACGAAGAATTAGTGCTCGAAGCAATGGAGATGGGCAGAAGCTATCAGGCACTCTCTATCGATCATACATTGGATGCAGACTCAGAAGGCGGAACGATTACACTGCTCGATATTATAGGGGAAACCGATGATGGTTTTGAGAAAACAGACCAGCGCATGCTTGTATTGGAAGCACTGAACGTTTTGAGCGAGCGGGAACGACAGATCATCCAGTATACATATATCGATCAGATGAGTCAGAAAGAAGCTGGTGAATTGCTGGATATCTCACAAATGCATGTATCCCGGCTGCAGCGAAAAGCGATTAAAAAACTACAGGAAGCAATTCTTACGAGTGGTGGTGCGAATTAGTGGAAACTTTCGAGAATGACTATGTAGAGGCATATATATATCAACAGTCTAAAAAAGGTAATAGAGATTCTGGAGATGCGTACTACATTCATTCAGAAGAAGATTATTTCATTTGCGCAATTGCAGACGGACTGGGAAGCGGTACCGAGGCTAAAGAATCTGCTGAAGTGATTCCGAAAGTCCTGGCAGCCTACCACCATGAATCGCCTGATGATTTATTGCTTCGCTGCAATAAACAAATGCTTCGCAAGCGCGGTGCGGCAGTGGGGATTGTAAAAGTATACTTTGCACAGAAAACGTTGGAGTATAGCTGTGTCGGCAATATCCGCCTCTATATTTTGCAATCAAACGGTCAAATGATTTATCCGCTGCCTGTCATGGGCTATTTATCGGGACGGCCGCAAACACCCCGTGCGCAGCGGTACCCGTATAATCGTAACGACCGGTTCTTCCTTCATTCAGATGGTGTGAATTTACGCAGCCCTAAAAAGTATTTACAGGAAAACTCCACTCCGTATCAGCTGTACAAGAAGATTGAAGATACTATCGGAGATCAGGATGATGCAACATTCATCGCTGCCAACCTGCTTCATTAATTTGAAGCGGTTTTTTTGTGCCTGAAAATAAATGGCTGCTGCAGGAAACTAGTTTCAATACATGCTATTATATGGAAAGAAGAAAGGGTGGTTGAATTGTCAAGAGATCTTATGGAAGCAACTGCAAGCCGTGCAGGAATTGATAAACGCCAAACGGCAAGTGTCATCGCACTGTTAGAAGAAGGCAACACAGTACCTTTTATTGCACGTTACCGTAAAGAAGCAACAGGTTCACTCGATGAAGTCCAGATAAAAGACATTGAAGACGCTTATCATTATGTGAAATCCCTTGAGCAGCGTAAAGAGGAAGTCCTTCGTTTAATAGAAGAACAAGGAAAGCTGGATGATGCGTTAAAAGCAGAAATTGAACGTGCGACGGTATTGCAGCGAATCGAAGACTTATATCGCCCTTATAAACAAAAACGCCGCACAAAAGCAATGATCGCTATCGAAAATGGCCTGGAGCCTTTGGCGGATCAACTGATGCAGCAGTCATCTGAAAATATTGAAACTGCAGCACAATCGTATATCAATCCTGAAAAAGAAATCCATACTGCAGAAGACGCGTTGGAAGGCGCAAAGTTCATTATTGCGGAAAGGGTATCAGAAGACGCAGCGATGAGAGAAAAAATCAGAAAAACCACATGGGCGTCAGGCAAACTAGCGGCCGGGCTGAAAAAAGGTGCAGAAGACGAGCGGAAAGTCTTTGAAAATTATTATGAATACGAAGAGCCGCTGAATAAAATCGTTCCTCACCGGGTGCTGGCCATTAATCGCGGAGAGAAAGAAGACGTATTGCGTGTCAGTGTAAGTTTTCCGGCTGAACGAATTGTCGGCGATCTTGAGCGCATGTACCTCAAACGCAACCCATCCTCTTCAGCACCATATATAAAAGAGGCATTGGAAGATTCATTCAAACGGTTAATCGCTCCTTCTATTGAAAGGGAAGTGCGGACTGCGCTGACAGAAACTGCTGAAACACAAGCCATCCATGTGTTTTCAGAAAACCTGCGCAGCCTATTATTACAGCCGCCGTTAAAAGGGAGAACCGTGCTCGGCGTGGACCCCGCATTCAGAACAGGATGCAAATTGGCGGTGGTAGATGAAACAGGAAAACTTCACGATATCTCCGTCATCTATCCGCACCCGCCAAAACCTCAAAAAGAAGCATCGAAAAAGGTCATTATGGATTTATTGAAGAAATACCCGATATCCATCATCGCCATCGGCAACGGCACCGCATCGCGCGAAACAGAGAAATTCATCGTTGATTTAATTAAAGAAGCGGACAAGCCGGTTTCTTATGTAATCGTCAATGAAGCAGGAGCCAGTGTTTATTCTGCATCTGCGAAGGCAAGAGAAGAATTTCCAGACCTGCAGGTCGAACAGCGAAGTGCAGTATCTATTGCGCGCCGTCTGCAGGATCCGTTGTCGGAACTCGTAAAAATTGATCCAGGTTCTATTGGCGTCGGGCAATACCAGCATGATGTTGCGAAAAAGAATTTGACGGATTCCCTTTCATTTGTTGTGGAAACGGCAGTGAACAGAGTAGGGGTCAACGTCAACACTGCCTCATCCTCTCTTTTGCAGTACGTCTCAGGTTTATCAAAAACTGTGGCGGAGAATATTGTCAAAGCGAGAGAAGAGGCAGGCAAGTTTACAAAGCGTACGGATTTAAAGAAAGTCCCGCGGCTTGGCGCCAAAACCTATGAACAGGCAATCGGTTTTCTGCGTATACCGGAATCGGCAGAACGTTTTGATTCAACGGGTATTCACCCGGAAAGCTACAAAGTGGCAGAAGCAGTATTAAAAGAACTGAACTTGGATAAAACGCAGCTTGGCACAGAAGAGGCAGCAGCTGCACTGGGACAGGTAGATGTTCCAAAACTCGCTGAACAGCTGGATGTAGGGGAAATTACGCTTCGGGACATCATAGAGACGCTGCGGCGTCCGAATCGCGACCCGCGTGATGATTATCCTCAGCCTTTATTAAAAGCAGACGTTCTGGATATTAAAGATGTGCACGAAGGGATGGAGCTGCAGGGAACGGTCCGTAATGTGGTGGATTTCGGCGCGTTTGTTGACATTGGTGTTTCCGAAGACGGACTGGTTCATATCTCCAAAATGAAGAAGGGATATGTCAAACATCCGCTGGACGTCGTTGCATCGGGTGATATTGTTACGGTATGGATAGACTCTGTCGACCGTCAAAAAGGACGTATTGCATTGTCCATGCTTCCTCTTAAGAAATAAAGGAGAGAATCAGCATGTCAGAAGAACAACTACAGCAACTAGTTGAACGTATTTCAATTGATGTTTTCCATAAACCATTTCTTCATCAGGCAGTTTTTAATAGCAGACTGCGGACAACTGGCGGCCGCTATAAGCTGGCCGATCACTTTATAGAGATTAACCCGCTCGTCATTGAACTCCATGATGAGGAAGAGCTGATCGGAATTATTAAACACGAACTCTGTCATTATCATCTTCATTTAGAAGGCAAGGGGTATAAGCACGGTGATCAGGATTTCAAACAGCTTCTAAAACAAACAAATTCGCCGCGTCATTGCAAGCCGCTTGTAAAGCGCCCTGCAAAAAGAGCACTGCTGCACTTGTACCGCTGTACAGCCTGCGGGTTAGATTACCCAAGACGAAGAAGAATGGATTGCACGAAATACCGCTGTGGTAAGTGCGCCGGAAAGATTATGAAGGTCGAATAACGTAAGAAGGCATTCGGTCATCTGAACCGGATGCCTTTTACTATTTGGAGAAAAGCAGAAGAGAATCAGTCTTTCCGATAAAAAAGAATTGTGTATGAAGGCCGTTATATCAACGTTTTCGGGCGTTGGGAAAAGTAATTTAAAAAAGATTGCTTAAAAAGGTTGACGAAAGGGCAGACCCTGTCTATAATAGTAAAAGTCGACTAAGACAAGCGAGACAAAACGTTCGCTGACTGAAACGGCAATACTAATACGGCCCCTTGGTCAAGCGGTTAAGACACCGCCCTTTCACGGCGGTAACACGGGTTCGAATCCCGTAGGGGTCACTTTTTATAAAAGAACATATGCCTTAAGGTCTGGCAGCAGATCATCAGTGGGGTATAGCCAAGCGGTAAGGCAACGGACTTTGACTCCGTCACTCGTTGGTTCGAATCCAGCTACCCCAGCCATTTTAATTGTGTGTATACACGATTAAAAAGTTAAAGGTTTTTGGAACGTAATGTTCTTTGTATTATTATAACGAGCCGTTAGCTCAGTTGGTAGAGCATCTGACTTTTAATCAGAGGGTCACAGGTTCGAATCCTGTACGGCTCACCATTCACTTTAAAAAGTTTTTAAAAAAATACTTGACTTCTTAACTTGAAGGTGTATAATAGAGATTGTCGCTAAAATAAAGCGGTAGTGGCGGAATGGCAGACGCGCTAGGTTGAGGGCCTAGTGGGGGTTAACCCCGTGGAGGTTCAAGTCCTCTTTACCGCACCAAACATTCTTTTCATTACAATTTATATGCGGGTGTAGTTTAGTGGTAAAACCTCAGCCTTCCAAGCTGATGATGAGGGTTCGATTCCCTTCACCCGCTCCATATTATTTGAACCATATGAACCTTGAAAACTGAACAGCAAAACGTTAACGAAATACAGTTTGTGCATCTAGCGATGACATAAACAAAATGAGTATCTTAATTGATGCCAGCAAATGAAACTCGAGCTAATCGAATTTTCATTCTATCGGGTGTCGAGTCGTAGCGGAGTGCTAGGAAGTGATCGAGCGAAGAAGGGAGCGTACTAACGTACGTGACCGACTGAGCGAGTGAAACTGACGACGCAATCCGCTGCGAATTGGCGGCCGGTCTTATGGAGAGTTTGATCCTGGCTCAGGACGAACGCTGGCGGCATGCCTAATACATGCAAGTCGAGCGAACTGTTGGAAGCTTGCTTCTAACAGTTAGCGGCGGACGGGTGAGTAACACGTGGGCAACCTGCCCTTCAGATGGGGATAACTCCGGGAAACCGGGGCTAATACCGAATAATCCATTTCTTCGCATGAAGAAATGTTGAAAGACGGCGTCTCGCTGTCACTGAAGGATGGGCCCGCGGCGCATTAGCTAGTTGGTGGGGTAACGGCCTACCAAGGCAACGATGCGTAGCCGACCTGAGAGGGTGATCGGCCACACTGGGACTGAGACACGGCCCAGACTCCTACGGGAGGCAGCAGTAGGGAATCTTCCACAATGGACGAAAGTCTGATGGAGCAATGCCGCGTGAGTGAAGAAGGTTTTCGGATCGTAAAGCTCTGTTGTAAGGGAAGAACAAGTACAGGAGTAACTGCCTGTACCTTGACGGTACCTTACCAGAAAGCCACGGCTAACTACGTGCCAGCAGCCGCGGTAATACGTAGGTGGCAAGCGTTGTCCGGAATTATTGGGCGTAAAGCGCGCGCAGGCGGTCCTTTAAGTCTGATGTGAAAGCCCACGGCTCAACCGTGGAGGGTCATTGGAAACTGGAGGACTTGAGTACAGAAGAGGAAAGCGGAATTCCACGTGTAGCGGTGAAATGCGTAGAGATGTGGAGGAACACCAGTGGCGAAGGCGGCTTTCTGGTCTGTAACTGACGCTGAGGCGCGAAAGCGTGGGGAGCAAACAGGATTAGATACCCTGGTAGTCCACGCCGTAAACGATGAGTGCTAAGTGTTAGGGGGTTTCCGCCCCTTAGTGCTGCAGCTAACGCATTAAGCACTCCGCCTGGGGAGTACGGCCGCAAGGCTGAAACTCAAAGGAATTGACGGGGACCCGCACAAGCGGTGGAGCATGTGGTTTAATTCGAAGCAACGCGAAGAACCTTACCAGGTCTTGACATCCCACTGACCGGCATGGAGACATGCCTTTCCCTTCGGGGACAGTGGTGACAGGTGGTGCATGGTTGTCGTCAGCTCGTGTCGTGAGATGTTGGGTTAAGTCCCGCAACGAGCGCAACCCTTAATCTTAGTTGCCATCATTCAGTTGGGCACTCTAAGGTGACTGCCGGTGACAAACCGGAGGAAGGTGGGGATGACGTCAAATCATCATGCCCCTTATGACCTGGGCTACACACGTGCTACAATGGACGATACAGAGGGCTGCAAACCCGCGAGGGGGAGCCAATCCCACAAAATCGTTCCCAGTTCGGATTGCAGGCTGCAACTCGCCTGCATGAAGCCGGAATCGCTAGTAATCGTGGATCAGCATGCCACGGTGAATACGTTCCCGGGTCTTGTACACACCGCCCGTCACACCACGAGAGTTTGTAACACCCGAAGTCGGTGGGGTAACCCTTACGGGAGCCAGCCGCCGAAGGTGGGACAGATGATTGGGGTGAAGTCGTAACAAGGTAGCCGTATCGGAAGGTGCGGCTGGATCACCTCCTTTCTAAGGATTATGTTCTCTTGTCTGAAATATGACGGAAACATTCGGAAGATGAATCTCCGATTCATCACGTTAACGTTTTGCGTTCAGTTTTGAAGGCTCATTTTTTGAGTGTTCAAAGCTTTTTTCTTGTTCATTGAAAACTGGATAAAACGACATTGAAAGTAATCAAGTAATCAACCGAATTGCATAGTCATATGCAGTTCAAGCAATCTTTTTAACCTTCTGATTCCTATCGCTAGGATGACGTTGGACCTTTTATAGGTTAAGTTAGAAAGGGCGCACGGCGGATGCCTTGGCACTAGGAGCCGATGAAGGACGGCACTAACACCGATATGCTTCGGGGAGCTGTAAGTAAGCTTTGATCCGAAGATTTCCGAATGGGGAAACCCACTGTCCGTAATGGGACAGTACGTGTATGTGAATACATAGCATACTCGTGGCACACCCGGAGAACTGAAACATCTAAGTACCCGGAGGAAGAGAAAGAAACATCGATTCCCTTAGTAGCGGCGAGCGAAACGGGAAGAGCCCAAACCAAGAAGCTTGCTTCTTGGGGTTGTAGGACACTCTATACGGAGTTACAAAGGAATGCATTAGACGAAGCGACCTGGAAAGGTCCGCCGCAGCGGGTAAAAGCCCCGTAGTCGAAAGTGCATTCCCTCCAGAGTGGATCCTGAGTACGGCGGAACACGTGAAATTCCGTCGGAATCCGGGAGGACCATCTCCCAAGGCTAAATACTCCCTAGTGACCGATAGTGAACCAGTACCGTGAGGGAAAGGTGAAAAGCACCCCGGAAGGGGAGTGAAATAGAACCTGAAACCGTGCGCTTACAAATTGTCAGAGCCCGTTAATGGGTGATGGCGTGCCTTTTGTAGAATGAACCGGCGAGTTACGATTCCATGCAAGGTTAAGCTGAGAAAGCGGAGCCGCAGCGAAAGCGAGTCTGAATAGGGCGAATGAGTATGGGGTCGTAGACCCGAAACCAGGTGATCTACCCATGTCCAGGGTGAAGGTCAGGTAACACTGACTGGAGGCCCGAACCCACGTATGTTGAAAAATGCGGGGATGAGGTGTGGGTAGCGGTGAAATTCCAATCGAACCTGGAGATAGCTGGTTCTCTCCGAAATAGCTTTAGGGCTAGCCTCAAACGAAAGAATCTCGGAGGTAGAGCACTGTTTGGACGAGGGGCCCATCCCGGGTTACCGAATTCAGACAAACTCCGAATGCCGATGATTTATGTTTGGGAGTCAGACAGTGGGTGATAAGATCCATTGTCGAGAGGGAAACAGCCCAGACCACCAGCTAAGGTCCCCAAGTATCTGTTAAGTGGAAAAGGATGTGGCGTTGCCCAGACAACCAGGATGTTGGCTTAGAAGCAGCCATCATTTAAAGAGTGCGTAATAGCTCACTGGTCGAGTGGCGCTGCGCCGAAAATGTACCGGGGCTAAACAGATCACCGAAGCTGTGGATTGACCGTATGGTCAATGGTAGGAGAGCGTTCCAAGGGCGTTGAAGCTGGACCGGAAGGACTGGTGGAGCGCTTGGAAGTGAGAATGCCGGTATGAGTAGCGAAAGAAGGGTGAGAATCCCTTCCACCGAATGCCCAAGGTTTCCTGAGGAAGGCTCGTCCGCTCAGGGTTAGTCAGGACCTAAGTCGAGGCCGATAGGCGTAGACGATGGACAACAGGTTGATATTCCTGTACCACCTCCCCGCCGTTTGAGTAATGGGGGGACGCAGTAGGATAGGGTGAGCACACAGTTGGTTGTGTGTCTAAGCAGTGAGGTGGAGAACGAGGCAAATCCCGTTCTCATATAACACTAGGCTGTGATGGCAAGGAGATTTATCTCCGGAGTCCCTGATTTCACACTGCCAAGAAAAGCCTCTAGCGAGGCGGGAGGTGCCTGTACCGCAAACCGACACAGGTAGGCGAGGAGAGAATCCTAAGGTGATCGAGAGAACTCTCGTTAAGGAACTCGGCAAAATGACCCCGTAACTTCGGGAGAAGGGGTGCTCTGGTAGGGTGAATAGCCCGAGAGAGCCGCAGTGAATAGGCCCAGGCGACTGTTTAGCAAAAACACAGGTCTCTGCAAAATCGTAAGATGACGTATAGGGGCTGACGCCTGCCCGGTGCTGGAAGGTTAAGAGGAGGGGTTAGCGCAAGCGAAGCTCTGAATTGAAGCCCCAGTAAACGGCGGCCGTAACTATAACGGTCCTAAGGTAGCGAAATTCCTTGTCGGGTAAGTTCCGACCCGCACGAAAGGCGTAACGATCTGGGCACTGTCTCAACGAGAGACTCGGTGAAATTATAATATGCGTGAAGATGCGCATTACCCGCGACAGGACGGAAAGACCCCGTGGAGCTTTACTGTAGCCTGATATTGAATTCCGGTGCAGCCTGTACAGGATAGGTAGGAGCCTTGGATTCCGGAGCGCCAGCTTCGGAGGAGGCATTGGTGGGATACTACCCTGGCTGTATTGGACTTCTAACCCTTGCCCGTGATCCGGGCAGGAGACAGTGTCAGGTGGGCAGTTTGACTGGGGCGGTCGCCTCCTAAAGAGTAACGGAGGCGCTCAAAGGTTCCCTCAGAATGGTTGGACATCATTCGCAGAGTGCAAAGGCATAAGGGAGCTTGACTGCGAGACCTACAAGTCGAGCAGGGTCGAAAGACGGACTTAGTGATCCGGTGGTTCCGCATGGAAGGGCCATCGCTCAACGGATAAAAGCTACCCCGGGGATAACAGGCTTATCTCCCCCAAGAGTCCACATCGACGGGGAGGTTTGGCACCTCGATGTCGGCTCGTCGCATCCTGGGGCTGTAGTCGGTCCCAAGGGTTGGGCTGTTCGCCCATTAAAGCGGCACGCGAGCTGGGTTCAGAACGTCGTGAGACAGTTCGGTCCCTATCCGTCGCGGGCGCAGGAAATTTGAGGAGAGCTGTCCTTAGTACGAGAGGACCGGGATGGACATACCGCTGGTGTACCAGTTGTCTTGCCAAAGGCATCGCTGGGTAGCTATGTATGGACGGGATAAATGCTGAAAGCATCTAAGCATGAAGCCCCCTTCAAGATGAGATTTCCCATTACGCAAGTAAGTAAGATCCCTCAAAGATGATGAGGTGGATAGGTCTGGGGTGGAAGTACGGCGACGTATGGAGCTGACAGATACTAATCGATCGAGGACTTAACCTATTATAAAAAGAAGTTACTTGAAATACCCAATGTCTTTTATTCAGTTTTGAGTGAACAAGCTTTACTCAAGAAGTCTAGTAACGATGGCGAAGAGGTCACACCCGTTCCCATACCGAACACGGAAGTTAAGCTCTTCAGCGCCGATGGTAGTTGGGGGTTTCCCCCTGTGAGAGTAGGACGTTGCTAGGCTTTAATTTTTTTTGCTCTTTTTAAGGTCCCGTGGTGTAGCGGTTAACATGCCTGCCTGTCACGCAGGAGATCGCGGGTTCGATTCCCGTCGGGACCGCCATATTTTAACATTCCAAACGATTTCACCTTTACCGGTGCAATCGTTTTTTTATTGTAATCAGGCAGGGCCGTCTTCTTGGCTTTTGTTTTGAACAGTTTTTCTGTACACTAGTACTATGATAGGAAGAGAAAGGTGCGTTGGCTGTGTGGAAGAAAGAAATTGAGTCTGTAGAAGAGATGGAAATGCTGGCCGCCGAGATTGGCCGCCGGCTGAGGCCACCCGACATGCTGACACTTGAAGGCGATCTTGGAGCCGGTAAGACAACATTCACAAAAGCCCTTGCGAAAGCGATTGGGGTTACGCGGACAGTCAGCAGTCCTACGTTTACAATTGTGAAGCAGTACGAAGGGGATTACCCTTTCAATCATCTGGATGTGTATCGGTTAGCCAATAGCGAAGAAGACTTAGGGTGGGACGAGCTGTTTTACGGAGATGCGATTTCTGTGGTGGAATGGGCACAATTCATTCAAGATGAACTGCCTGATCAGCGTCTGGAATTAGTGATTCATCATACAGGACCTGATTCCCGCCAAGTTGAATGCATTCCAAAAGGCGAACGATTTACACGCATTTGTGAGGAGATTTTTACATGATATGGTTAGGTATTGATACAGCAAATTCCCCATTGTCAGTAGCTATTGTCAAAGATGATGTGTTATTGATTGAAGAATCGAGCATGATGAAGGTCAATCACTCGCTGCGTGCGATGCCCGCTGTGGAAGAGGCGTGCCGGAAAGCGGATATTACGCCTTCAGATATTGACGCGATTGCCGTTTCAGAAGGACCTGGCTCGTATACTGGCGTGCGTATAGGCGTAACGATTGCGAAGACACTTGCATGGACTCTTAAAAAACCGCTGTACGGTGTTTCAAGCCTTAAAGCTCTTGCAATGAACGGACAGCTTTACACGGGCCTGATCTGCTCGTTAATTGATGCGAGAAGATCTAATGTCTATGCCGGTGTTTATCGTGCGGAAGGTTCTGATCTGGCAAATGTACTGGAAGACCAGCATTGTGCATTAGCAGACTTGCTTGGTCAGCTGCGCGACTATAATGAACCGGTCCTATTTGTCGGTGAAGACGTAAAGATTCATAAAGCCATGATCTGTGAGCATCTTGGCGAACAGGCGCAGTTTGTTTCATTCGCAATGAATGTGCCGCGCGCTTCTTCTGCTATTTTATTGGCTCAGCAGACAGAAGAGGCGGAGACGGTGCATACGTTTACGCCGCAGTATAAACGGATAACCGAGGCGGAAGCCAATTTGGCAAAGAAGGAGTCTTCCCATGAGTCATGAGGTGCAATTTCGAAAAATGACGCAGGAGGACATTCCTGCGGTTGCGGCTATTGAGCGTGAATCGTTTGCAACGCCTTGGACAGAAGAAATCTTTGAGCATGAGTTGACCGGCAATGCCTATGCTCATTACATTGTAGCAGAGCTCGACGGGGAAGTAGTCGGACATTGCGGCATGTGGATCGTTCTGGATGAGTGCCATATTACGAATGTAGCTGTACTGTCTGCGCATCGCGGTAAGGGATATGGTGAAGATTTAATGCGTCAGGCGATGGAGCTTTGCCGTTTAAACGAAGTGAAGACAATGACACTTGAAGTGCGTGTCAGCAATGAACCGGCCCGATCGTTGTATCGGAAGCTCGGTTTCCAGGAAGGCGGCATCAGAAAAAACTATTATACCGACGACCATGAAGATGGTCTCGTCATGTGGGTGGAGTTCTCATGAGGAAAGATCATTATATTTTAGGAATTGAAACGAGCTGTGATGAAACTGCAGCGTCAATTGTGAAAAACGGCACGGAGATTATCTCTTCTATTGTGTCTTCACAGATTCAGCAGCAGAAGCAATTTGGCGGTGTTGTACCGGAAATCGCTTCCCGTCTGCACGTTGAACAGATTACGCTTGTCATCGAAGAAGCTTTGCGTGAAGCGAGGCTTACGCCAAGCGATCTGGAAGCGGTGACTGTGACGGAAGGCCCCGGCTTAGTGGGAGCATTGCTGATCGGCATCAATGCAGCGAAGGCTTTTGCATTTGCGAATCAGTTGCCGTTGATCGGTGTGCACCATATCGCAGGACATGTTTATGCCAATCAGCTGATTCACGAAATGGAATTCCCATTGCTTGCGCTAATCGTCTCCGGCGGCCACACGGAACTTGTTGTGATGAAATCGCACGGCTCATTTGAATTGATTGGTGAGACGCGCGATGATGCAGCGGGAGAAGCGTATGATAAAGTAGCCCGTGTGCTTGGTCTGCCGTATCCCGGGGGTCCTCAAGTGGATCGTCTCGCATTGGAGAGTGAGGAAAGTGTTGACTTCCCTCGTGCCTGGCTGGAAGCAGATTCGTATGACTTCAGTTTCAGCGGATTAAAATCGGCTGTCATCAATTATAAACACAACATCGAGCAAAAAGGCGGGCAGATCAATCACGGTCACGTCGCGGCCGGATTCCAGCAAAGTGTTGTGGACGTATTGACCGTCAAGACAGTGAAGGCAGCAAAAGAATATGAGGTAAAACAAGTGATTGCAGCGGGAGGCGTCGCTGCAAATCAAGGGTTGAGAAAATCATTGACCTCCGCGCTTGAAAAGGAAGGAATTCCATTTTACGTTCCTCCTATTTCATTGTGCACAGACAACGCGGCAATGATTGCCGCAGCTGGCTATGAAATGTGGAAAAGCGGTGTGCGAAGCGATTCCCGAATGAACGGACGGCCCGGCATGCCGTTAACTTCATGGAATTAACAAAGAAATGCTAAATCGGCCGCCCAGATGCGGCAGGCGTAAGACAAAGCGGCGAAGCGGCGCACTTTGCCGCACAGCCGCTTTGCCTTACGACCCGAGCATCTGGCCGATTTAGCTGGACAATTAAAGAAATGCTAAATCGGCCGCCCAGATGCGGCAGGCGTAAGGCAAAGAGGCGAAGCGGCGCACTTTGCCGCACAGCCGCTTTGCCTTACGACCCGAGCATCTGGCCGATTTTAGCTGGACAATTAAAGAAAAGCTAAAACGGCCGCCCCGATTCGACCCGGGTTTCCGGCCAATCTAAGCAGATACACACAGTTTGCTAACTTTCAGCAAATTGTGTGTTTTTTTGTGAAACGAATATTCATTTGTCAATAGGGAACATTCGTACTTATGCACAATTTGTGGACAGTTTGTGGGTAAGTTCTGTAATGTGCAAGACGTAACCGCATACATTTTGGATAACTTTGTGGATTGTTTATCTAATAACTGTGGATAATGTTCATAACTATGTTCATATGTGTTTAAATCGCGATTTTATCTGTGGAAAAGATTGTGGAGAATAAAAGTGGTTTTTGGCTGATAGGTTTATAATGAAATAGTGAAAATGACGAATAATCGCGAAGAAATTGAGAGTTTTGTCGGTTGTTGTCGGAAAAACGGCCATGCAGAGTGAAAAATTGGAGCAATGGGGCGTTTTCAAATGTACTGGACTTTATCGGGACAAGTTTTATCAACAGGTAAAAGCGGACCTTCCTTAGAAAGTCCGCTTGTTCCTTATAAATTTTCCAGCTCGTCCTGCAGTACCAGCCATTCTTCAGATTGTTCATCGTGAATCGCTTGCAGTTCGTCGATTTGACGCTGGATGTCCATCAGTTCGACGTGATCGTTCGCCAGCTCAGGATCGAGCAGCCTGGCCTGCAAAGTTTCGATTTCTTGTTCCGCAGCTTCCATCTTCTTTTCGATGTCTGCTATAGTCCGGGTTAAACGCCGTTCCTGACGCTGTTGTTCTTTATTGGCTATTTCCTTTTTGACGGCGGGTTGTTTCGTTTGCTGTTCAAGTTGCACAGCTTCTGCGATTTCCTCCATCTCGGTTTTTTTCTCAATATAGTAGTCGTAGTCTCCCAAGTATTCCACAGCCCCGTCATCACTCATTTCAATGACTTTGGTTGCCAGCCGGTTGATGAAGTACCGGTCATGAGATACGAACAGAATGGTGCCAGGAAAATCGTCGAGTGCGTTTTCAAGGATTTCCTTGCTGTCGAGATCGAGATGGTTCGTCGGCTCGTCCAGAACGAGCGTGTTGGATTTCTCAAGCATCAGCTGCGCCAATGAAAGCCGTGCTTTTTCTCCGCCTGATAAAGAAGTGACCAGTTTTTCAATGTCGTCACCTGTGAACAGGAAGCGTCCGAGCAATGAGCGCACATCTTTTTCATTCATCAGTGGCCAGTTATCCCAGATTTCCTGCAGAACGGTGCCAGAACCGATCAAGGTTGCCTGATTCTGATCATAGTAGCCGAATTGCACATTCGTACCGTATCGGATTTCGCCGCCCATCAGTTCATTGCGTTTAACAATCGTTTTCAGCAATGTTGATTTGCCGACGCCATTGGGGCCGATAAATGCCACGCGGTCGCCTTTATAGATCCGCAGATTAATATGCTTTGAAACGGGCTCCGAGCCATAGCCGATTTTTACGTCATCAAGTGACAGTACATCATTGCCGCTCGGCCGGTCCAGTGTGAAGGAGAAGCTGGCTGACTTTTCATCGCCTTCCGGGGAATCCATCCAGTCTCTGCGCTCCAGCTGCTTGCGGCGGCTTTTCGCCATTTTTGACGTGGAAGCGCGCGCAATATTTTTCTGAATAAACTCTTCCAGCTTAGCTTTCTCATCTTTCTCCTGCTCAAACAACTTCCGGTCACGCTCATAGTTTTTCGCCTTCTCATCCAGATAAGCACTGTAGTTTCCGCTGTACTTCGTAACTTTCCGCCTTGATACTTCATATACGGTGTTGACCACTTTATCAAGGAAGTACCGGTCATGAGATACGATAAGAATGGCACCTTCATAGGCAGACAGATAGCGCTCCAGCCAGTTCAGTGTCTCGATGTCCAAATGGTTCGTCGGCTCATCAAGTATCAGCAGATCGGGCCTGCTAAGCAGCATTCGTGCAAGCGCCAGACGCGTCTTCTGACCGCCTGACAGCAAATGCACAGGCTTCTCGAAATCATCGGGGTAAAACCGCATGCCGTGAAGCACAGAGCGTGCATCCGCTTCAAACTGATAGCCCCCTGCTTCTTTGAAGGCGATCTGCAGTTCATCGTACTCTGTCATGACGCGTTCATAACGGCTAGCGTCTTCATATACCGCGGGATCGGCCATCTGATGCTCCAGTGAGCGCAGCCGGCTTTCCATTTCACGCAGCGGCACGAAGACAGTCATCACTTCATCCCAAATCGTCAATTCCGAATCAAGTCCGCTGTGTTGTTCCAAATATCCGAGGCGAACATCTTTCGGAATGATGATATCGCCTTCATCTGCAGATAATTCACCTGCTATAATTTTCAATAATGTCGATTTTCCGGCACCATTTCGTCCAACCAGTGCGACGCGGTCCCGATGCTGTACTTCGAGACGGACATTCTCCAGTAGATCCGTGCCTGAAAAAGACTTGGTCAATCCATTCACTTGTAAAATAATCAAGCCTCACACCTCTATTCCTTCTCAGTTTAATGGAATGAAGCACGCCATGCAATAATCGGCTTTACAATGGCCCCGTTCTGCTGTACGATAAAAGCGGCTATACCCTTGTTTAGGGGTTGGTTATTGAAGTGACACTGGAGGTCGGGCACAGCTGTGGATAAACCTAGAATTCCGCAGGCAACGTCAAAACGGTTGCCTTTATATTATAGATTTTTACGAAACTATGCAGATGCAGGTGTACAACGTATTTCATCAGGTGAATTAAGTGAAGCAATGAAAATCGATGCGGCGACAATCCGCAGAGACTTCTCCCATTTCGGGGCACTCGGGCGCAAAGGATACGGCTATGACGTCGACTCTTTATTGCAGTTCTTTCGCGAAACTCTGGATCAGGACGAAGAAACGAATGTTGCGCTGATCGGGGTCGGGAGTCTTGGCAACGCCTTTCTGAAGTATAACTTCCAGAAAATCCACAATACAAAAATTGTCGTGGCATTTGATCCGAAAGCGCCGCATGAAGGCGAGAAGAGGAATGATATTCCCATCTATCCGCCAGACCGGATTGAAGAAAAAATTAGCGAACTCGGCATTGAAATGGTCATCTTGACCGTTCCGTCACGTGTGGCGCAGGATCTGACAGACCGTCTGGCGAAAACCGGTGTGAAAGGCATTTTGAACTTCACCCCTGAACGGCTGGCGGTGCCGGATACGATCCGCATTCAGACAATTGACTTGTCCGGTGAGCTGCAGACATTGATTTACCTTATTAAAAACGACGTAAAAGATTCACAAATAACGTGACCGCGGTGATAGTAAAATCATAGGTTTTCGTGTAGAATGGACATATTATGAGGAGGTGGCCAACATGGCTCCAGGCATCGGAAGTTTGCTGATTATCGCTGTAATCGCATTGCTTATATTTGGTCCTAAGAAATTACCGGAGATCGGTAAAGCGTTCGGTTCTTCATTGCGTGAGTTTAAAAACGCAACAAAAGGCCTTACAGACGACGATGATGACGTAAAAAAGGCGGAAGACAAGAAAGAAGAAGTGCGCTGAGTTAGGGTGTTATTCTGATGGCAGATAAAGACTTAACGATCATTGAACATATAGATGAAGTTCGAAAACGGCTGATGGTAATCGTCGTTTTCTTTATTGTCGGTGCAATCGGCAGTTTCTTTCTGGCGAAGCCGCTGATTAATTTTATTCAATTTGATACACCGGCTGAACAAGTCACTTTGAATGCGTTTAATGTGATAGATCCCGTTGTGATTTATTTAAAAGTCATCGTATTCCTGGCAATCGTTATTATTTCACCGGTGATCATGTATCAGTTCTGGGCGTTTATTTCACCGGGACTCCGTGAGTTGGAACGAAAAGTCACACTGTCCTATATACCATTTGCTTTTCTTCTGTTTTTGGCAGGAATCAGCTTTTCGTATTTCATCTTGCTGCCGTATGTCATGAAATTCATGATCAACTTGTCAGGTCAATTGAACATTGAACAGACAATCGGCATTAATGAATATTTCTCTTTCTTGTTTTCCCTGTTATTGCCGTTCGGTTTCGTCTTTCAGTTACCGATCGTCATTTTATTCTTATCCCGTCTGGGTGTGCTGCAGCCGAAAGTGCTCGTCAAAGTACGGAAAGTCGCGTACTTCGTCCTGTTCGTGCTCGCCGCATTCATTACACCTCCCGACATCGTATCGCATCTATTCACCACGGTTCCGCTATTTATCCTGTATGAGATCAGTATTGTCATCTCACGTCTTGGATACCGGAAGTTCGAGAAAGCTGAACATCTGCGCCAATTGGAAGAAGTAAAAGCAGAACAGCAGCGGCAGATCGACGAAGTGATGAATCAGCTTGACGATAAATAAACAAATGCTAATCCTCTTGCGCAGGCAGGAGGATTTTTTGTGCTTCCATTACAATAGAACGGGACTGGGTTCTTTTTCCATAGTCCCTATGGTAAACTAATGAGGAATAGAACATATAGGGGGAGTAGAATTCAAGTGAACAGAAAAAAGACTCCAGGCAGATGGAGCAAATGGTTGCTGGGCGCATTATTGATTATGGCAAGTGTTACTGCTCCGGCAGCAGCAGATCAGGCAGCTGCGGCTCAGCAGTCTTATAAAGGATTAGAAGCTGGCATCAATCAAGTCATTACGGGGCAGCGGATGCGGGGAACGAGAAGCAGTATTATCGTGCGTGAAGCAGACTCCAATCGCGTTGTCTATCAATACCGGGGCAGTCAAGGCGTAACGCCCGCTTCCAATATGAAAGTATTGACGGCCACGGCGGCACTTGAAGTGCTCGGGAAGGATTATACATTCGATACGGATGTGCTGACGAATGGTACGGTGAAAAATGGTGTCCTTAACGGCCATCTGTATTTGCGGGGCACAGGAGATCCGACATTGCTGGAATCTGATCTGCTGCGCCTGGCGCGACAGCTGCGCGAATCAGGCATCCATTCTGTGACAGGACATATTGTGGCGGACGATACGTGGTTCGATACACAGCGTTTATCACCGGGTATCCATAAAGCAGACGAAACGTATTATTACGCAGCACAAATATCGGCACTGACCATATCGCCGAATAAAGACTACGATGCAGGGACTGTCATCGCAGAAGCAAAGCCGACACGAAACGGCAAAGCGGCAGCCGTCACATTGACACCGCACACGGATATCGTCAAAGTTGTCAACCGCACACGGACAGTACCAAAAAATCAGCGCAATACCGTGACGATGAAACGCCAGCAAGGCACGAATACGATCATCGTTTCAGGAAATGTCCCATTGAACTCGGGCGGTAAGCGGCAGTGGATTACTGTTTCCAATCCGACGGCTTATACGGCGGATGTTTTTAAGCGGGCACTGGCGAAAGAAGGGGTTACACTTCAGAAGACCGCCCGTGTAACGCGCGGGAAAACACCAGCGACAGCAGAACTGCTCGCAACGAAAAAATCGATGTCATTATACTATTTAATGATGCCATTTATGAAATACAGCAACAACTCCCACGCGGAAATTCTGGCAAAATCGATGGGACGTGCAGTCTATAATGAAGGAAGCTGGAATGCAGGCCTGCGTGCAGTCAGAGAAACGTTGGAAAAAGACGGCATCAGCACGAAAGGCATGTATTTTGAAGACGGATCGGGCATGTCCCATAAAAACAAAATCCCTTCAGAGAAAATCGCACAAGTGCTGTACGCAGCTCAGAATAAAGAATGGTACCCTGCGTTTGAACGTTCATTGCCAATCGCAGGAGTCAATGACAGAATGCTTGGCGGAACACTTCGCAATCGCTTAACGAATCCAATCGTCAGAGGCAACGTGCAAGCGAAAACCGGTTCACTGAACGGCACCGATTCACTGTCGGGCTATGTGAAGACTAAGAGCGGGGAAGAACTGATTTTCAGCATCCTGACAGAGAACGTCAAAGGAACAGCGAAGCCTGACATTGATAAAATGGTACAAGTTATGGCGGCGCAGTAAAGATATTGAAATCGGGTGAGGCACAGTTCGACGTTACAGGGGAACGCGTGTCTTATGGACTTGCAATCAGCTGATCCTTTTGTTTAGTTCTGAAACTTGATGAATATAAAATAGATAAGATTATGGACAGTGCTTATACATGCTTTGTAATTACATATTGTCTAATAGTTTTATACTTTTGCACTATGAACTTAGATAAATTAAAAGAAAACAATAATTTAGGCATTACTGCCAGTGAGTGATCTATATCGCTACACATTAAAAGTAGGGATGGGAGTGGAAGCAGGGGCGACTCCCGGAGGATCAGCGTGAGTCCAAGACCCTGGACTGAACGAAGAGAAGGAAGCGGCTTGGGCCACGCCCTCGGGAAAGCGTCCCCTGCTGGAACTCCCATCCCCGAACCGCAAGCCAAATTTAACCCTCTGCATACCAATAAAAAAATCTCCTCATTAGCGAGGAGATTTTTTTATTGCAGGAATAATACGATACTCTGCTGCATATCTTGTAATTGTTGCAGTTTATCCGCATTCCATTGCACAGCAGTGACAAAGCTGTTCATCAGGAAATGGGCAATCATCGGAGTCAGCAGCCGCTTCGTTTTATAGTAGACGAACGCAAATGCCAGACCGGGCATCAAGTACATCAGCAAATGCTGCAACTCGTTATGCACAGCAGCGAAGACGATGGCGCTGACAATTGCGGCGACCCAGAAGTTCGTCTTCGTGTACAAGCCGCCGAAGATAATCCGGCGGAACACGACTTCTTCAAGGAACGGTGCAAACAGTACCATGGCGAAAATGATAATCGGCGCAGTCTTTGCGATGTTCGACAGCATCTCCGTATTCTCAGAGCCTGCCGTCACACCGAACGCTGACTCGACTGCGGCTCCTATAATCTGTCCTGCCATAGCGAGGAAGAAACCGAGCACGCCCCAGAGAAGGATGCCTCCGAATCCTGATGGCTTTCCTTTAAAGACGGGAATGAATCGCTTATTGCGCAACAGCATCACAGCGATGAGGAGTGATGCAATACCTTGGGTGATGAACAGCGTCCAGGCGAAGCCTTGCGACACAGCATCTATTTTGGACAAGTCTTTGCCTGTGAAATAAGCAATCAGTTCAGGGGCAAGAAATATGCTGCCAATCTGCAGCAGCACGTACGTCATGAAGATCATCAGAGCAACAACCCATTTTTTCACGGTGCACAACCTTTCTTTCGTACATGTTGAATAGTTTAACGCGAAAAAAGAGGTTTGGCAAAAGAAGAAAATGTCGAATGTTTTTACTTGCAATTAGACGTGGAATTCTTTATTATAAGAATTGTGTTAGCACTCAACTTAAGTGAGTGCTAAGAAAAATAACTATTACCATAATCTCGAGGAGGTTGTTTCATTTGTTGAAACCACTAGGTGACCGTATCGTAATCGAATTAATCGAAGCAGAAGAAAAAACGTCAAGCGGCATTGTCTTACCAGACTCTGCAAAAGAAAAGCCGCAAGAAGGTAAAGTAATTGCTGTTGGTACAGGCCGTGTTCTTGAGAACGGACAGCGTGTTGAACTCGAAGTATCCGAGAATGACCGCATTATTTTCTCTAAATATGCAGGTACAGAAGTGAAATATGAAGGCACAGAATACTTGATTCTGCGCGAAAGTGACATCCTTGCAATTATCGGTTAATTGATTGTTATGTAAGACCATCATACAAAACGAAAATTCTGGAGGGAATCATTTACAATGGCTAAAGAACTTAAATTTAACGAAGAAGCACGTACCGCAATGCTGCGCGGTGTAGATACACTAGCTGACGCTGTAAAAGTAACACTCGGACCAAAAGGCCGTAACGTCGTACTCGAGCGTAAATTTGGCTCACCGCTTATCACAAATGACGGTGTGACAATCGCAAAAGAAATCGAATTGGAAGATGCATTTGAAAACATGGGCGCGAAGCTTGTAGCAGAAGTAGCATCCAAGACGAACGAAATCGCAGGGGACGGAACAACAACTGCAACAGTCCTTGCACAGGCGATGATCCGTGAAGGCTTGAAAAACGTTACTGCGGGCGCAAACCCTGTCGGCATCCGTAAAGGAATCGAACAAGCAGTAATTTCTGCAGTTGAAGGTCTTCAAAGCGTGTCTGATGAAATCGAAAGCAGACAGGAAATCGCACAAGTTGCTTCTATCTCTTCAGGAGACGAAGAAGTCGGCGATTTGATTTCACAGGCTATGGAGCGCGTAGGCAACGATGGCGTGATTACAATTGAAGAATCTAAAGGCTTCGTTACAGAGTTGGATGTAGTAGAAGGTATGCAATTCGACCGCGGCTACGCATCTGCTTACATGGCAACTGACACAGACAAAATGGAAGCAGTACTTGAAAATCCATATGTCTTGATTACTGATAAGAAAATCAACAATATCCAGGAAATCCTTCCAGTGCTTGAGCAAGTTGTTCAGCAAGGCAAACCATTGTTGATCATCGCTGAAGATGTAGAAGGGGAAGCATTGGCTACATTGGTTGTCAACAAGCTTCGCGGTACATTCAATGCAGTAGCAGTAAAAGCGCCAGGCTTCGGCGATCGCCGTAAAGCAATGCTCGAAGATATTGCAATTCTGACTGGCGGCCAAGTAATTACAGAAGATCTTGGACTTGATCTGAAATCTGCTGACCTTACATCACTTGGACGCGCTGCGAAAATCGTAGTAACGAAAGACCACACGACAATTGTAGAAGGAAGCGGCGATGCGAATGCAATCGAATCACGCGTTGGGCAGATCCGTTCACAGTTGGAAGAGACTACTTCTGAATTCGACAAAGAGAAATTGCAGGAGCGCTTGGCGAAATTGGCTGGCGGCGTAGCAGTGATCAAAGTCGGAGCAGCAACTGAAACTGAACTGAAAGAGCGCAAACTTCGCATCGAAGACGCATTGAACTCTACACGTGCAGCAGTTGAAGAAGGAATCGTATCCGGTGGCGGTACGGCACTGGTTAATGTATACAAGCAAGTAGAAACATTATTGGAATCTACTGAAGGCGACGTAGCAACAGGCATCAAGATTGTACTTCGTGCACTCGAAGAGCCAGTACGTCAAATCGCAACAAACGCGGGCCTTGAAGGTTCTATCGTAGTAGACCGTCTGAAGCGCGAAGAAGTCGGCGTCGGCTTTAACGCAGCAGAAGGCACATGGGTCAACATGGTAGAAGCAGGAATCGTGGATCCAACAAAAGTAACACGTTCTGCACTGCAAAACGCAGCATCTGTAGCGGCTATGTTCCTGACTACTGAAGCTGTAGTAGCAGACCTGCCAGAACCAGCAGGCGTCGGCGGAATGCCTGACATGGGCGGTATGGGTGGAATGGGCGGCATGATGTAAGTCAAGCCGTTCTAACTATAAAGCGTCAACTCCAATTATGGGGTTGGCGTTTTTTTTGTCGAGAATTTCAGTTTGAAAGAAAGTATTTAACATGAATGTTCAAACATGGGTTTTTACTAAACCAACCATGAAAGTTTCGCGTATAGGTACTTTTTATGTATGTATTAAAGTTAATACAGTCAGGACTTTTTCGATTTATGATATGTTCATGTATAACTTTTTTGGTATGTGCGGCGTAGGTTAGAGCGGCAGAAAAACTGGTGTCACATTACGTTACATGACAGACTAGCCGTAATCTAGTGTTTCGATATTATTGGGAGGATATAAGTTGTCACACAGATGTGAGGATATATCGTTATCTTATCATTAACCCGTGGCGCTATTGAAAAGCATGATCCATCATAAATATCGAGCTCTGCTTGATTCGATAGGGAAAGTGAGGACAGATTTCCCTTATGTTCTTCTAGATATTATTTGTGATAAAGTACGATATAAAGATAAAAGTGTTTACTACTTCGCATCTTCTAGGTAATTAAAGTAAAAAACGTCTGCATATTTAATTGTTATTGTTATACTTGTTATGTTAATTAGATTAAAATTCACTAAGAAAAGTATTTAACAAACTTGTCAGAGGTAAGGACATTATTGAACGTCAAAATGATTGCGGCTATATTAGATTTATCAATTGTGCGTCTCAAAAGTCGTAGCCATTTTGATTGGGATTTAGTGTTCGAATTATTGGTTTAGACAATAGAGGATTGTCTGTAATTACTCTATTGTTTGGATTTTTCATTAGACTGCTATAATAGAAAAGAGATTGCTGAATAATATTGATACGTTACATAAAACATATTAGAAAAGTTAATGGGGGATACAAAGTGATTACATCAGAAGAAATCAAAAGAAGACTATGGGACGGTGCCAATGAGTTACGTGGCTCAATGGATGCCAGTCGATACAAAGATTATATGTTGGGGTTAATGTTCTACAAGTTTCTCAGTGATAAAACGATCGATACATTTAAAACAGCAAGCGGCATGAAACAGCACTCTGAACAAGAAGTGATTGACGCGTATCGTGAAAGCTACGCACAACATCCCGAACCTCTTGTCGAAATGATGTCGAATGTTCTTGGTTACTACGTCTTACCAGAACACTTATACCAAACATGGATTTCAGATATTCGTTCGGGAGAATTTGAAGTTCAAAAAGTTACAGATAGCTTGAATCATTTTGAACGAACAATTGCCGTGACAGGCGATTCAGATGATTTTAAGGGATTATTCTCAAGTTCTACACTGGACCTCACAGATACTGCATTAGGTAGTAACTTAAATGAACGTAGTAAAAATATAAAAGAACTCGTATTACTCTTTGCTGATCTTAATATGGTTGCTTTGCAAAAAGGTGACGTATTAGGAGATGCGTATGAATATTTAATTGGACAATTTGCAATGGAGTCTGGAAAGAAAGCTGGAGAATTCTATACACCATCCCAAGTGAGTGAAGTCATGGCGCAAATCGTTGCGAGAACGAAGTCAATCGAAACAATCTATGACCCGACAGTCGGTTCAGGCTCACTTCTTTTAACTGTGAGTAAGTATTTATCAGAAGATGAGAAGAAAAGCTTAGCTTATTACGGACAAGAGAAAAATACAGCAACTTATAACTTAACGAGAATGAACTTGCTTCTTCACGGTGTACGTCCAGAAAAAATGACCATCAATAATGGCGACACACTTGCGGAAGACTGGCCAGAAGATCCACAACGTCCAAACGAAGGGGTACAATTTGATGCGGTCGTGATGAATCCACCATACTCAGCGAAGAACTGGAATAAATCAAATTTAAAAGTGAGCGATCCACGTTTTGAAGTTGCAGGTGTGTTACCACCGGATTCAAAGGGAGACTATGCGTTTCTTTTACATGGCTTATTCCATTTAGGACAACAGGGCACGATGGCGATTGTCTTACCACATGGTGTGTTATTTAGAGGTGGAGCAGAAGGAGAAATACGCAAACGCTTACTAGAAAAGAATTATATTGATACCATCATCGGTCTTCCAGATAAACTGTTTACGAATACAGGAATACCAGTAACTGTCCTTATTTTGAAGAAAGGTCGTCCACTTGGCACTCCTGTATTACTAATCGACGCTTCTAAAACGTTTGTGAAAGAAGGAAAGCAAAATGTTCTACAAGAAAAAGACATTGCAAGAATTGTCGATACATACGCGACGCGCAATGAAGAAGCTGGCTATAGTCACTTGGCTACAAGAGATGAAATAATTAAAAATGAATACAACTTAAATATTCCTAGATACATTGAATCGGTTGAGGAAGAAATTCCGCAAGACGTAGATGCTCATCTTTACGGAGGTATCCCATATGCCAACATTGCAGAGTTAAAAGTACTACAAGAATCTGTGCCAACAATAATCAAGCAGGCATTGAAAGAAGTGCGTAGTGGATACGTAGAACTCACAGAATCTATAAATGACTTAACGAAAAAAGTATTGACGGATGACCATGTCGTTCAGAAATCAAAAGCAGTCGAACAACAATTGAAAGCGTATATGGACAAGTATTGGCCATTATTGAAAACGATCGATGATGTAAATGCTATCCCTGAACTACGTGATTCAATGTTAGTAGAAATAAAAGAGCTGTTATTAGCCTTTAACCATATTGATGAATACGATGGCTATCAGATCATTGCGGAAATCTGGAAAGACACGCTAACAGATGACACTGAGATTATCTCCCTGACGGACTTCTATACGGCTGGTCGTACACGCGTGCCGTTAATGGTCACGAAAGGATCTGGGAAAACAAAGCGAGAAGAGCAAGATGGTTGGATAGGCAGTATCATTCCGACTGAATTAATGGTGAAACATCTATTCGCTGAAGAAGTTTCTATTATAGAAGAAAAAGAATCAAGACTTTCTGAAATTGATGCTGAATTAGCTGAATTAGTCGAAGCAGCCAAGGTGGAAGAAAGTAATGAAGAAGTCGCTTTAAGCGAAGCATTGAACGACAAAGAAGATGCTTTCACAATAGGAGCGATCCGCTCACTATTAAAAGAATCAGATAAAGGAAGTACAGACCACACCTTATTGAAAAAAGCAGAAAGCTTGCTAAATGAAAAGACAACGCTAAATCGTGATGTGAAGAAATTAAATCAAGAATTAAAAGAAGCAACAGAAAAACGCATCGAAACGTTGACGTGTGAGGAAATTGATGAGCTAATGCATGAAAAATGGTTCGGTTCACTCGTTTCTAACATTATGCGATTAATTGAAAATCCTTTAACTGAAGAACTAACGGTACTAGAAGAATTACAAAACCGTTATTCTGACACGTTAGCTACATTGGAGGAAGAAAGTAAGCAATTAAAGCAAGGACTGGAAGAAATGATGCAGCAATTGGTGGTGAATGAATCATGAAAAGAGTAATTCCTGAAAAAAGATTTAAAGAGTTTAAGGATGATTGGTCAGAAGAATATTTATATATGGTTCTTGACTTGTTAAAGGATGGTACTCATGGTACTCATATAAACGTTGAAGAAGGAATTTATTTATTAAGTGCAAAAAACATTAAAAATGGACGAATTAATATAGACAAAACTGATAGGAAGATTTCTGTAGATGAATACAATAAAATCCATCGTAATTTCGAATTAAAAGATGGAGATATCCTACTGACGGTTGTTGGATCAATTGGAGAAGCAGCTGTGTTAAAAATAAATAAAAAAGAGTTTACATTCCAACGAAGTGTTGCATATCTAAGACCGAAAAAAGAAATTGAATCTGAGTTTTTATATACTACGGTCAACAGTAATTATTTTCAAAGGGAATTAAAAAATAGACAAGTTGTATCTGCTCAACCAGGAATATATCTCGGCGATTTATCTGAGATACCAATATACTTTCCAACATTAAAAGAACAACAAAAAATCGGCAACTTTTTCAAGCACTTAGATCAAATGATTTCGCTCGAACAGCGCAAGTTAGAAAAAACAAAAGCTTTGAAATCTGCTTATCTTACTGAGATGTTCCCTTCTGAAGGAGAGCGAGTTCCGAAAAGGAGGTTTGCAGGATTTACGGATGAATGGGAACAAACTAAATTGTCCACATTAACTACTTATAAAAATGGTAGAGGTCATGAAGATAGACAATCGAAATCAGGAAAGTACGAATTGATTAATTTAAACTCTATTTCAATAGATGGAGGTTTTAAGCCGTCTGGTAAATTTATTGATGAATCAAACGAATTACTTGTAAAAGATGATTTGGTTATGATTTTGAGTGATGTTGGCTATGGAGATTTATTAGGAAGAGTAGCATTAATACCAGAAAGTAATAAATTTGTTCTTAATCAAAGAGTAGCATTATTGAGGCCTAATAAAAACGTGAATCCGTTATTTTTGTTCTCATATATTAATAAGCATCAAAGGTATTTCAAATTTAAAGGTGCTGGTATGTCCCAACTTAATATTTCAAAGAATGTTGTAGAAGATTTCCAATTGCTTATACCAAATTTAAATGAACAAAAATTAATTGGGAAATTATTCAAAACGGTAGACGACGGGATTGTTAACCAACAACAAAAATTAAATAAACTAAAAGCAATGAAACAAGCGTATTTAGAGGAAATGTTTGTCTAAGGGGGTATTCTCATGAGCAATGCACCAAAGAATGTTTCAGAAGCAAACTTTCAAGATTGTTTTGTGGAGAAGTTACAACGCTTCAAATGGAAATCACCTGAAGAACTCGATGGGACAAAACGAAAAGTAACGACAGACGATTTAATCAATCATTGGCGTAGCGAACTGAATCGGATCAACGTCGATCAATTGGAAAGTGTTCCGCTAACAGATAATGAGTTTAATCAAGTGATGGCACAAGTAAATCAAATTGCCAATAGTTTTGAAGCAGCAAAACTATTAGCGATGGAAGGATCTAAAGGAAAGATTGATGGCATTCACCGAGATCCGAATCCACGTGTGACGAGAGAACAAATCACGCTAACCATTTTTAAAAAAGCGCAAGTGAGTGGTGGAGATTCTAGTTATACAATCGCAAGAGAAGTTACGACACCAAAAGGTAATCGCTTTGATCTTGTTTTACTCATTAACGGCTTACCACTAATTAATATTGAACAAAAACGAGCGGATAAAACCTTTGATGAAGCGTATAGCCAGTTCAAACGGTACTACCAAGACGGGGAGTATACGCTGAATTTCATGGCGTTTTCACAAATGATGGTCGTGACTTCTGAAGTTGCGACGCGTTATTTTGCGACGCCTAAAACGGTGCATGATTTCAACCCAAGTTTCCTCTTCCACTGGGCAGATAAAGACAATATCCCTGTGAACAACTGGGAAGAAGTCATTAACCAATTTTTAATGATTCCAATGGCGCATCAAATGGTCGGGGATTATTTAGTGATTGATGAAGCAAGAGAAGAAGACAATCGTCGTCATATGCTCATGCGTTCCTATCAAGTACATGCCTTACAAGCAGTTGAAGCTGCAGCGTTTGGATGGGATAATGAGGACCGTATACCGCACGGTGGCTTTGTATGGCATACGACAGGTTCAGGAAAAACGATTACGAGTTTTAAAACGGCTCTCTTTCTTTCTACGCGAGCAGGCTTTGATAAAGTGGTCTTCCTCGTAGATCGGCGTGAATTAGACAGTCGTACGAGTGAGAACTTCAAAGCCTATGCAGCGTATGAATCCGTTTCTGTAGATGATACAAAGTATACATATGAGTTGCGTAAAATCTTGCATTCACCGAATAACGGCATTGTTGTAACGACGACCTATAAACTAAGTAATTTAGTGAAAGATTTGATGGAAGCAAACGATACACGTCTCGCTGATAAGCGTATCGTCTTTATTATTGATGAAGCGCATCGTACAACGATGGGTCAAATGATGGGAACAATTAAACAGTATTTTAGAAACAATAGTTTATTCTTCGGTTATACAGGTACTCCTTTGTTTGATGAAAACCAAGCGAAGGGAAAGATCAACGAAAAAAGTGAACTGATTGATACAACAGAAAAGCTATTTGGTCCACTCATTCACCAGTATACGATTGAGGAAGCAATTGCAGATAGAAACGTACTCGGCTTTCACGTCGATTATATTAATACCGGTGAGTTTAAAAGTTACGAAGAGTTAAGAGAACAACTGGTTGAAAGGCTTCAGATTCAGCTGCCAAATGCAGTGGTAAAGGTTTTAGAAAGAGATATACAACAACTATCAGACTTAGAAGTTGAAAAAGCTGCGAAAAAAGAAGGTCTACTCGTGTACCATGATGAGACACATATTCCACGAGTTGTCGAAGAAATATTAACGCAGTGGGACGCACAGTCTCAAAATCGAGAATTTAATGCTATTCTAACGGTTGCGTATAAAAAACGTGTGCTTGCTTATTTCGAAGAATTTAAAAAGCAAATGGCCGAAAGAGATATTCAACTAAATATAGCTATGACATTTAGTTTTGGCAGTGAGAATGAGTCGGAACGTGTAGACCCTGTCGTCATTGAAAATATGTTCAAGGAATACGGAGGATTTACTGGAATTGAGTTCGTTGCAGGGGATAAAAAGCGCGGGGAAGAAGCCTACTTTGAGGACATGATTGAACGTGCGACAAGAGGGGGAAGTGGACGTAACCCTAAAAATATAGACCTGGTCATCGTAGCCGATCAATTACTAACAGGATATGACTCTAAGTTACTCAATACACTTTATGTGGACCGTTCACTCGAATTACATGGATTGATTCAAGCGTACTCCCGAACGAATCGTATCTATGGTTCAACGAAAGAATTCGGAACGGTGATTAATTTCCAATATCCAAAAATCACTGAAGAAATGGTCAACATTGCCTTAAAACTCTACGGTAGTGGGGGAACGAGTAGTAGAGCAATTGTTGAGCCCTACCAAACAGCAGTCAAGAGGTTAAATCTCGCATTTATCGACATGATGAATACGTTACCTGATCCGACGGACTGGCAATCCATTGAACCGTATGAAGAGCATAAGAAACAGTTCATACAAGTGTACAAAGAAGCTGCAACACAATTTAACTTAGTCGAGCAGTATTATGAGTATGCGTGGGATGAAACAGCATTCGGAATAGACGAACGTACGTGGCTTCAATATACCGGTGCGTACCGTAACTTAACCTTTGAAGAAGGAGAAGAGTTACCAGGTGATGTAGCTCCGGCTTTAGTCGGCAGAACTAAACTTGCAGGTTCACAAATTATAGACGCCAACCATATCTTGAACCTCATTGGCTCTAAAACAACTTCGACGAATGGTATTCAAACGGTCGATGCAGAAACGTTACGTATCATCCATCAAGAGATCGAAGAGTTGAGTAACTTCGGTGAACATGAACAAGCTACATTACTAAAGGAGTTTGTAGTGGAAGAATTACAAACCGGAAACGTATCTAGTAATATTAACTTCGATCAGGCGTTTGAGGATTGGAAAAATGATAAGAAGAGAGAATTGATTTATGAAGTGGCTGATGAGTGGGGCATAAACGGTAAAGTGTTTGAAAAGTCAATTGATGCTTATTCAACGACTTCACCTCAAGATATTCCGTTCATAGATGACTTGATCGGTAGTTTGGATTTTGATGCAGCAACGATAAAGCAAGGGCCTAATCAACTTATGCATAACTTTGCATTGACGCCATATCTTGTGAAGGTTATTCCACAAATTAAATCGAAGTTTAAGTCATAAGATGAAACATCAAAACGCTCACTACAAAATAGTGAGCTTCAGACTGTAGACAAACTCCGGAAATTTGGGGTTTGCCTACAGTCTTTTTTCTTTTACAATAGAGTAAACGCCAGGAAAAGTTGATTTCCGCTGCGGATGGACGCTTTCCGCGGGCACGGCCTCAGCCGCTTCCCTCGCTACGCTCAGTCCAGGGTCTTCGGCTCGTGCTGTTCCCGCAGGAGTCGCCATCCTCCGCTCCAATCAACTGGATACCTGTTGAACATTTATTTGAGGTGATGGACATGATGACGAAGAACCAGATTAATGAACGCGAACAGTTGGAGATGCTCACGATTGAGCAGTTGGTGCCGCAAGATCATTTAGTGCGGAAACTGGACGCGACAATCGACTTTTCGTTTATCTATCCACTCGTCGAGGATTTGTATTCACCCATCGGTCGTCCCAGTATCGATCCTGTGGTCTTAATCAAGATGACATTCATCCAATATACCTTCGGCATCCGCTCCATGCGGCAGACCATTAAAGAAATCGAAACGAACGTGGCATACCGCTGGTTCCTTGGCTTCGGTTTTCATACCGAAGTTCCCCATTTCTCCACGTTCGGAAAAAACTATATTCGCCGATTCGCAGAGACGGATTTGTTTGAACAGATTTTCTACCGGGTCTTGAAAGTAGTAGCTGATAGAGGGTTATTGAGCCCCGACCACGTCTTCATCGATTCTACTCACGTAAAGGCAAGCGCAAATAAGCGGAAGTTCCAAAAGAAAGTCGTTCGGAAAGAGACCAAAGCGTATGAAAAGAAACTGCAGGAAGAATTGAATATCGACCGCGTGGAAAATGGGAAGAAGCCATTTCCGCCGGAGAAGTTTGAGAAGGAAGAGTACAAGGAGATCAAGGAATCCACGACGGACCCGGAAAGCGGCTACTATGTAAAAGATGAACGGACCAAGCAATTCGCTTATTCCTTCCATGCAGCTACAGACGAGAAAGGATTCGTGCTGGCAAACATCGTGACGCCAGGTAATATCCACGATAGTCAGCTGCTTGAGCCATTGGTAGAAAAAATTATTGATCAAGTCGGAAGACCGGTTGCCGTTGCTGCCGACGCTGCCTACAAGACACCAGCTATCGCGAATTACCTGTTGGAAAATCAGATGCTTCCCGTTCTTCCGTACAAGCGGCCAATGACGAAGAAAGAGTTCTTCAAGAAAAGTGAGTACGTCTATGATGAATACCATGATTGCTATCTCTGTCCGGAAGGGCAGATCTTGAACTACCGCACCACCACGAAAGAAGGGTATCGACAGTATGTCTCTGAACCTGCCATCTGTGCAGCCTGCCCGGTCATCGACCAGTGTACGCACAGTCAGAATCGTCAGAAGATGATCCAGCGACACATCTGGCAAGACCACTTGGATATAGCGGAAGATTTAAGGCATCATCATGAAATCAAAGAAATCTACGGCAAGCGTAAAGAAACGATCGAGCGTGTATTTGCCGATGCCAAAGAAAAGCATGGCATGCGATGGACTACCCAACGAGGGTTGAAAAAATTGTCCATGCAGGCGATGCTAACTTTTGCTGCCATGAATTTGAAGAAGTTGGCCAATTGGACATGGAATACGCCAATCACGGCGTAAACCAGAGGAGTATCCGAGCCCAAGTCGGGATTATTTCTCTGATTTTAGTGCCAAAATGGAAAAAGGGTTGGAAATCGTGACGATTTCCAACCCTTTTGTCTACAGTCTGACGCTCACTACAAAATAGTGAGCGTTTTATTATACAACATAATAGCAGTTATAGTGCATAAGTGACGTACTAGACCAATATACAATTTAGGATAGTTTCCGAATTGTGCGTGGTGATCCAGGAACCGATTAGTGAAAGATAAAGTGAGCTTTTTTAATTACATAAAGTACTCGACAAAGATTTCGAAATAACGTTTATCATTAGAAAACTTAATTCTGTCTTTCAATATTTCAATTAAATGATCTTTCATATGCTCGTTGGCACTAATTTTTTCTAGAAGAGGTTTTGAATAGGTTTTTAACCAAGAAGGGATAAACTCATCATAATCAAAATTTTGAGGATCAATAAAGAAATCATATTCTGGTTCAATTCCAATATATTCTCGCATTTTAGAGCTTGTTAATTCATCCATAAAGTACCAAATCGCGAATTGAGTGATATAGCTATTAGAAGGAAACGATTTCAGTTTTATTTCTTGAGAAGAAATTTTTAACTTTTGTTGTTCTAAGTAGTCTAAGATAAGATCTTGATGTTCGGAAACATCTTCTACAATACCAACTTTCACACTATCCATAACCCCGTCAATACCATTTAAATCTTTCGATTGCAAAATGTGGCTTTTAGCTGCTGGCGTTAAAACAAGATAGAGGGAAAAAAGGAAGTTAACTTGATTTTTCTTCTCTTTTGAAAGGCGCAATGCATAGTTCGATAAGTGATCAGAAATAAAATTCTCATCAAAATGAAGTAGTAAACTGATAAAGTCTTTTGATCTAAAGCCATTTGAGGATTGTTCTGAAAAATTCTCGTCTGCATATTTCCCGACTTGCAACACGAGAAAACTTTCAATTACAGAAATCGCTTCTTTAGATAGACCACTGCCTAATGTAAGTCTTTCAATCCATCGATAGCGTAGTCCGACATCTAACTCTCTTTCTGGAAAATAAAATAGTAGCATGTTAATAATTTTTAATAAACCTTTATCAGAAATTTTTATATGCTTAGCAAAGTAGAATGCTACTTTTGCTTCTTGAATGAACAAACTGTAGTGTACGATATTCATTTCATCTTTCGAAAACTGTTTTATTATTTTATCTGTTATTCGGAGCAAGTAGTCTTCTATTAACTTATGATCTTGAAACTCAACAAGTTCCATACTGCAACTTCTTTCAATATGTTTTACATCGTCTAGTTTGAATGATTTTGCTATGTTAACAAAGTCGAAATAATCTATATAAAAGGATGAGTTTCCTGATGACCACATCAGGCTCAATTCGTCCTTTGGCCGATTACGTTCAAACTCATTTTTTTCGAATTGAAGAATAAGCGAGTTACGCATGTACTGAGTGAACTCTTGAAAAGAGTGTACCCATAAGTAATTATCGTAAAGAAAGCGCAAGTTGTCATTCAAACGAAGTTGCGTCTCTTGTATACTAGTTAAACCGAAGGAATGCGATTCTTTGCTGATTGCAGCTCGTACTTTATTAGTTAACTCAAAGAGTTTCACTATATCTTTATATAAAAATTCGTTATCACTAAGGAATTCCAATATTTTATATTTTTTTTGGAATTCAAAAGGCATACTTTTGTAGACCTCATCAATATCAAAATTCTTAATTTCCCGTTCAATACGATTTAAAAAGTTTTTAGAAAATGGTTCGAATCTTATACCATAAGCTAAGAATCCTATAGATTCTAGTTGTTTGTCCATTTGAACTATAGATTGGTATATCCAAAATCTGTTTATTTGTGAAAGGTAATGAATCCACCAATTTGATTCTTCGATTGATTGCAGAAGAAGCTTAGAATATAAGTTGTATGCTTCTTCCCACTTCCCGATTGACGCTAAAATGAATGCTTTTCTATAATTTTCTTCGAGGTCTTCGTTTTGAATAAGAAGAACTTTCTCTATTTCATCTGTATCCCAATGATATGCAGGATTACTAATGCCAAAAGGCTTCATTTCAATCTTTGCTTCTCTGTCCCCTGATAAATGATAAACATCATTTGCTTCAAAAAACTTTGAAATCTCATTGAATCGTGATTTTAAATGATCAGAAAAAACTCCCCCGACATTTTTTTTGAATTCAAAAAACTTTTCCATGTAACCAAATCCTTTATTTTTAAAAGGTGTTACAGTTCCATATACAGAAAAGTCGTAGTCTTTTTCGAAGACAAGGTTCAAATCGTTCTTACGAATAGCTTTCAGCTTAAATAAGGGTTGAAGTTTTTCATAAAGGTAGTTAATTGCATCGTCGTTAGTGGCTAGTAAATTATTGTCACGTGAATCAATCAATAAATCCATAACTGTGTTATAACGCACCGCATAGTCCGACTGAGCGGTCTCAGCTATTCCGGCTGCGTCTAAAATTCGCAACCCTTTTCTTTCATAATAAATTGCAATGTTTTCTTCGATGGGGGTAGGATCTGTTCGAATAAAGAAAGGTTTATTGTATCCCTCTTTTTGTAGCGCTTTGACCCAATTGAGTAATGAATTAATATTGTAGTCTCCTAAACCATATCCAATAAAAACGATTGTATGCGTAGCCATAATCGTTTTCATAAGATTACTGATTAGGGGACGATCTTGCTCGAAATTCATATAATCACTTTCCTTTAAAACTATGTGATCTCCTGTATATCCTCTTCTAAAATCACCATGCACTTTTAATAAATACTTTGGAGAAGTGGCACATGCTACGTCATCTTCTGCACTGATTAAGCTGAAATATTTGCCGCGTTTCCAGCAAGTTTTTTCAATTAAGTCATCATAGTTAGTTGTAATAATATGTGCTGGATTCATAGCTAGTATCTTGTCGTGAATAGGATTTGTCGGTCTATCTACTGAAAATGTTTCTTCAAGTATTTGATTATATGCTTCTTCCCCTTTTACATCATGGAAAATTTGAGGGATTCGTAGATATTCATCAGCTGAATATCTTTCTTTTTTCACTTTGCCGTAAAGTTCTAGGTGATACTTATCAACTAGCTTACTCCATTGAGGATAATCAGAAAGTGTAGAGACGCCAGCACCTACAAAAAACACAAGTTTTCCATTTCTTGAGGCATCGGTTAATTCTCGAACATATTGAAATAATTTATCCATGCAGAATCCACTCCTATATATAAGCATTACTTTCTATCAATAGAAATACTATACCATTTAAAATGTCTAACCTATAATTTCCCCTGGTTTATAAATAATTAAGTAGAATTATGTTTTAGATTAAAATTTAAGAAAGTGAATCAAAACGATCATTTATAAGAGACAGCGAAGAAGTCTCTAATTTTCTTCTCAGCCTTTTTTGTTTTGCCTCATAATTATTCTCAAGATCAATCTGTCAAAAATATTGACCAAGAATGATTTTGAAAAGAAGTGGGGAGGAAAAAGAATGTCAGATTTTAAATTAGCAAAGCACCAAGATACAATTGAGACCCAAAAACGTTACTACGACAGAAAAGTTGATATTGAAAATAAGATGGGGGAGATCCCAAGACAATATGAAGGGGATATTCGTAGGTTCAAAGAATATTGCACCAATACTAGCCAACTAATTGGAACAGAGGCGCTGCTCGATTATTTATATATATCATTGACCAAACAAAGAATAAAAAAACGACATGGGAACGTAGACTGGCAGCTATTAGAAAATACTTAAGTGTAATTCATTGTATAGAATACAAAGGAGAGGCTAGAGTTGCATACGAGCTTTCAGCGATGCGGAAAATGTATCGTGAAGATGAATATGCCCATTTAATTCAGGTTCGAGGAAAATCAGCCATTGATAAGAGAGAATTGTTGGATACTCTTAACAAGCTACCGATAAGAGCAAAAGCAATTTGTTTAGTTAATCTTGTAACCGCTAACCGACCTAATGAAATGGTTCGTTTAAAAATATCAGACTTTGATTTTAAAAACAGATCCGTTCATGTTTATTTGAAGAAACAAAAAAGATGGCATACTAAACGGCTTACACCAGAAGTTATTATCGCAATTGAAGATTATATACGTGAATACAATCTTAAAACAGACGATTACTTTGTAGGAAGAGTATATAAGAATGAACGCTATGAGAGCACAGTTATTAGTGAAATAGGTTATTGTAAAGCTCTGAAGCGGTGGACTGGGGGACTTACCGGATACAATTTCAGAAAAAGCCAGGTGGTAGCGATGCAAACAGCAGGTGCAGATTTACCAACTATCGCGCAACAAACAGGACATAAATCACTTGAAACTTTAGTTCAGCATTATCTAACGGTATCCGAGACAACTTTGGACAAATATTTATAGGTATATAAGAGAGATAAACTTGGGTACTATAAAACTGTTGAATTCCGAAACTTTAAAGCAGTGGTTGTAAGTATATAAAAAACCTCTTTTGCCATTCTTGGTAAAGGAGGTTTTAAGAGTTTCTTCTATTATAATCTGCTCGATGTTTCTTCTTCGAGTGTTTTCACCAATTTATAAAAGCTAGTCTTTTTAACTCCAGATTCCCTCATAGCTTCCACAGCTGTTATTTCTCCAGATTTCCATTTTCTGTAAACCTCTTTAAACTCTTCTGAAACAAAAACTTTAGGTCTTCCAAACTGAACCCCATTTTGCAACGCCAAATCGATTCCTTCACGTTGCCGTTTCCGGATGCGTTCTCGTTCCTCTTCAGCCATCCAGGAGAGGATCTGCAAAACTAAATCCGCGATAAAGGTTCCCATGCTGTCTTTATATTGCGTCGTATCAAGTAACGGCATATCCATGACAACAATATCGGCTTCGATGTTCTTCGTCAGGTCATTCCATTCATGCAGGATTTCTTCTTTGTTACGACCAAATCGATCCAGCGAATGGATATACAATACGTCACCTTTTCGGATAATCCGTTTAAGCAATTGATAGTTTACACGTTCAAAGTTCTTTCCGCTTTGCTTATCCAAATAAATATCGCGTTCATTAATATCTAACTTTTTCATAGCTTCTAATTGTCGACCTTCATTTTGATCTTTGCTGCTGACGCGTATGTAACCAAATTTGCGATGCTCCATAATTTACCTCGAAAAAGATTCTTTCCTTATATTATACCTGAAAATCGTTCGTATAAGTATGTGTAAATTAATGAACGTTCGCAAAGTGTTTTGATACATTTATGAGCATTCTTTTCGCTGTTTTTTAATCCATTTCAATCCGTTCGTTAAATTGTACTCTTACGAACGCTGATATTTGTAGTAATGTCGTGCGAAAATTAGTGCGAGGATTCAAACATTTTTGCTTGTTAAACCAATTTAAAAAATATCACGCATAGGTACTTTTTATTTTATGGCTATTCATTATTTAATTGTTACCAATCGAATTCATTGGTATGATGCGTATTGAAGATAATGTAAAAAAGCACATAGTACAACATTCTCGAATAACAAATTATAAATTAAAATTTGGAAAGGATGATGGAAGTGTCTATGCCAGGTTATCAAGAATTTATGTATCCATTTTTAAAGTGTTTAGCAGACCGCGAAGAGCATACATTACAGGAAATGTATCAAACATTGGCAGACCATTTTAATTTAAATGAAAAGGAAAAAGAGGCCATGTTGCCTAGTGGCAATCAATTAGTTTTTCATAATAGAATTGGCTGGGCGCGTACATATCTAAAAAAAGCAGGTTTGTTAGAAAATGTTCGTCGTGCCACTTTTGTCATTACGGAAGATGGTGAGAAAGTATTGTCGGATCCGTCAATAACGAAAATTGATAATAGATTTTTAATGCGCTATGAAACATTTAGAAAGTTTAAAAGTCCCAAAGAAGACCAAGGTGAGACAAGCTTAGACCCCGATGTAATTGATCCCGACAATGATAAGACCCCAAGAGAGATTCTTGAGGATAGTTATAAATTATTAAAAGAAGAAACAAAAGATGAATTGTTAGCGAAAATATTAGAATGTTCACCACTCTTTTTTGAACGCCTTGTTGTAAAACTTTTCGTTGCAATGGGTTATGGCGGTTCTGTGGAAGATGCTGGCAGAGCTATAGGTAAATCTGGGGATGAAGGTATAGATGGAATAATAAAGGAAGATACACTTGGTCTTGATATGATTTATATACAAGCAAAACGCTGGCAAAATTCTGTGCATCGTCCTGAAATTCAAAAATTCGTAGGCAGTCTAGAGGGGCAACGTGCAAAAAAAGGTATATTTATTACAACTTCCGAGTTTTCAAAGGGAGCAAGGGAATATATTCGTTTTATAGACAAGAAAATAGTGCTTATCGACGGAAGTCAATTAACGGATCTTATGTTTACGTACGACATAGGGGTTTCTAATCAAGAAACATACATAACAAAGCAAATAGATTTAGATTACTTTGAGCAATAATCCTGCGATACCTGTGAAATATAATACATATTTAATTGACTTGGCGGGGATACTTGTGTATGGGAAACTATCTAAGTTTAATACATCGGTATTCGCTATTAAAACCCTATTCTAGTTTTTAGTGTAAGTGCGACTCCTCCCAACGCCGCAAATTTTATTGCGATTTCACTTCAAGCGAGTCCTGTCTATCAAGGTAGGTTCAAAAAAGAAAACTACCCATAAAAAGAAAATGTAAAACTTTTGAAACTTTTCTCCATTTCTCCCGTCTGTACGCTGCCACATACAGACGGCAGCCTGCCTACAACTGGGGTGAGTTAGAGCAGAAGGGGAGAAATAACATGAAAAGAATACTTATGACCGTGCTCAGCGCATTGCTGATTGCATGCAGCTTGCCGCTATCAAGCGCGGCAGCAGACAAACAACTGTTCAAAGATGTGCCGCCTACGAAGCATTTCGCACAAGCGGTGAATGAGCTGGCGGAGCGTACTATTATTGGAGGATATCCGGATGGCACGTTCAAGCCAAGCCGTTCAATTACAAGAGGGCAGGCCGCGGCAATCATTGCGAAGATGATCAAGCTTGATATGGACAGTGTAAAGAATCCTCATTTTAAAGATGTGTCCACAGCGAACGGCTATTATAAAGCGATCGCTGCGATGGCGGAAAAAGGGATTATCGGCGGTTATGGGGACGGACGATACGGGCCGAATGATCCGATCAAACGAGGGCAGATGGCTTCCATTTTAGTGAAGGCGTTTGATTTGCCGCGTGACGGGGATATCAGCAATCCGTTCAAGGACGTTGCGCCGAATACATCCCATGCGGCCAATATTATGATTATTTACAAGCTGGGCATTACAACGGGAACGACGCCTTCCACATTTAGCCCGAATGCGGCGATTACGAGAGGGCAAGCCGCGAAGATGATAAAAGCGACGGAAGATGCAAGACCGTCAAATGTCGTAACGCTTGAACCAAGTGATTTTGGATGGGAATTGATCCAGTCCATTACGGACAATGAAATGAATTCTGGATTATTCAAAGCGGTCTTGATTAAAGGAAAAGAAGGTTATACGAAAGATAAAGTGCAGCTGATTCCGTTGAAGGAAGGGATAGGGGCGATCGTTTTCCACGGAAGTGCTTCCAAAACTGCGGATTTGGAACATGACAAGAATTATGTGCATGTCAAAAAAGAAGACGGCGAGCTGAAACTGACGCTGGAAGAGACGGAGGATGTGCTGCCGACGATAGCACGGTTAAGTATGTTCGGCGGGCCAGGACAACTCGATGATGTTCCGGGAGATGTACGGAATGTATCCCTGTCTGCGATGGACGGGAAGCTGATGAATGACAGCATGGCATTTAAAGTATGCGATAATTACTTCATCTGCATCGAGATTGACAAGCCGGGCGAATATATTGCCGCAGTCCGCTTTGCGGACGGGAAGGAAGTTCGTTACGGAATCGATGCCAAGGCTGCCGGAGACAAAATCTACTATACAATGCGCACGTTGAGGGAGCAACCGACATTTTCATATGGAGAAAACGATAAATACACTATAGGAAAGTACAGCATCTCGCCTGAAAATTATGAACAGATTGCGGATGTGACGAGAGAGCCGGGCACAAATATGTTCCACTTCACCGGCAAAAAGGCAGGGAAATTTGAGATTACGTACGAGCACCCGATACACCTAGACAGATATTGTGAAGGCCCCAATGACACAGGTGAATGTTTTATGCCTGTGTATACAGGCATATTTATACATGTGACACAAATTGGGTCGATCATCAATGTATGGGGTTCGGCAGCAGCAGAGCCGGATCATTAAGAATAGTCAGTGACAATGAAATCAAAAACGGTTCCGATCATGTAAAAAATGATTAGAACCGTTTTTTGAAATGGCAGGTGAATACTGTAATCATTGAAAGTACTAATTAATTAACCCAGTGGCGGAGTACTTGTGTGAATATTTCATAAAGCCCTTACACAAGCGATGCATTACAGGACGTATTGTGTTCTGCATAAGGCAACTCCAAGTTTTCCCGTAAGGTAGACCCTTCGTATTTTGTCCGGAAAATTCCGCGCTGCTGAAGGAGGGGAACTACTTTGTCAACAAATGCTTCAAGTTCGCTTGGCAAATTTGCGATGATCATGAAGCCGTCTGCTCCATTTTGTTCGTACCACTCTTCAACTAGACTGGCGACTTGCTCCGGGGTTCCCATGAACGGCGTGCGCGGTGTGGCTTCTCTTAAGGCTACTTGGCGCAAGGTTAAGTTTTGCCTGCGTGCATCGGACTTAATACGATCTGTATCGCTTCTGAAACTATTTTTTCCGATCGATCCCAGTTCAGGGAAAGGTTCGTCCAATGGATATTGAGAAAAGTCATGGTGCTCAAACAGACGGCCTAAAAAAGCGAGTGCCTGCTCAATTGTCACCAGCCCGGCGAGTTCCTGGAATTTTCGTTCCGCTTCCTCTGCCGTATCTCCAATAATCGGACTGATTCCTTGCAGCACCATCACATCATCGGGATTACGCCCAACGGCAGCTGTTTGCTCTTTTACGTCTCTGTAATATTGCTGCGCTTCTTCTAAATCAGGCATAATGGCGAAAACTGCGTCTGCTTCTTGTGCGGAAAACGCAATGCCTGCTTTTGAAGAGCCCGCCTGAAAAATTACTGGCTGCCCTTGCGGCGAACGTCCGATATTTAACGGTCCCTGTACGGAAAAGAACTCGCCTTCATAATTCAATGTATGCAATTTATTTGAATCGAAAAATTGCCCGGTCTGTTTATTGCGGATAAATGCATCATCTTCCCAGGAATTCCATAAGCCTTTCATGACTTTGACGAACTCGGCGGCCATCCGGTAACGCGCGGCGTGATCTGGATGATCGGAAACTTCTTTGCTGAAATTTAATGCCGTCTTTTCTAATCCTGACGTCACCGCATTCCATCCTGCGCGTCCGCCGCTCAGCATATCAAGTGAAGCAAACTGCCGTGCTGCAGAAAAAGGTTCGCTGTAAGTAGTCGATAACGTGCTGACTAATCCGATATTTGACGTCACCGCTGCTAGGGCAGACAGGATCGTCAGCGGTTCAAAACGATTCAGATAATGCGGATTTGATTTTTCATTAATGTACAGAGCATCTGCGATGAAAACAAAATCAAATTTCCCGCGTTCTGATGTTTGGGCCTGTTGTTTATAAAATTCAAAGCTTACACTTGCATCTGATGGCATAGCAGGATGCCGCCAGTCTGAAATCTTCTCCCCGACACCGTGGATCATCGTTCCTATTTTCAACTTCTTCCTCACATCCATCGCCCTCTCCCAAATCTTTTAAATGGTTATATCTCAACTATTCGTTATCTCAAATTATCCTGCGTGTCATGCCTGGTGTCAAGACAGTGTTTTATACACTCGTGTTCAGCGCAATGACTGTGCTTTTCTGACTTCATACAAACACTCCTGAGTAAGGCTAAAGGACAAGACGTTGACATTTATGCCAGCTCCGATTTCATATAAGACGCTGACTGATGTTAATCGATTGTTATATTATTTTTCAAAAATATATGTGAATACTCCGCTCATTGAAAGAACATAATAATAAATGATTGACTTATGTGTTTGAAAGTAACATAATTATGTTCATAGAGAACAAATTATTGATGCTGATGAACATAGTGCGCAGGAGGTCATTGAATTGTCTCCAAAAGAACGAAGATCGAAAATAATGGAATCGCTTGCAACGGAAGGAAGAGTGGATATCATCCGGCTTTCCGAAGTGTTGAATGTAACGCCTATGACGATACGAAGGGATTTCGATGTGCTGGAGAAGCAGAACAAGCTGATTCGCACACATGGCGGCGCTGTTCCGTCACAAGCGCTGATTCACGAAAAGACGTTTGAACTAAAATCGAACATTTCTGTCCGGGAAAAGAAGATGATTGCAAAGCGCGCTGTCTCTTTTGTGACTGAAGGGATGACTGTGCTTATTGATTCAGGAACGACGACGCTTGAAATTGCACGGTTATTGAAAAATCACGAACATCTGACAGTGATTACGAATGATATTAAAATAGCAGCTGAGCTTATGGGCAGCAAATTAGAAGTAATTATTCTCGGCGGCCGTTTGCAGACGGAGACGGGGACACTGTACGGTTCGCTGACAGAAAACATTTTAAAATCAATTCATGTCGATCTGTTCTTTTTGGGTGCAAATGCAATCCACAATTCGTTTGGGATTACTACACCTACAATTGATAAGTCTTCTCTGAAGCGGACGATGATCAGAACAGCCACGGAAACGATACTGGTCGCAGATTCAACAAAGTTTAATCAGAAAGCATTATCAAAAGTCTGTGATCTTGAAGATGTATCCACGATTATTACAGATGGGCAGTTATCTGAAGAACTGATGGAGAAATACGGCGAATTGGTGGAAATTATTATTGCAAAGTAGGTGAGTATATGAAGATCGGAATAATCGCAGATGATTTAACGGGTGCGAACGCTACAGGCGTCCGTCTTGCAGAAGTAGGATTTAAAAGCGCCACGATTATTTTTGGTGCTCAGGTGCCGAAATCGGATAAGTTCACATCGATTTGTGTAGATACAGACAGCAGGTATGTAGATGCTGCGGTTGCAAAAGAGCGGGTTCAAGATACGTTTAAGCAGCTTCGGTTGTGGGGAGCTGATGTAATCGCCAAGCGGATTGACAGTACGATCCGGGGCAATATAGGTTCTGAGATTGACGCATTGCTTACCAGTACCGGCGAAGAAAGCGTCGCTATTGTCGTGGCTTCTTATCCTGACTCAGGACGGGTAACGTCAGGCGGCTATTTGTTAGTGGAAGGCGTGCCGGTTCAAGAAACTGACGTAGCAAAAGATCCGATGAACCCAATCACTAAATCATTTGTGCCCGCAGTAATTGCAGAGCAGAGCCAGCATGAAATCGGACATATTGGGTTAGGCGATGTCTTACAGGGAAGAGCTAAAATTACTGCTTCTTTGACGGAGCAAATCAATGCCGGCAAGAGAATCATTGTCATCGACGCAGTGACGAATGAAGAAATCAGCAATATCGCCGAATCCATGGCAATGATGGAAGAGCGTACGTTATTCCCGGTGGATCCTGGCCCGCTGTCCGCAGCGTTTGCGCGTGTACTGGCCAGACGAAGCCTGTACGAGAACAGATATATTGTCACCGTGGGAAGTGTTACGAGTCTTACAGGGCGGCAATTGCGCTATTTAATGGATAAAACAAATTCTTCACCTGTTTACGTCGATGCCTCCCAATTGGCAACGATGACAGATAAATGGGACGCGGAAGTGAAGCGTGCAACGGATGAAGGGATCAAGAAGCTGAAAGATCAGGAAATATTAATCGTGACGACATTATCTCCAACCTCACAAATCCTGTCGCTGGCAGATATCGCAAGAGAAGAACACACGACGGAAGAAATGCTTGCGAAGCGTATTACGTCGGGTCTTGCGAAAGTAACACATACCATCGTACAAAATGGTGATATGAAAATCGATGGGACGTTTTCCAGTGGCGGTGATGTGACGGCAGCGTTATTTACCATTAGCGGTGCTGAAGCAATTCAGCTGGATGAAGAAGTAATACCGCTCGCTGCTTATGGAAAGTTCATCGGGGGGACGTTTGACGGGATCCCGGTAGTAACAAAAGGCGGCATGGTCGGTGAAAAGCAGTCGATCTATAAATGCCTGATTTATCTGCAGACAAAAAATGATGAAGGACGTGTGTAATATGACAAACGAACGTAAAATTATAGCAATTCCAATGGGTGACGCAGCAGGAATCGGCCCGGAAATTACCGTAAAGTCATTGGCGAAGCAAGAGATTTATGAAATGTGTAATCCGCTCGTAGTCGGCGATGCAGACGTGATTAAAAAAGCGATCGGCGTAACAGAAACCGGTTTAGAAGTGAACGTTGTTTCAGATCCGAAGGAAGGGAAATATGAATTCGGAACAGTAGACGTGTTAGATATGAACAATATTGATATCGATGCATTGGAGCCAGGAAAAGTTCAGGCGCAATGCGGACAAGCTGCATTTGAATTCATCAAGAAGTCAGTGGCACTTGCAATGGCAGACGAAGTGGCGGCAATCGCTACAACGCCTATCAATAAGGAATCATTAAAAGCAGCAAATGTTCCGTATATCGGTCACACGGAAATGCTGGAAGACTTGGGCGGAGCACCTGATCCATTAACGATGTTCCAAGTAAACGGCATGAGAATCTTCTTCTTGACGCGTCACGTGTCATTGAAAGATGCGATTTCTCAAATGACGAAAGAGCGTGTTCGTGATTACTTGAGCCGCTGTGATCAGGCATTGCAGCGTCTGGGCGTGGAAGATCGCAAGCTGGCAGTCGCTGGTTTGAACCCGCATAGTGGTGAAGGCGGTTTGTTTGGCATGGAGGAAGTGAACGAAATCGCACCGGGTGTCGAAGCAGCTAAAGCAGACGGCATTGATGCATACGGTCCCGTTCCGGCAGATTCTGTATTCTTCCAGGCACTGAATGGCAAATATGATGCAGTCCTTTCGCTTTATCATGACCAAGGGCATATTGCAGCGAAAATGACAGATTTCCACCGTACGATTTCTATCACGAATGGACTTCCGTTCCTGCGTACTTCTGTTGACCACGGAACAGCATTTGATATTGCGTGGAAAAACATTGCAGCAAGCGTGAGTATGGAAGAATGTATTAAACTGGCAGCTGAATATGCGCCGAAATTCACAAGAGAATCTCTATAATAGAAACCGTTGAAAGAGGGGAAACCCTCTTTCAATAACTTTACTAAATCAGAAATTGGGGGGATACAGATGACACCCGAAATGCAAATGATTGTAGGACTCGTAGTCGGTGTAGCTGCATTAATATTTCTAGTGTTAAAAACGAAAATCCACGCATTTTTAGCTTTGATTATTGCTGCGTCGCTGACAGGCTTAATCGGCGGGATGAATCCGATCGAGGTTTCTTCTACTATATCTAAAGGTTTCGGAAGCACGCTTGGGTCTATCGGTATTGTTGTCGGATTTGGGGTAATGATTGGAAGAATTCTGGAAGTGTCAGGAGCTGCAGAACGTCTGGCGTATAGTCTGATCCGTGCTGTAGGGAAACGCAAAGAAGAGTGGGCAATGGCGATTGCCGGATATATTGTCTCAATTCCTATATTCGTGGACTCCGCGTTTGTCATTTTAAACCCGCTTGTGAAAGCGTTGTCAAGAAAGACAGGGAAATCTGTCATCACTCTTGGTGTAGCGCTGGCCGTCGGTTTAGTTGCAACGCATCATGCGGTACCGCCGACACCGGGTCCGCTTGGCGTGGCAGGTATATTCGGCGTTGATATCGGTCTGATGATCGCTTGGGGTCTAGTATTCTCCATTCCCATTGTCATTTCTGGTGTGCTGTACGCTAAATGGGTAGGTAAACGAATTTATCAGATCCCGACGGAAGACGGTCTCGATTTTGAAAGACCTGATGAGCATATGGCCTATCAGGAACTTGTGCGTCTGACGGATGAACGGAATAAGGAGCTGCCTTCATTGTTCCGCTCTATGATTCCAATTTTATTGCCGATTGTTCTTATATTTTTAAATACAACATTCGTAGCCATGGATTTGACAGGCGGCTGGATTGACTATCTATTATTCTTAGGTCAGCCGATTATCGCGGTCGGTTTATCATTAGTCTCTGCCATCTATTTATTGGCAGGCCACTTAACGAGAGAAGAAGCACTTGGCCGTATGGAAGAAGGAATGGTGACGGCTGGTATTATCCTGCTTGTAACAGGAGCAGGCGGTGCGCTTGGACAAGTCCTTCGTGACAGCGGAGCGGGCGACTACATCGCACAGCAAGTGGCATTGCTTCCTTTGCCGGCGGTACTTGTTCCATTCTTCATCGCGACACTTGTTCGTTTAATCCAAGGAAGCGGAACAGTAGCAATGATTACAGCCGCATCCATTTCTGCACCGATTGTCGTAAATCTGGATGTTAACCTGGCTCTGGCTGCGCAAGCCGCTGCACTCGGTGCGATGATTTTCTCCTACTTCAATGACAGCATGTTCTGGGTTGTCAACCGGATGCTTGGCGTGAAGGAAGTGAAGGAGCAAGTCATGGTCTGGTCGATTCCAACGACCATTGCATGGGCAGTTTCATTAGTAAGTATTTTGATTGCTAATATGTTTGTAGGATAACCAGCGGCCGCAAGTATTTTGAATACAGTTTGCGGATGTTTTCCTGAACGAAAATAAAGAGGTCTTTCATTAAGTTATCGAACTTATGGAAGGCTTCTTTTTTGTTCGCTGTTATGTAATTTCGCGTGTATCATTGCATGATATGTAAAACTCTTATGAAATTATTGATGTGATTTGTATGTTTAATACATAGTTAAATATTCAAAATGCGGTATTATTAGAAAGATACTTCAAGTAATTTGACTATTTTAAATTGTTTGACGCAACTTTATGAGTAAACGATAATGTGAAGAGGAATCCAGTGATGAAATTTCTTACGGTTATTCCGGCAAAGAATGAGAGGAGGAGAAGAAAGTGCTTTATGTAAAAATAGGCCCGGTTGAAATTATGAGCGATAATGGAGGTCGTATTCCCTTATCCACTTCCTTAATTATCGCTGGAAATGAAGATTCTACTCTCATCGACTGCGGGTCAGGCACTAAAACGTTTGATTATATACAAAAAAATCATACAGTCCATACGATTTATTTGACGCATCATCATATTGATCACGTGTGGGGAGCGCAATTGTTTCCGGACGCAGAAAAGCTGATTAACAAATATGATATAGAAAAAGTTACTGATTATCATGAACTCGCAAAATCAGAAGGTTTATATGCGGTATATGGAAAAGAAGGTGTAGATAAATGGATACAAGACCTTAAAGAAAAAACATACGGCAATACTGTTGTGGACCCCAAAATATTGCACGCTTCTGGAACGCATGAATACAACCAGGTGATTACTATGTCAGGGACAGACGTTATGTTTATTCATGCGCCCGGCCATACGCAGGGTTATTGCACGCCGTACGTCATGGATTATGGCATTTTACTGACCGGAGATATTGATCTGACTTCTTTCGGTCCGTATTACGGTGATGCAGAGAGTGATATCGATCAATTTATCCAATCAGCCAGAAAGACACTTGAGACAGATGCCAAATACTTTGTCACTTCGCATCATAAAGGAATCTTTTTACGTGAAGAGTATGAACGGGAATTAGAAAAATATCTTTCTATCATCGAAAGAAAAGAAGAAAAAATTAAGCATCTGTTGAAAAATGGATGTTCACCCGGTGATCTGATTCATCAAGAAGTTTTTTATTATAAAAATCAGTCTGCGCACAGTCCCGTGCGAAAGAAAACCGAGATCATCAGCATAGTTAAACATTTGAAACGGCTCATCGATCATGGGGAGCCTTTTGCAGATTACTTGGCAGATTTTATTCGAGCCAATAATTTACATGAAGAGTATCTGGAATACTCCAATGAACCGTGCAGGGGCAGATGTTAAAATCTAAGCAAATATAGGATGTACGGATGAATACAACTGTACGGGAAATGGCAATTACCTGATTCCGAGTATACAAAATGCGGGATTGGATCCGGCGAAGCTGGAAGATCTCAAAGAGTATGACACCAATCGGAATCAAACAAAAGCCAAGGCCTGGAAAGATATTTGGGGGGCAGGGCAGGGAGTTGGCTCAGTAAAGAACATTCAGCCCGTTGCCGATGTAATCAGTGAAATGAAAAAGGAATATGAACAGGCTGCAGTATCGCTGCTGGCGAAAAATAAGTAAAGCGGCAGTGAAATGCATACTAATATACTGTGTTTTGTGAAAAGAGAGCGCCATGCAGGAAGTAACTGCATGGCGCTCCCTTTTTATCATGGGTAAAATTATGAAAAAGAATTGACTAACTGATGGATCGTTAAGGCTATTTGCAGATTTAACCGATTTTGTGCGTTAGACAGATCCAGCTGAATAATTTCTTCTACCCGTTCAATTCTGTATCGGAGTGTATTATAGTGAACGTGCAATTGTGTTGCAGATGCCTGATAGGCGGATTCGTTGTCTAAGAATACTTGTAGCGACAAGAGCAAGTCGGATTTATTCTGTCCTTCATAGTGAAGTAATTTACCTAAATATTTATCTTTAAATTCTATGATTGAAGCATAGTCAGCAGATTCAAATAGAAGACCGACAACACCGAGATCATTATAATATAAAACTCTTTTATTTCCTCCAATTAACTCTACAAATTGTGAGGCTCTTTTGGCTTCGTTATACCCAGTAGTATAGTCGGAAACTTCCGTAACAGCATTACTGACGCCTATTGAAATATCTACAGTGGGATAATGATCTTCAAAATAAGAAAGAATATTACTAGTCAGCTGATCTGTTTCCCCCACGGGTGCTATGATGATTAATTTTGTCCCATGGATGGTGCATAAATGCATTTTTGAAAAGCCGAGCTCATATTGAAGTTTCTCTGCAATCTGTGTAAGTCGCTTGGAGTCGATGTGTTCAGTATCCAAACGGTTTTTTGGATTCAGCATGATGACTTGACGGGGATGCTGAAAAGAAATTTTGAGATATCTGCCTCTTCTAATCAAATCTTCTTCAGTTTCCAAACCTAACAGTAAATCATGTACAAAATCGAGCCGCAGACGGTTTTCAACTTCCATACTGGTGTGTTCTTGAGTGAATTTTAAGGAAAGAATATTTTTTGCCTGTTCTATGGCGACCAAATCTAAGTGATCCCGTTCATTATAAACCTTAGGAATGAGTAAATACGCTGCGGCTTTCTCGTGAAGAAGAATGGGAATGAGGCTGTAAGAGTGCTCTTTGTTTACATGCAGCACCGCAGGCGACACATAAGGTTCTTTTTCTGAACAAAATGCATTACGCAGAAAAGGAAGGTCAAACACCTGCTCCAGTGGCAGCTTGCTGACATATGAACATCTATTACATCACCAAGCTCGCCTGTTAATAGTACGGGCTCACTCAGAAAAGCAGACAGCTTGGCGATGACTCCTGAATACCCTTCAAGGCTTCCTGAAAGAGTTCCTTGTGCATGCTGGATACACGCAGCTCATTTGCATATAATCTGGCATTATTTATGGCGATTGCAGTTTGATTGCAATATGTGCTTAAGACATCCAATAAAAAAGGGGATGAGTGATTAGGATAATCTTTGGCGATGATAAAAATGCCGATCAGCTCCTTATTGACAACGAGCGGTGCGCAAATTAATGAACGAATATTTTCTTTACGATGTAAAAGTGAAATGAGCGGATCACTCAAAATCTTTTCAAGTTCCACGTCAGGCAGCACATATATTTTTTCTGTTTGTATAACTGTACCGCAAATCCTGGCAGTTGCCGATTGCCTGAAATTCTGCAATACTTCGTCAGTAGAACCTGAAAGTGCTGTGACTTGTATCATTTTTTCACTGGCGTCAATTTGTGCGATCAATGCGATATTAGCCTTTGAAATAGTTCTGAGGCGGTCCGTGCTCAATTTTAAAATTTTATCAAGTGGTGCCAGGGAAGACACCTCGGTATTAATTTGCTGGATAATTTCCAATGTCTTCGTTGAGAATTTTAAGTCATGTTCCCGTTTCTTTGTGTCTTCTATAATGGACAGGCTCGTTTCTATCATTTCAAGTGAATTACCCGATAGTTTTGCGTGGATCATACTTCTGAATGTATTCCAAGTTTCGCTGTGACAGGGCTTTTCGGCAAGGGCAGATAGTTCATGCAAAATATCTTTATAGTCGGAAATGCCGTTGTATAACATCATTGAACACACTCCTTTGTTCACTGGGCAATTGCTTTCATTGATTGGATGCATTCACCGGAAAAGTCAAGATTGCACTGCGTGATGAAGAACCTTATCTTTTCTGCCGTGTAAGAAGTAATAAAGTGCAATGGACAAAAGTATAACGGAGACCATCAGTAAATAAACGCCGCGGTACCCTGTCAGCGTGACAAGAGATCCTGTTAAATAAGGGCCAAGTCCCAAGCCTAGATCAAAGAAGATGAAATAGGTAGATGTAGCAAGGCCCAAGCGGTGTACAGGCACTTTTTTTATGGCGATAGCTTGTGAAATCGACTGGAAGTTACCGTATCCTAACCCGATAAGCACGGCAGCCAATAGTATAGAAAAACCATGCTGCGCCTGACTGAACAGCAGCATCCCGATTGCATAAAGTATAAGACAAGGGTAGATAATAATATTAGCGCCCTTCAGATCCAGTATCCTCCCCGTGAAAGGTCTGGATATTAATATTACCGCGGCATAGATGATGAAAAAGATACTTCCAGACTTCACCAGTCCAATTTCTTCAGTGTAGAAAGAAATAAAGGACATAATGCCTGAATAGCTAAACCCTACAATCATTGCGACAAATGAAATGGGAATAGATGCAAATTCCAAATAGTTGCTGATGCCAGACCGTTTTTCATGATGCTCATCAGTTTTATGGGCAGTGCTTACTGCAGTCGTCTTCACCAGTAATGCAATCAGTAAACAGCTGCCTGCCAGAACTAGATTTAATGACAGGATGACATGGTAATTGCTGAACAATTGTAAAAAGAGAATACCCAGAAATGGACCGACGGCTGTTGCTAAAATAGAACTTAAACTATAGTAGCCGATACCTTCGCCCCGGCGGGAAACCGGAATGATTTGTGCAACAATCGTGCCTGTGGCAGTGCTGGCAATGCCTAAAGCGAATCCATGCACCAGCCGGGTTGTCAGTAATAACGGAACATTAATTGCAACGAAATACAGCGAGGTCGTAACGATAAAAGCGATCAGCCCAATGAACAGAATTTTCCTGCTGCCGATTGACTCAATGAACCTGCCTGTGATTAACCGCCCCATCAGTATGCCTATAATAAAAATACCTGAAATTAAACCGGCCAGACTGGTTGAAGCGTCAAGATTTTCGACCGCGTACGATGCGATCGTTGCAAGCAAAAGGAATAAAACTGTCGTCAATAATAAATTGATAACAGACACGATAATGAAGTTCTTAGTCCATAACTTTTCTTCCGCCATAACAATCCTCCTATTTTACTAAGTTGTTTTTTACTTTCTCCAATATGCGGCTGACTTCCATTTGTTCCTTGATACTGATTCCTTCCAAAGCATTCAGCTGAAATTGTTCAATAGTAATTTCAACGTCCGCAGACACTTGCCGGCCAAGTTCGGTCAATTGGATCTTTTTTTCACGTTTATCTTTTCCAGGAATCACTTCTACATAATGAAGTTCAATTAATTTTTGCACTGTCCGTGTAATGGTTGGCTTTTCAACATGCTGATAAGCTGCAATGTCAACGAGTGTGCGTGGTCCTGTGGAGATAATGTATTTCATTACAGCCCATTGTGCGGTAAACAGCTGATGCCTTCCCAAGCAGTCATTAGCTGCATTGATATAAGGACGATACATTGATCTGTATTGATGGAAGAATAGCTGATGTGGTTTCACGTAATGACTCTCCTTCAATAGTTAGTTAGTGAAAGTAACTATATAATATTACTAAATGAAAGTCCAGAAGTATTGTGCATAAAATCTGTAAGAAAGCTCCCGTGTTCCAGAATATTTTTTTCTGAAAGAACACAAGAATAAATATTATTTTTCATTGGTGAAAAATGAATAAGTTATAAAAATGCTTATTTAACAACGTTTTAAAAGCAATATTAACTTAATTCTTTGTTTTCTGAATACTATTGACAATTACTTTTTTTGCATGTAAAATGATGATCAGAAGTTAAGAAAGATGTTTACATGTTCTGAAGACTAACTTTAGATGCTGTTGATTAACTATCGGTAATTTTCCTTTACTAGTAAAGAAATTACAGACGCCAGCCCTTTAGAACATTACTCTCCTTTCTTCAGCAAAACTTATTGAAATAGAATGATCGTACAATATTGGAAATGGGCGAGGTGAATATGAATGGCATATGAAAAATATGAAGCTATTAGTGTACATGTCGAGAATGGCGTTTGCACAGTGACATTAAACAGACCGGAAATTAAAAATGCTCTTGTGCAAGAAATGCGGGACGAGCTGATGGAGTTCTTTTCTGTGGTCGGAAGTGATGACGACGTAAAGACGATTGTCTTAACTGGAAAAGAAAGCGTTTTCTCGGCCGGCGGGGATTTAAAAGCTTTACAGAATTTAAATTCGACACAAGTAAGAAACCGGCTAAAAACGAGTCAGGGACTGATCAGGTCCATTCTAAACTTGGAAAAACCGGTTATTGCAGTAGTGAATGGTGTTGCAACCGGAGCGGGCTTTAGTCTGGCGGTGGCATGCGATATCATCTACGCAGCTAAATCTGCAGTATTTATTCAAGGGTTTATAAAAATTGGTGTTGTGCCAGACATGGGATCTCTGTACTTCCTTCCGCGTCTGATCGGCCGTCATCGCGCAATGGAAATGATGCTGCTGGGTGAAAAAGTGCAGGCTGAACAAATGCAGAAGTTAGGCGTTGTGAATGCAGTGCATGAAGATGACAGCGTTCTGGATGAGGCGTTAATTACAGCCCGAAAATTGGCTGCAAGCCCCAGATTAGCAATGGGTCTTACGAAAAGACTGACGAACAGCAGTGTGTTATCTGATATTGAAGACACATTTGAGCTGGAAGCTTTCGCGCAAGGTATGTGTTTTGAATCAGATGATTTTAAAGAAGGCGTGCAGTCGTTCTTTGAAAAGAGAAAACCTGTATTTAAGTAATTGATGGCTAGGCACTTATATAGATAAAACATAGTGAAAGTAAAATTGTAGGTAAAAAATACATTAGTGGAGATGATGAAATGAGCACAGTATCCATGACGAAAAGCGGAAAGGCTAAGCGCCCGTTTTTCACTACGGAGCATGAAATGTTCCGTGAAACATTACAGAAATACCTTGAGAGAGAAGCGGTGCCGCACTATGATCAATGGGAAAAAGATCGTCTCGTTCCGCGTTCGTTCTGGGAGGGACTTGGAGAAAATGGTTTCTTATGCCCTGAGGTTGGAGAGGAATACGGCGGGCTGGGTCTGGACTTCGGATTCTCTAGTATTCTAGGAGAAGAGTTATCGAGAGTCGGTGCCGGAATTCTTGGAGTATCTACACATAGTAATATTGTTGTTCCGTACATCGATTCATTTGGAAGTGAGCAGCAAAGGAAAAAATTCTTGCCGAAGTTTGTTACAGGGGAAAGCATTGCGGCCATCGCGATGACTGAGCCGGGAACAGGTTCAGACTTGGCTAACATCAAAACGACGGCAGTAAGAGACGGCGATCATTATATCCTAAATGGTGAAAAAACGTTTATTACGAATGGTATTCATGCGGACGTAGTCATAGTGGCCTGTAAAACAGATACAAAAATCAAGCCTGCTCACCGCGGTATAAGCTTATTAATCGTTGAGAGAGGTATGCCAGGATTCTCACGCGGGAAAAAGCTGGATAAAATCGGAATGCACAGCCAGGACACTTCGGAATTGATTTTTGAAGATGTGCGCGTGCCGGTTGAAAATCTGCTTGGTGAAGAAGGCAGAGGATTTTCATACTTAATGCAAAAACTGCAGCAGGAGAGAATTGTATCTGCGAACAATGCGCTGGTGGCTGCAGAAGATATGCTTGAGTTAACTATTGACTATGTGACAAAGCGCGAAGCTTTTGGAGCACCGCTCAGCAAACTTCAAAATACCCAATTTAAAATTGCGGAGATTGCAACGCAAGTGCAGATTGGCAGAACCTTCATAGATACTTTGATTGTCAAACAAATCAATGAAGAAGAAATGGTGACAGAAGTATCCATGGCGAAGTGGTGGATCACAGATATGGCGAAACGAATTTCAGGAGAATGTATGCAGCTCCATGGTGGATATGGCTATATGGAAGAGTATAAGATTGCCAGACGTTATCGCGACATTCCGATTACAACGGTCTATGCAGGAAGTAATGAAATTATGAAAGTGATTATTGCAAAACAATTAGGTTTGTAATGATATGTGAAATGAAAGGGCTTACAAATAAAAAATAGAAGAGAGAAGGGTTTTATATGACAAATTTAACAGGCAAAGTAGCAATCGTAACAGGATCAGGAAGAGGAATTGGGCGTGACATCGCACTGCTGCTTGCAAAAGAAGGAGCAAGTGTAGTCGTCAACGATTTAGGTGCAAGTTCTGTCGGTGAAGGTGAAGATTCCAAAGTAGCTGATGAGGTAGTAAAAGAAATTACTGATGCGGGCGGAAAAGCAGTTGCAAACTATGATTCCGTAGCAGAATACGATAGCGCAAATAATATTGTTCAGACAGCTCTTGATGCGTTTGGACGAATCGATATTGTTGTAAATAATGCCGGAATTTTAAGAGACCGTATGGTGTTTAAAATGAGCGAAAGTGAATGGGATTCTGTCCTTCAAGTTCACTTAAAAGGCTGCTTCAACATGATCAGTGCAGCTTCTACTCACTTTAAAGAGCAGAAAAGCGGACGTTTTATCAACTTCACTTCAACTTCAGGATTGATCGGTAATATCGGGCAGTCAAACTATGCTGCTGCGAAGCTGGGGATTGTTGGTCTGTCTAAAGTAACAGCGCTGGATATGGCTAGATATAATGTAACTTCTAACTGTATTTCACCATTTGCATGGAGCCGCCTGATTGGAACTATTCCGACAGATACAGAGGCAGAAGAGGCACGTGTTAAGAAATTAAAGCAATTGTCACCTGCTCATATCGCGCCGCTTGTAGCATTCTTAGCTTCAGAAGATGCGTCAGACGTTTCGGGTCAAATTTTCGGTGTCAGAGGAAAAGAAATTATGGTATTCTCGCAGCCGCGTCCGGTGCGCTCTGTTTATAATGCTGAAGGATGGTCAGTTGAAAGCCTGAGTGACATCAAAGGCGCTCTTCAGTCAAGCTTCACTCCTTTAGAAGTCAGTTCAGATGTATTCCCGTACGAGCCGCTCGTTTAATGATGTGTGATTTTTAAATATATATTTTATGCTTTGCTAGATAAATTGAATGAATATCACTGTGAGAGAGGAGAGATTTGATTTGAACGATGTGGCGTCTAACTTGGAACGATTGAAAAGTATTAAACTGGAATCGTATACGTATACCATTGAAAAAGCGAAGATTCGGGAACTTGCAATTGCGATTGGGGATCAGCGGGACAGTTATCTAAACGGGGAGGCATTACCACCGACTTTTGCCGCGGTAGTTGAATATTGGGGCGGTCAGTCATCTGCTTCAGCACTTCTTGGCTTGGATGTTGCCAGAGTGCTGCATGGCGAGCAGGAATATGAATATGTAGGTGAAATGAATCCTGGGGATGAAATCACAGTTAACGCCATTATTGAAGATGCGTATTCAAAAGCAGCGATGACTTTTATTGTTATGAAGAAAGAATTTGTTAATCAGCATGGTGAATTAGTGTTAATTAGCCGGGCGACTATTATTGAAAAGCACTAGGAGGGAAAACGATGAACATTGGCTATCAATTTGCAACACTTGAAAAAGAGGAAATCACACATACCCAAATCGTTCGCTATGCAGGAGCGTCGGGAGATTTCAACCCAATTCACACTGTCGTTCCTTTTGCTCAAAAAGCCGGAATGGATGACGTAATTGCACACGGATTAATGGTTATGGGCTTTATCGGTCAGGCAATTGGTGACTGGGTGCCGGTAAAAGATCTGGCTAAATTTGGCGTGCGGTTCAAAGCTATAACAAAACCGGGAGAAAAGATTAATGTTACCGGCAGCGTTCTGGATGAAACAGAAGATCGCTGGATTTGTGAAGCTAAGGCAAGTAACGAAGCCGGAGAAGTCAAAGTTCAGGCCAAGTTTGAAGTTCGCAAGAAATAATCAGTCGGTGGAATCGGTTGTGGCCCAAAAAGGTTGACAGGACCTTTTTGGGAACAAACCATTCCGAGGATTATCTTTATTCAGCAGAAGCCCCCCTTTTTACAATAGATATAAAAGCGGCGTCCCGGAATGGTCTTTGTTGTAAGAGCAACAAAGTCAATAACTCCTTGGAACTGCTTACTCTTCTGCTGAATGAAGATAACCCTCAACATGACAGTCAGCGTAACCGTGCAGTATACTGCTTCACAAATAAAGGAGGAGAAAGTAATGATGAAGAATATGTTTAAACCTTTGGTATTATCTGCAGTGTTGCTCACAGCAGCAGGGTGCGGAAATTCGGATGGGATGAAAAATGAAACGGGAAGTGCAGATGATGCATCAGCCAAACCAATCACATTAAAGCTAGCGGCATCGCAGCCAGTAACACACACTTTACACGATGGAGTTTTTGTTCCGTTTATGGAAAAGGTAACGGAATTAACCGACGGGCAAGTTGAATTTGATTTTTATCCCTCCGAGCAATTGGGGAAAGCTGGTGATCTGTATGACTTAACCAGTAATGGTGTAACGGATATGAGCTTTATAGTCTCAACTTATACCCCGAGCCTGATGCCGATAACCGGCAGTTTACTGGGTATCCCAGGCTTGTACGATAACTCTTATGAGGGAACGAAGGCTTTACATATGCTGAATAAAGATAGTGCGGTATTGGAATCTGATTTCTTGAATAATGGTGTTAGACCGCTAGTGAGCAGCGCGCTTCTTCCAAATGAGTTTTGGACAAAAGGCAAAGAAATTGTATTACCGAAGGACATTAAAGGGATAAAGGCCAGAGTAACTGGTGATGCCCTAAATAAATCAATTTCTGCCCTGGAAGGCACACCAATCAATTTGACTGCCTCAGAATTCTACGAGGCTTTTGATAGAGGAGTATACGACTCACTCGTCTTGAATGCTACTTCTATGAATGACTATGGTTTTTCAGAACTGGCCAAGTATGGAACGGACGGCATTTCCTTTGGCGGACTGGCTACTGGGCTGATCATTAATGAAAACGTATATCAAAAATTACCTGAAGATATAAAAGAGATCTTTTTGCAAGTTGGAGATGAAGTGACTGAAGATTACGCGAAGTTTCTGGACGAAGAAAATGATGCGGTGAAAGAAGAACTGAGAGCAGCAGGAATAACTGTAAGAGAATTAACTTCTGAGGAAGCTGAACAATGGAAGCAATTTTATAGTGAAATGGAAGCAGCGTTAATAAGCGAACATACAGAAGCTAATTACAGTGAAATAGTGAATAAATTTAAAGAAGAAGTTAAAAAGCATAAATAATATCTTTGTTCATGTCGCTGATCTGAAAAAAGAGGGGGATTGTTTCCGTGAAAGGTAAAACGGTAATTGTGACAGGCGGCAGCAGCGGTCTGGGTAAAGCAATGGCGTTCAAGTTTGCAAAAGAAGGTGCAAATGTTGTCATCACCGGCAGAAATGCGGAGCGATTGAATGAAGCAAAAGAAGAAATTCAGCAATCGGGAGGATCCGTCTTTCCGTTTCAAATGGACGTCAGGGAGACAGCTCATGTAGAGGAAATGGTTCGCAAAACAACAGAAAAGTTTGGCCAGATTGACTTTCTGGTGAATAACGCCGCAGGTAACTTTGTCTGTCAGGCCGAAGATCTATCGTACAACGGCTGGAGATCGGTCATTGATATTGTTTTGAACGGGACTTGGTACTGCTCGCAGGCGGTCGGAAAAGAATGGATTGCGACAGGCCAAAAAGGAAGCATTCTTAACATTATAGCCACCTATGCGTGGGGAGCAGGACCGGGAATGACCCATTCGGCATCTGCTAAAGCCGGTGTGCTGGCGATGACTAGAACGCTTGCCGTGGAATGGGGCAGCAGATACGGGATTAGAGTAAATGGCATTGCGCCTGGCCCGATTGGTGATACAGAGGGTGTTTCCCGGCTGATCGAAAATCAGAACGTGGCAGACAGCGCTATGAACGCCATCCCGCTGAAGCGCTTCGGCACGAAAGAAGAAATTGCGGATTTGGCCGAATTCTTATTAAGCGAGAAATCAGCGTTCATTAACGGAGAATGTATAACGATTGACGGCGGCAAGTGGTTGAATAATGAACAGTATAAACTGTGAGTAAAGTATCTAGTACCATCAGTAACTGCATAGCTGAATGGAGGAAGATTTCATGAGCAGACCATTAGAAGGTATGAAAGTAATCGATATTACTTCAAATATATCAGGCCCCAGCCTGACGATGATACTGGGCGATCTGGGCGCAGAAGTCATTAAAATTGAAAGACCGGTGAGCGGCGACGATTCACGGAATATGGGTCCGATGTGGGAAGGTGAAGGCGTCTACTATCTTCAGATAAATCGTAACAAGCGATCTATTATTATTGATTTGAAAACAGATGAAGGCCGGGAACTGGTAAAAGATTTAGTTAAAGAGGCTGATGTTTTTGTAGAAAACTTCCGGCTGGGTAAAACCGAAGATATGGGGCTCAGCTACGAAGATTTGCAGTCTATTAACCCGGAAATAATTTACTGTTCTTTAACAGCCTATGGACAAACAGGCCCGGACAGTCATAAACCGGGTTATGATGCAATCGTTCAAGCGGGAACAGGCATTATGAGCATCAATGGACCTGCCGGGGGAGAACCTGCGAGAGCCGCAGTATCTATTTTGGATCAGGGAAGCGCTATGTGGGGTGTTATAGGAATATTATCCGCATTGCTTCACAGAAACAAAACAGGTGTTGGCCAGAAAGTGGAAACTTCTTTGTTTGAGACGGGTGTTTTCTGGACGAACTATCATTTGATGTCCTATATGGCTGACGGCCGGGAACCGGTTAAATTAGGTGCAGGGCATGCGGCTTTCGCTCCGTATGGTGCATTTAGAACAGCTACATCAGAGATTATGATAGGTATTTCCAATGAATCTCTATTTAAAAAATTATGTATAGTTCTCGGTAAAGAAGAGTGGGCAAGTGATCCAAGATTCAGTTCCAATAAAAATAGATTGGAAAATCGAAAGGAATTATCGAGAGAGATTGAAAGTGTTCTCGTTAAGAAAGATGCGGATTTCTGGATGAAGAAAATTGATGAAGCTGGTGTTCCAAGTTCAATTATACAGAAAATCTCACACATGGTTGATCATCCGCAAACTCAAAGCACCGGGATGCTGCAGCCGGTCGATCACCCATTAATCGATAATATGAGATTAATTCGATTGCCGATCAGTTTATCGGAGACGCCGATTGAAATCAAAAAGGCACCGCCGTTATTAGGTGAAGATACTAGGACAATTTTAAAAGACAGCGGGCTGTCTGAAGATAAGATTGACGAACTTATTGCAAAAGGTATTGTTCATAATATTGACCAAGAACTGGCGAAGAAAATGAAAAATGCAAGCGCGATAGAGGTTGAGTGAAATAATCATGTAGGGGGGCCAGGTATGATGGAACTTCCAAAAACGGTCAGAATAAATGAAGTAGTCTTGCGTGACGGACTGCAGCTTGAGAAAAAAATCATAAGTGTGGAAGAAAAAAATCGCTTATTTACAAAATTACAAAGTGCCGGTATAAAATCGTTTGAATTTGGTTCATTTGTTCATCCAAAAAGGGTGCCGCAGATGGCGAACAGCGGTGAACTGTTCACGAACATTGCGGATGGGGACAATTCGACAGACTTAATCGCGTTAGTGCCGAATTTAAAAGGCGCTGAAATCGCAAAGAGCTTTGGTGTGAAACAAGTCAATTTTGTATTCTCAGCGAGTGATACACATAATCAGCAAAACGTACAAAGCACTACGCTGGAATCGTTAGAAGAACTAAAACTCATCGATAAATTTTGTGCATCGAATAACTTATTGCTCGACGTTACAATTGCCACTACGTTCGGGTGCCCGTTTGAAGGAGATATTCCAATTGAACGGATCCTGACAATCTTGGAAAGTGTATCTGAATGTCAGACGAATCATTTAACATTGGCGGATACGACCGGAATGGCCAATCCGAAACAAGTCAGTGACGTGCTGCGTGAAGTATTCGCTGCGCATCCTGACCTGGACGTGAACTTGCACTTCCATAATACAAGGGGAATGGGATTAGCTAATATTTTAGCAGCGGTCCAATCCGGAGTAACCAGTTTTGATACGGCGCTTGGCGGACTGGGCGGATGTCCTTTCGCACCGGGTGCAACAGGCAATGTTTGCACGGAGGACGTTGTTCATATGCTGCATAGCATGAATATCGAAACAGCGATTGATTTAGATCAGCTGCTGGAAGCATCCAAGCTGTTGGAGGAAGTGATCGGACACCCGAATTCCAGCTATATTTTAAAAGCAGGTCCTTATAATAGAAGGTACTCAATTCCTGCAGTGTAAAGATGACCGCAATTTAAAAGGAGTGATTGAAAAATGGTTCAAACGAAAATGGTTGATTGGAAAACGATCGTATTGGATGAATCCCAAGCGGAAGAATTCGTTTATATTATTACACTAAACCGGCCTGATGCGATGAATTCATTAAATACATTGATGGCCGAAGAGTTAATAGAATGTGTCACAATGCTTAAAGAGAAAGATGACGTCAGAGCATTAATTATTACAGGCAGCGGAACGAGATGTTTCTGTCCTGGAGCCGACTTAAAAGAGCGCAAAACTATGGATAATGTTCAATGGAAGCGTCAGCATGATATTTTTGAAGATGCGTATGAGCTGATCAGAACATTCCCGTACCCTGTCATTGCCGCGGTTAACGGCTATGCATTAGGCGGCGGAATGGAAATGATTTTAAGCTGTGATCTTCGATATGTAGCTGAGCATGCGAAGATGGGTCTGCCTGAAGCGAAGCTGGGCATTATTCCTGGGGTTGGCGGAACGCAGCTGCTGCCAAGATCTGTCCCGGTGGCGATTGCAAAAGAACTTTTATTTACCGGCAAGCAGCTGGATGCTCAAAAAGCGCTTGAAATAGGTTTGGCTAATGATGTCTTTTCGATGGAAGAGTTACTGGAGAAGACGATTGAGACAGCTAAAACGATTGCCAAAAACGCGCCATTATCTCTTCAGTCAATAAAGAAGGCTGTGGATACAGGGCTGCAGACAGATATTAATACAGCATTATCAATTGAGCTCGATCAATATTACAAATGTGCATTTTCTGAAGACCGTCTCGAAGGTGTCTATGCGTTTAATGAAAAAAGAGATCCTGTTTGGACAGGAAAATAAATACTAAACATTTGGAGGAATCATCATATGGTAAAAGTTAAAAGTACAAACGACGAAATTGAACTGATCAGAAAAAGTGTGCGGACGTTATGCAGCAAGTTTCCGGAAGATTACTGGGCGAAACTTGATAAAAATAATGACTACCCAAGTGAATTTATTCAAGCATTGACAGATGAAGGCTGGCTGTCCGTGCTAATCCCGGAAGAATACGGCGGTGCTGGTCTGGGCATGGTGGAAGCCAGTGCAATTCTCGAGGAAATTAACAGATCAGGCGGAAATGCCGGAGCGGGGCATGCGCAAATGTATACGATGGGTGCGCTGCTGAGTCATGGAAGCGAAGAACAGAAACAGCGGTACTTGCCTAAAATTGCAACAGGTGAATTGCGTCTGCAGGCATTCGGCATAACTGAGCCGACAGCAGGAAGCGATACGACCAGCATCACTACAACTGCTGTTCGCAAAGGTGACAAGTATATCGTCAACGGTCAGAAGATTTGGATATCAAGATCTAAATATTCGGATTTAATGCTGTTATTGGCAAGAACCACGCCGAAAGATCAGGTGACAAAGAAGACTGATGGATTAAGCCTGTTCATATTAGACATGAACGATCAGAAAGACAATATTACTATTCGTGACATCGATACGATGATTAACCATGCGACAACAGAGATTTTCCTTGAAAATGTAGAGATTCCTGCAGAAAACCTGATTGGTGTAGAAGGCAAAGGATTCGGCTACGTGCTAAGCGGCATGAATGCTGAACGTATTTTGATCGCATCAGAGAGTATTGGTGACGGGTATTACTTCATCGATAAAGCCGTACAATACGCGAATGAAAGAGTTGTGTTTGATCGTCCTATCGGAAAAAACCAGGGAATCCAATTTCCAATTGCACAATCTTACATGGATGTCGAAGCAGCAAAACTTATGCGGGATAAGGCTGCAGAAATGTTTGATTCAGGAGAAAAAGGCGGTGCAGAGGCAAATATGGCGAAGTACTTGGCCTCAAATGCAGCATGGAAAGCGGCTAATGCTGCAATGGACACATACGGCGGCTATGGTTTTGCAACGGAATACCATATTGAAAGAAAGTTCAGAGAGGCGCGGTTGTTCATGATTGCACCGATCTCTAATAACTTAGTAGTCAGCTTCGTGGCGCAGCACGTACTTGGGCTTCCAAGGTCCTTCTGATTATCTGTACCTATTGAATGAAGTATTATTCCAGAACGAATGAAAAGAGGGATATCAATGAGTTTAAGTGAAAAGTTAGCAAAGTATTCTTCTTCGCTTACCTATGAAGACTTGCCGGAAGACGTAGTTGCGTTTGCCAAGTTATGTATACTGGATTATTTCGGTTCTGCGCTGGCAGGAGTGAATAAACCGCCTGTTCAAATGATCAGTGACACGGTCAATGTGATGGGCGGGAACCCGCAGGCGACGCTCCTGACGGGAGGAAAGTCTTCCGTGATGAATGCTGCTTTAGTAAATGGAGCAGCGAGTCATATCGTCGAACTGGATGACATTCATAAATCATCGATTATTCATGCGGCTACTGTTGTTGTTCCTGCAGCATTGGCGGTTGCAGAATGGAAAGAATTAAGCGGAAAAGATCTAATTCTTTCTGTTGTGCTAGGATATGAAGTTTGCTTTAGAGTGGGAGAAGCCGTATCGCCATCCCATTATTACTACTGGCACAATACTGCGACTTGCGGGACTTTCGGTTCTGCGGCCGCAGTAGCCAAGCTTCTTCAATTAGATGATGAGGCTTATGTGAATGCACTTGGAAACGCGGGCAGTCAAGCGGCAGGTCTTTGGGAGTTTATCGAAGATGGAGCTATGACCAAGCAGCTGCATCCGGGCAAAGCTGCGATGAATGGCTTGCTGGCCAGTGTACTTGCAGAAAAAGGCTTTACGGGTGCTAAGAAGATCCTGGAAGGAAAACGAGGCTTCTTCAACGCAATGAGCGATGAGTATGATTCGGAAAAAATCACGCTGAATCTTGGCAAAGAACATAAAATAGTCGAAAATTCATTTAAAATCCACGCATCTTGCCGCCATACTCACGCTGCTATTGATATGGCGATTGAAATATTTAAGGAAAATGAGTTTTCAGTTGAAGATATTTCAAAAGTGGAAGTCGGCGCATATAAATCCACAATGGATATTACGGATAATAATAATCCGAAAACCCAATACGAATCAAAATTCAGCATTCAGTATTGTACAGCCTTGGCATTAGTTAAAGGAAGTGCAAACTTGAATGATTTCAATGAAGATGATTTATGGAATCCGGAAATTAGGGAAGTCATGGGTAAAGTAGAGGCAGTTCTGGATCCGGAAGTGGATAAAGATTACCCGGTGAAATGGGGAGCCAAAGTAAAACTGCACCTGAAAAATGGCGAAGTGTTTGAGAAACAATCCTATTATCCAAAAGGTGATCCCGAAAATCCTGTCAGCACGGAAGATCTGCAGCGTAAATTCTGTAATTTGGCTACGCCTTTATCAGAAGATAAAAGTAAGTCATTCTCTGAAGTTCTTCTATCCTTGGAGAGTGTTGCCAATGTATCTGATATGATGTCAGATCTGAGTAACTCTATCGGTGTTCCATCTGAAGGATACGTTGTGAATGAAGGAAGATAATGTTCAGGCGGCTAAAGATTTAATACAAAAGAAACTGGATGCTTTTTCTCCCAAGGAATTGAAGGAAATAAATTATATTCTTTCAACGTATGCGAAAACTGCTGAAGCGAGCGCTGGCGGGGAAGTTCCGATGCACTTTTTTGGACGCCTTGCCGGACTCACGCGCTTAGATGCATATAGGGTTGAAATGGATTTGGGTTTACACAATGTAAATACGTATGGGGTTGCTCAGGGCGGCGCGGTGTTCACTTTAGCAGATGTGGCGATTGGATTCCTGCTCTTAGAAGAGCTGCCGGAAGGTCAAAAAGTTTTTACATTGGAACTAAAAATAAATTTCATCAAAAAAGGTAAAGGTGTCCGTCTCATAGCCACCCCAAAGATAATTAGTGCGGGTAAAACAATTGTTGTAGCAGAGTGTAATGTGGAAGATGAATTTGGGGTTATTGTTGCGAAAGCGTTAGGGACATTTTTCTTGAGCCGATAGAGTGCATGAATGATAAGTGAATCATCCAACTTAAGATCATCTTCTGCCAGTCGTCTTCCTGTTTCCTCAATTGAAATAGGGGAGACGACTTTATTGTAAATGTTTCTCAGAGAGTCTAAAGAAATTTCTAACATAAAGTAACGAGAAGTCATTCATAATCATACCATCCGTTCCATTATATAACGTGGCTGCCAAGTTTATTGGGACAGCGAATCCGATATACCCAAATGGTAGTTAATAGGGAAATATAATTTAGGGAATGGTGAACGCAAGCATAATTAGATAAGTGAAGTAATCAGATGAACCTCCACGGCAACGATCTGCCAGCTGAAGTACTGCTGCCTTTAAATTATATTAAAATACCATAAAAACATACTATTGTTAATATTCCGATTATTATTGACAATACATTATTTTGCATGTAAAATTAAAATAATATTAATTATCAACGTTTTGGTAGTTTCGTTTTAAATAATCAGTAATATTTTTTCCTTGGTGAAAATATCATTAATTATTGGACAGCAGACAAGCAACATCCAAACGAATCATCATGCAGCTGCTTATAAGCAGTTATCGGATACTGTCGAATAAGTATTTTTAATTGCTCTCTGTCAGTTTGGAGTGCTGGTAGCAGCCTTCAAATGTAAACGTTTACACACAGTTTGTTTTCAAAGACTTGAAATCTGACCAGACAGACGTAAACATACGATCCAGAAGATTTATCTGCTTTGACTTACCAAATAAGAATTATAGGAGATGAGACAATGAACAAGAAATTTATTACGGCAATACTCGCTTCTTTTTTATTACTTGTTTTAACGGCATGCGGGAATTCGGCTGAAAGCAGCGATGATGCTGCGAAAAAAGACAAAGTCACATTGAAATTTGCTACCGCGCAGTCTGATACACATTCTTTAACATCTGAAGTGTTTAAACCAATGATGGAAGAAATCACGGAGCGTACAGACGGGCAGGTCGAATTTGACTTTTATCCTGCTGAACAATTAGGAAAGGCCGCAGATCTGTATGATTTAACAAGTGATGGCGTTGCAGATATATCATTCTATATTTCTACTTACTATCCTGACAAAATGCCGATCACCAGTTCACTAATAGGAATTCCAGGTTTGTATTCTACGAGCTATGAAGGGTCAGTAACATATCATGAAATTGCCCAGAAAGATCCTGTATTACAATCTGATTTCATTAAAAATGGTGTTAGACCAATCTTAACTTATAATGCACCGGCTGGCGAGTTATGGACGAGAGGGAAAGAAGTATTCGTACCGGAAGATGTAAAAGGCATGAAAATCAGAACGACAGGCGAAGTGTTAAATAAAGCAACAGTGGCTCTTGATGCGACACCGGTAAATATTACACTGTCAGAAATGTATGAGGCGTTTGATAGAGGTGTTTACGACGGGATTAACTTAAATGCCCAATCGTTAAATGACCATGGTATGGGTGAATTGGTTAAGTACGGTACAAAGGGTGTTAATTTCGGAGGTTCCGGAACAGGTCTTATTATTAACGAGAATGTCTTCCAGAGTCTTTCTGAAGACGTTCAAAAAGTAATTTTGGAAGTAGGGGAAAAGTATACAAAGAGTAATGCTGAAAGAACGGACGAATACGTTGAAAGTATTTTCAAAGAGTACAAAGATAAGGGAATTGTTATACATGAAATAACTGAAGATGAGAAAGCAAAATGGTCCAAGTTCTTTGAAAGCGTTGAACAGGATTGGTTAAAAGAAAAAGATAATCCTGAATTTGAGGAAACGCTAAAAGCATTTAAAGAGAAGTCGAAAGAAAATAAGTAAAATGTCAGTCATGCTTAAACGGTTTGTTCACGGGCACTCCGTTTAAGCAAAGATTACAAAGCAAATACAGCCCTGCTATCATCATCCAACTGCTTCATGTGAATCTTTTTGCACGGTAACGATACAAATCTTTTAGACAGGGGGGTAAGTTATGACGTTTTTAAGTAATCTGCTAACGAGATTGGATAAATTAATTACTTATGTATCCGCAGCTACCATTTTCATCATGATGATGTGGATTGTAATGGATGTTGTATTACGATCTGTTTTCAATTCCCCCATCACAGGAACTATTGAAATTACAGGTGAATACTTGCTGCTGATCATTGTATATCTGTCAATCAGTTATGCCTATAAAGAAGGAAGCCACGTTTCTGTAGACTTCATAGTTGAGAAGTTTCCAAAACCATTACGCAGTGTGTTAAAAGTTATTACTAATCTATTGGCCATCACAACATTTTCGTTGCTGGGATATGCAAATTATCTGAAAGGAATGGATTATTTTGCAAATGATGTGCGCACAACTAGCTTACTTCATTATCCATTGGCTCCCGCTTTACTAATTATTTCAATAGGGGTCTTCTTGCTTGTCATAAACTTACTTCTGGAATCTATAGCGATTATTAGAGGAAAGGTTGAGGTGTAAGAAGATCAGCCAGCACGCAGTTAGATTAAACAAGTTGAAAAAGAGGTGATTAAATGGTTTTAGGAATATTGATATTGGTATTAATCATCCTTTTACTTACGGGAATGCCAATCGCATTTGTATTGCTGACGATAGGATCGGCAGGAATTATTACTCTACAAGGATTCGATACATTACAGGGAATTTTGGCAACCACTGCTTATCGAAGTGTCAATAGTTTCGTATACAGCGCGATACCTTTGTTTGTATTAATGGCCCATTTTATCTCTAAAAGTAAAATAGCAGATGAGTTGTTTGACAGTGTTATCAAGTGGGTTGGCCATGTTCCTGGCGGGGCCGGGATTGCCACAGTGTTGGCGAGTGCGGGATTTGGAACGTTGTCAGGTTCCAGTGTAGCTGCGACAGCAGCAATGTCCCAAATTGCTATTCCGCAAATGATGAAGGCGAATTATTCCGATTCCTTTTCAGCTGGTCTAGTAGCGACATCCACCGGTGTATTGGCAGCAATGATTCCTCCGAGTGTACCGCTCATTCTGTATGGTATTCAAACGGAAAACTCGATTGGTAAATTGCTCGTTGCAGGTATTTTGCCCGGTTTGCTGATCGCATTTTTTTTATGCTTGTTCATCGTAGTTATATCTTTCAAAAATAAAAGTAAAACACCCAGGGCTGCCTGGAAAGAACGGTTTGTTTCCTTAAAGAATATCTGGCCGATGGTTATATTAGTCATCTTCGTCCTCTATGTTATCTATTCGGGGACAGGGACAGCTACCGAAGCAGCAGCTTTTGGAGCGTTTGGTGCACTTGTCATTGGATTGGTTATGAAAAGGCTGAATTTCCAACTGATTTTTGAAGCCCTTATGCACACGACAAAACAAACGACCATGATATTTACAATTATTATAGGTGCCCATGTCTTTTCTTATTATATAGCAATGACCAGGATCGGAAATACGATGGTTACTGCGATTGAAGATAGCGGTTTCCCGACTTGGGGAATTCTGCTGCTGATAATTATCCTTTATCTGATCATGGGAATGTTTATGGATTTGATTGGTACTATGTTGCTGACAATCCCGCTAGTTTATCCGCTAATTGTCGGTTTAGGTTATGATCCGATTTGGTTTGGAATAGTACTTGTGCTGTTATTGGAGATTGGTCTGGTGACGCCGCCGGTAGGTATTAACTTGTTCATTACAAGTGAGCAGTCAGGTATTTCTACCGGAAAGGTATTAGGCGGTGCTGTTCCGTTTATCGGTGTACTATTAGTTGCTTTGCTCGTCATCATATTATTCCCGCAGATTGCTTTGTACTTGCCGTCGCTTATGTAAATGCCCGGCGAATGGAAGAAAGACATTTAGCTCAAGTAAGATACACGATAATTGATAACTGTGTCAGAAGTGGAGGGTGTCTGGATGTTAGAAGGAATAAAAGTTATTGACTTTACGCAATACTTGCCGGGGCCGCATGCGACATTACGGCTGGCGGATATGGGAGCCGAAGTTATTAAAGTGGAATCCCCTGCTGGTGATCCGGCACGTTATCCTGCTGAAAAAGACGGTGGAGATAAATATCTCTTCCGCGCCCAAAACAGAAATAAAGAGAGTATCACACTTAATTTGAAAGAGGCTGCTGATCAGCAGATTGCCAAGGATTTAATAGCAGATGCCGATGTAGTAATTGAAGGCTTCCGGCCGGGAGTTACCAGCCGCTTAGGAATCAGCTATGAAGAAGTTATCACGTGTAAACCTGACATTGTCTACTGTTCATTAACCGGATACGGACAGGTGAGCCCGTTAAGTCATCTGGGGAGCCATGATATAAACTATATGGCCCTAAGCGGTGTGCTGTCTCAATTTAAGGACCGTGAAAAGAGACCTGTTCAGCCCACTACCACAATGGCGGATTTAGTAGGCGCAATGGCAGCGAGTGAGTCAATCGTTGCCGCACTCTTAAAAAGAGAACGGACAGGAAACGGGTCTTATATTGATTTAGCAATAGCAGATGTAATGGTTACCTTGATGACCAATCATGTGTTGATCGAATCAGCCACCGGAGAACAGCATGGGATGCCGAGATTAAATGGTGCTCATGTGTGCTATACCCTTTATGAAACTAAAGACGGCAGGTTTATCAGTCTGGCCGCACTGGAACCGAAGTTTTGGGAGAACTTCTGCCTGGCGGTAGAGAAAGAGTCGTGGCTTGGGTCCAGTTTTACCCCGCCGTCAAAAGAAAATCCCGTGTATCAAGAGATGGTGTCATTATTTCTCAGCCGGGATTTTGAAGAATGGATTCATTTATCCCAAACAGTAGATTGCTGTATTACGCCAGTGTTAGAGGCAGGAGAATTAGCAGACTATCCATATTATAAAGCAAGAAATTTAATTCAAACACAGGATGGATTAAATCATGTTGCGACTCGGTATTATCCGGATCAGTCTGAAACTATACAATATAAACCATCACCAAAGCACGGCAATCATCAGAATGGCTTGTTGCAGGAATTGAAAAGTAGTTTAAAATAAAAAATAGGAATAGAGGGAATTACTATGAAATTTGAAACTAAGGTTGGTTATTCAGAAACAGATAAAGTATTTGTTCATGGGCATAATCTGGTAGATGATCTAATTGGAGAAATCACATTAGCGGATATGGCGTTCTTGGGTGCAAAACACAGAAAGCCAAATGCAAACGAATCAAAAATGTTAAATGCACTTATGGTTGCTGTTTGTGAACATGGTTTTACACCAAGCTCGATCTCTACACGTTTAACTTACCTGGGTGCTCCGGAAGCAGTGCAGGCTGCAGTTGCTGCCGGACTTTTAGGAGCAGGTTCAGTTTATCTTGGAGCAATGGAACAAGTTGCAGAAATGCTTCAGGATGGAATGGAAAGAGCCGGCAACGATAAAAGTCCAAAGGAACTGGCAACGTGGATTTTAGATGACCGTGCTGAAAGAGGTATTCAATTGCCTGGATTTGGTCATCCTATTCACCGGCCGGTAGATCCAAGAACAGTGAAATTATTTGAACTGGCTAAGGAACTTGGTTTCTATAAAAAGAACTCTGAAACAATTAACGAAATCAGTTTGCAGTTTAATGAAAGAAAAGGAAAATCTATTACGCTGAATGCCGTAGGTGCGATTGGAGCGATCATGGCGGATATGGAATTTGATTACCGCGTGATGAAATCCTTTGCGGTTGCAGCAAGAGCCGTAGGATTAGTGGCACATATTGTAGAAGAGATTGAGGTAGGCAGAAAAGATAGCGTAGGACAAAAAATATTTGATTATATCGAAACTAATGCAGATTATAAAGTGGGTGTTGAAAAATAAGTTTTACAATCCAATGTTGCATTAGGAGGATTATACAATCCTTGTTGTAATCTGATTAAGGGGTAATAAATATGAAAAACTTGGAAAAACCGGCTAGAAAGTATTCTGTACCTGCTGTAAACACGGCTTTTAGAATCATCACATTATTAAGCAGGAAAAAGTATCAAAAGAGTACACTTACCCAAATTGCTAATGCATTGGATTTAAATCCGACGACGTGTTTCAGGATATTGCAGGAGCTCCAAGAACAGTCCATCGTAAAATATGATGAACAATCTAAGCGCTATATACTGGGTCCTTACCTGGTGGTATTGGGTGAGCGGGCAAAAGAGTTCCAATATGACTTGTCCATCATTGACCCTTATCTTGAAAAAATCACTAGAGAAACCGGACTGACTTCTCTATTGGTTTCCAAGGTCCGGAGTGACAGAACGGCAATAGTGTCTAAAGTTGAGGATGAGAATTTCGGCGTGAAGATATCTGTAGGACGTCATTTCGATTTACTGGACGGGGCATACGGAAAATGTATTATGGCTTATGCCAATGAGGCAGATGCCGAGTACTACTTCAATTCCAACGAACGGATAATCAACACTTCGCCAGAAGACTTTCAGGCATTAAAAAATGAACTGATTGAAGTGAAGAAAAATGGGTTCGCGATATCATATGATGAAACAATAAGAGGGATCTTCGGGGTCGCGGCTCCGATAATGAATTTCAACAATCAGGTGGATCTTTCTATCGCGGTAGTCGGAATGTGTGCCCAATATAAAGTAGATGAACTCCAGCCAATAGTAGATGTAATAACGGAGTACTCTAAAAAAATCACGCTTGAAATAAACAAAAGATATAAAGAAATGTAAGTCAGGAACAGATTGACCAACGGAGGGATAAAATGAATATTTACGTACTGGTGAAGAGGACATTTGACACGGAAGAAAGAATTGCGATTAAGAACGGTGAAATTGCAGAAGACGGTGCAGAATTTATTATTAATCCTTACGATGAATATGCCATTGAAGAAGCGATCGAGGTGCGTGATGCTAACGGCGGCGAAGTGACAGTAGTCACAATTGGCGGCGAGGATTCAGAAAAGCAGCTTCGGACAGCGCTGGCAATGGGTGCAGACAAAGCGGTACTCATTAACACGGAAGACGATTTGGATGAATCAGATGAATTTACAGCTGCCAAGATTATCGCTGAATACTTGAAAGATAAAGATGCAGATCTGATTTTAGCAGGTAACGTGGCAATTGACGGCGGTTCAGGACAGATCGGGCCCCGTGTTGCAGAGTTATTGAATATAAACTATGTGACAACTATTACAGATTTGGAAATCGATGGTTCAGCCGTTAAAATTGTGCGTGATGTTGAAGGGGATTCAGAGAAAATTGAAACAACACTTCCGCTTCTGGTAACCGCGCAACAGGGGCTGAATGAACCGCGATACCCATCGCTTCCGGGAATTATGAAAGCGAAAAAGAAACCGCTTGAAGAGCTGGAATTAGATGACTTGGATTTGGAAGAAGATGATGTAGAAGCTAAGACAGAAACGATTGAAGTTTTTCTGCCTGCAGCCAAAGCGGCTGGACGTATACTTGAAGGCGAGCTTGCCGATCAAGTAAGTGAGCTTGCAGATCTATTACGCAATGAAGCAAAAGTAATTTAATTGAATAAGAAGTAATCACAATAGATTACTCTTTACTGGAGGGACTATAAATGACGAAAAAAGTGTTAGTACTTGGAGAAGTGCGGGAAGGTGCACTTCGTAATGTTTCATTTGAAGTAATAGCGGCGGCGAAAAAGATTTCCGGCGGCGGAGAGGTAGTTGCGGTTCTTCTGGGGGAGAACGTGCAATCATTTACAGAAGAAATGATTCACTATGGCGCGGACCGTGTAGTAACGGTAGAACATGCTAATTTACAGCAATATACTTCAGACGGGTTTTCACAAGGGTTTATGGCGGTTTATGAACAAGAAAGCCCTGAAGCAATTGTTTTTGGACATACAGCATTGGGGAAAGACTTATCTCCTAAGATTGCAAGTAAACTGGCAAGCGGACTCATTTCGGACGTAACTTCTATTGAAGGAGAAGGCGATGAGGCAGTATTCATTCGACCGATTTATTCAGGTAAAGCATTTGAGAAAGTGAGAAATAAGGACGGTTTATTATTTATTACGATCCGCCCGAACAATATCGCCCCGCTTGAACACGACAGCAGCCGTTCAGGTGAAGTCTCTTCTGTTGAAGTCGACGTAACTAACCTGCGTACAATTATTGCTGACGTCGTTCGTAAATCGACAGAAGGCGTGGATATGTCTGAAGCGAAAGTAGTCGTGGCAGGCGGGCGCGGTGTGAAGAGTGCGGAAGGTTTCAATCCCTTGAAAGAACTAGCTGATCTATTGGGCGGTGCAGTCGGTGCGTCCCGTGGTGCATGTGATGCGGACTACTGTGACTACTCATTGCAAATTGGGCAAACAGGTAAAGTCATCACGCCTGATTTGTATATCGGTGTAGGTATTTCCGGCGCTATTCAGCATATGGCAGGTATGTCGAACTCGAAAATTATTGTCGCAATTAATAAAGATCCGGAAGCTGAGATTTTCAAAGTAGCTGACTATGGCATTGTTGGAGATTTATTTGAAGTGGTGCCATTGATGATCGAAGAATTTAAGAAAGCAAAAGTCGGCGCGTAAGAGAAACTGATTGTTTATAAGCTATGTAAACAAAGCCGTCTATGCCGATCTTTTCAAAGTCGCATAGACGGCTTTGTCATGGTCTATTATATGTTAAGCGCATGGGCCTCCGCGTTGAAGAACGGACACCCTTCGTTTGAAATGGTATCAGTTTTATCCAGATGGAAGGCGCAGCGCTCTAATTCAAGACAATCATTAGTTAATAGAAAGGGGAGAATCAAATGATCATCACAAAATCTCTGATGTATAATGCGAAACATATTCCCGAACGATTGGCTATTTTAGATGAAGGATACAGCTGTACTTACGGCGAGCTGGCAAGCAGAACTGCGCAGTTAAAAGAAGCCCTAAAAGGTCTGGGTGTCTCTAAGGGAGATAAGGTCGGCATTTTTCTGTTGAACACCTTTCGATACGTCGAGCTGATTTACGCGATTACCGCGATAGGCGCCATTGCGGTCCCGTTAAATACGAGACTGTCGCGACGCGAGCTTGCGTACATAGTGGAAGATTCCGGAATGGGCGTCTTGTTTTTCCATCCCGAATACCTCGAACATATACCAGAGCTGGAACAGGCCGCAAAAAGTCAGCTGAAATCGATCATCGTCTCCGATGACGAAACACATGGCTATGCAAGTTACGAGGAACTCATTGCGGGCGAAAGCGCATCAGTGCTGACGTACGATGAGATCAGTGAAGATGATATCGCGTGTATTTTCTACACAGGCGGTACGACAGGCCCTGCCACGGGTGTGATGTTATCGCACCGAAATCAAGTCAGCAATTATTATCATACAACCACAAAGTTCAACTATAACGAATGGACAAATTACCTGCATGCGGCCCCGATGTTCCATTTGGCGGACTGCGGAAAAACGATTGGCGTGACGTGGGGCGGCGGAACACACAGCTTTTTGAAAACGTTTACAGTGAAAGGGTTCCTCGAAGCCGTCCAAACCTACAGACCGACTGTCATTTCACTCGTTCCCACCATGATCAATATGGTAATGAATGATCCAGATTTTACACAGTATGATGTGAGCAGTATTCAAAAGATAAACTATGGCTCTTCTGCCATGTCCCCAGACTTATTTAAAAAAGTGAGGGCTGCGTTTCCCGGTGTAGCGTTTTATCAGTCTTACGGCATGACAGAAGCGTCGCCAGTGTTAACGATCTTGGAACCTGAAGACCATGTGGTGAGCGAAGATGCAAAAGCGCAAAGACGTTTATCGTCGGTCGGCAAAGGTATACCTGGCGTGGAAGTTCGTGTGGTAGATGACGAAGGGGCTGACGTCGCGGTCGGGGAAATTGGAGAAGTGATTGCCCGTGGCCCGAATATCATGAGAGGGTACTGGAATGCGCCGGAGAAAACGGCGAATACTATTAAAGCCGGCTGGTATCATTCCGGTGATATGGCAATGATAGATGAAGATCACTATATATATATCGTAGACCGCAAGAAAGATATGATTATTACAGGCGGCGAGAACGTCTATTCCATTGAAGTGGAAAATGTCTTATCCAGTCATCCGGCTGTGCTCGAAGCAGCAGTAATTGGTATTCCCGATTCCAAATGGGGCGAAGCAATCAAAGCAGTCGTTGTAGTCAGAGATACGCACGAACTGACGGAGGCAGAGATGATCGAATACAGCAAACCGCTGCTGGCCAATTACAAGGTTCCTAAATCCGTAGACTTTATGGAAGCGCTGCCGAAGAACGGCGCCGGGAAGATTCTGAAAAGAGAACTGCGTGAAAAGTATTGGAAGGATTATGAGTTGAATGTTAACTAATAATAGAAGGGACGCAGTAGGCGGGGGATAAACGGACAGGCAAAATAATTGCGACTGGTTACGCTTCAATCCCGAACGTAACCAGTCTGCCCCGGTTTGAACAAAGCTGATCGTACTGGACAAGCTTCTTGGTTTTAGGAGATATCAGCCCCCATATTCCAAAAGGAACTGATGACCCTACATATTATAGTCAGTTACAGAAAGTTAAGGCTAGTTGAGGAGTAACTGATTTATAAGGAATTACTTACTGAGATAAGAGCAATTTTAAGGTGGCAATGATGTGTAATAAAAGAATATCCTTTCAGGAGGTCAGAAAATGAAGAAAAAATTTAGTATGATTCCATTACTTCTTATAGCGATAATGGTTCTCTCTGCTTGCGGGGCATCGAATGGAGCGACGAAAGTAAACGGTGCAACAAAAGAAGGTGATGCGTCAAAAACAATTAAGCTGAAGTTTGCGGTCTCACAACCTGAAACTCATTCTTTATTTGAGTGGGCGTATACTCCTTTTATGGAGCGGGTTACCGAATTAACGGACGGGCAAGTTGAATTTGAATTTTACCCTTCTGAGCAAATGGGAAAGTCTGCTGATTTATACGATTTGACGAGCAGCGGTGTAACAGATATCAGTTTTATTGTATCGACTTACACTCCGAGTATGATGCCGATCACAAGCGGTCTTCTCGGGATGCCGGGTCTCTATTCGAATGCTTATGAAGGTTCTATGGCTTTGCATGCGCTCAACAAAAAAAGTCCTGTTTTAGAAGCGGACTTCTTGAATAATGGCGTCCGCCCGATAATGAGCCACGCTCTCCCGCCCAACGAATTTTGGACGAAAGGCAAAAAAATTGCAGTTCCGGCAGATGTAAAGGGAATGAAAGTCCGATCAAATGGAGAGATCATTAACCAGGCTGTGCTGGCTCTTAATGCTTCACCTATTAATCTGACTGCCGCGGAGATGTACGAAGGATTTGATCGCGGAGTATTTGACGGACTGCTTCTGAACGCTTTGTCGATGAATGACTACGGATTCAGTGAGCTGGTGCAGTATGGTACGGTGGGAGTTGACTTTGGCGGGCTTGCTGCTGGTTTGATTATTAACGAAAATGCATATCAGAAGCTGCCTGAGAATATACAAAAAGTGCTTGAACAAGTAGGGGATGAGGTTTCGGAGAGTTACGCGAAGAAGTTTGATGAAATAAATGATTCCGTCATAAAAGATTTAAGAGGTAAAGGTATCACTTTGTATGAATTGACTGAAGATGAGCAATCAAAATGGCATGATTACTATGATGAAGTAGAACGCAATTGGCTGAGCGGAAAATCAGGTTATGATTTTGAGGCGATTTTAGCTGAATTTAAAGAAGAAGTGGAAAACGTGCGCGATCAGCAGTAATAACAATATGCTTATGTGAAAAGGCAACTAAGAAGTTAAATATTTCACCTGCAGATCGAGGAAGGCAGGATTTCTATTTGTGATCAATCGTATAGTGCAGTACCGGATACTGGCTTCGTCTGCCAGTAATACGATGCGCGCATTTGTTGCGTGATAGATTTCAATAGAACGTTACACACTATAGCAAGATATATAACACTTTAATTGGGGAATTACCAGATGGCGTTTTTTTACAAGACGCACTCGTGGTAATTCCTTTCTTTTTACTTCTTAGCGCCTGACGACTGAAAGGAATCCAATCTCAGTCCGTATACAGTCTTATGGACAGTCAGTTCTTCGTGCCGCTATTATGCTTGGAATAATAAAAATCTAGAAGAAATGCGTTCAGACTACTCATTATATTCCGATTATTGTGTTGACAAAGTAATTTTTACGTGTAAAATTATTAACAAAGATAATTGAAGTGGATTTCAAAAAGTCCAGTTAAATTAATGATTATTTTTTCATATATAAAAAAGATATATTTCAGTAGAGAAAAAATAGAAATCATTAACTAGAAATCTATTGTTTTTTTAACTTGCAGGATCAATGAAATGCAAGTGTCGGTAAAATTTTCAGTATCTGTTGAATAGAAAGGGGAGAATTAAATGATCATCACAAAATCTCTGATGTATAATGCGAAACATATTCCCGAACGATTGGCTATTTTAGATGAAGGATACAGCTGCACTTACGGCGAGCTGGCAAACAGAACCGCACAGTTAAAAGAAGCCTTAAAAGGTCTCGGTGTCACAAAAGGAGATAAGGTCGGCATTTTTCTGTTGAACACCTTTCGATACGTCGAGCTGATTTACGCGATTACCGCGATCGGCGCGATTGCCGTCCCGTTAAATACAAGACTGTCGAGACGCGAGCTTGCATACATCGTCGGAGATTCCGAAATGAGCGTCTTGTTTTTCCATCCCGAATACCTCGAACATATACCGGCGCTCGAACAAGCCGCGAAGAACCAGCTGAAATCGATCATCGTCTCCGATGACGAAACATCTGGCTATGCAAGTTACGAAGAACTGATTGCGGACGAAAGTGCCTCAGAGCTGACGTACGATGAGATCAATGAAGATGATATCGCGTGTATTTTTTACACAGGTGGTACGACAGGGCCTGCCACGGGTGTGATGTTATCGCACCGAAATCAAGTCAGCAATTATTATCATACAACCACCAAGTTTAACTACAATGAATGGACAAATTACCTGCATGCGGCCCCGATGTTTCATTTGGCCGACTGCGGAAAAACGATTGGTGTGACATGGGGCGGCGGAACGCACAGCTTTTTGAAAACGTTTACAGTGAAAGGGTTCCTTGAAGCTGTCCAAACCTACAGACCGACCGTCATCTCCCTCGTTCCGACCATGATCAATATGGTAATGAATGATCCAGATTTTACGCAGTATGATGTGAGCAGTATTCAAAAGATAAACTATGGCTCTTCTGCCATGTCGCCAGACTTAATTAAAAAAGTAAGGGCTGCGTTTCCTGGTGTAGCGTTTTATCAGTCTTACGGCATGACAGAAGCGTCGCCGGTGTTAACGATTTTGGAGCCTGAAGACCATGTGGTGAGCGAAGATGCAAAAGCGCAAAGACGTTTATCATCAGTCGGCAAAGGGATCCCAGGCGTGGAAGTTCGTGTAGTAGATGACGAAGGGGCTGACGTCGCGGTCGGGGAAATTGGAGAAGTGATTGCCCGTGGCCCGAATATTATGAAAGGGTACTGGAATGCGCCGGAAAAAACGGCGAATACGATTAAAGACGGCTGGTATCATTCGGGCGATATGGCGATGATGGACGAAGATCATTATGTATATATCGTAGATCGCAAGAAAGATATGATTATTACAGGCGGCGAGAACGTCTATTCCATTGAAGTGGAAAATGTCTTATCCAGTCATCCGGCTGTGCTCGAAGCAGCAGTAATTGGTATTCCCGATTCCAAATGGGGCGAAGCAATCAAGGCAGTCGTTGTAGTCAGAGATACGCACGAACTGACGGAGGCAGAGATGATCGAATACAGCAAACCGCTGCTGGCCAATTACAAGGTTCCTAAATCCGTAGACTTTATGGAAGCGCTGCCAAAGAACGGCGCCGGGAAGATTCTGAAAAGAGAACTGCGTGAAAAGTATTGGAAAGACTGCAAGTTGAACGTTAACTGATGATAAAGAAACGTAATGAGTAAGGAAAATAGCATAGTACTGACAGATAAAGAGCGGCTGTGTGATATCAGATGCATACCATTGTGTGAGCGTTTATTCTCACAGTCAAGAAGCCTGACAAGGAGGGAAAACGATGAGTACTGCGATGAAGCTTGTAGAAGTAAAAGATGAATTTATCCAAAGTCCTTATGTACAGCATTTAGGGATTCAAATAACAAAATTTGAAGAGGGTGATGTGCAGGCGAAATTAGATGTGCATGACAGTCTGCTCAATTTCGTAGGGACAGTAAATGGGGGTGTGATCGCCTCTGTGCATGATATTATCCAAAGTATGCAGCTCCGTTCTGTTATTAAAAAGAGGTGTGTGACCATCAATTTAAATATAAACTATATAGCTCCCATTATGACAGAAACAATATATGCCGAGGCCAGGATCACTTCAAAAACCTACAAAACCGCCTTTATGGAAGGTGTCATAAAAGATGCTGACGGAAATATTATATCAACAGCTGCAGGCGTTTTTAAGATCATACACGAAAAGAATTAGTCTCGCTAATTGCACACGAAGTTCATTTAATCAATTTACGTAAAGGGGACAAAAGTTATGGAGAAGATATGGCATGAAATTTATTCGGATGACATCCCAAGAGAGCTAAAGTTACCCGAGATGACCATTTACGAGATGCTGCAAAAATCTGCAAAAGAATTCCCAGAGCACAAATCGTTTATATATAACGATATTCACTTGTCTTACAGAGATTTAAAAAACAGTTGCGATAAATTGGCTGCGGCATTATACAGCAAAGGTTTCAGAAAAGGTGACCGCATTGCAGTGATGCTGCCAAATCGTATGGAATATATAGTAGCCTATTTTGCGATCCAGCGGCTGGGCTGTATTATGGTTCAAGTTAATGTAATGTACCAGGCTTCAGAATTGCATCCGATTTTAAGTGATTCGCAGGCTTCAGGCATGATTTGTGAAAATGTTCAAAAGGAAAAAATTGATGCGCTGGGACTGGGTGATCAGTTAGTTTGGATCATCGTAGACAACGAACAAACGGAAGAGAGTAGCTTCGCTCGCTTGCTGGAAGAACAGCATGGTCCGCTTCCCGACGTAGAAATAAACCCTAAAGAAGACGTGGCGGTATTGCAATACACAGGAGGAACCACCGGCAAATCTAAAGGCGCTATGCTGACACATTATAATATTGTCAGTAATGCCTATCAAAATATCGTGTTTAATTGTTTGGAAAGAAATAAAGAAATCATTCTTGGAAATTCCCCGTTATTCCACATCATGGGTTTGAGTTATATAAATATAACTGTGTTTTCCGCAGGTACCTTTATTATCGTTGATAGATTTAAAGTAGAAAAAGTGTTGAATTTAATAAAAGAACATAAACCGACGATTTTCGTAGGCGCACCTACGATGTACGTAGCTTTATTGCAATATGAAAATCTGACAAAAGATGATTTGAAGAGCTTAAGAATATGTTCTTGCGGAACATCTCCGCTGCCGAATGAAGTGATCAGTAAATTCGAAGAACTGTCGGGAACAAAAATTATCGAAGGATATGGCCTAACAGAGGCTATCGTGACCCATAGAAATCCTGTTTCTGATAAGCGGAAAGCCGGAAGTGTAGGGGTTCCGCTGCCGAACACCGACTGTAAAATCGTAGATGCTGAAACCGGAACGGAAGAGATGGAAGTTGGGCAATCGGGTGAGATCCTTATTAAAGGGCCACAAGTCATGAAAGGGTATTGGAATAATCAAGTAGAAACAAATTTGTCCATTCGCGATGGCTGGCTGTACACAGGTGATATCGGATACATGGATGAAGATGGCCGTTTTTATATAGCAGGCCGGAAGAAAGAGCTAATCATTGCAAGCGGATACAATATTTATCCGATAGAAGTAGAAGAGGTCCTGTACGAACACCCGGCAGTTATGGAGGTTTGTGTTTATGGCATTCCCGATTCATATAGGGGAGAAACTGTAAAAGCAACTATTGTTTTAAGGAAAGGCATGACTTGCACTGAAGAAGAACTGAAAGAATGGTGTTCTGATAAATTAGCCACTTATAAAGTGCCGAGATTTTATGAGTTTAGAGATGAATTGCCAAAAACTGCAGTCGGGAAAATCTTGAGACGCAAGCTGGTTGAAGATCACAGTAATGAAAAAAAGGAATCAAGTCTGTATTAATTACCGTGTAATCATAGGAATACAGAATGATTCGTGTAATATGCTGGAGTTTCCAGACTAAACGGCGGAAAAGAGGAATTTCTAATGAAAAGAAAAATTAAAGTAATTGGTGCGGATATGGTTAAGTTTGTTAAACCTGGTAAGCAGGAGCCTTATGAAATTATGGCATCTAAAGCAATCCGGGGTGCAATAAAAGACGCTGGAATCGACTTTGAAGAAATTGAAAGCGCTTTTGCAAGTTACAGTTACGGGGACAGCACATCAGGACAAACAGCTCTTTATAAAGTTGGAATGACAGGTATTCCCGTATTCAACGTGAATAATAACTGTTCATCAGGATCAACAGCATTATATTTAGCACGGCAGGCAGTAGAAAACGGGGTGGTTGAATGCGCACTGGCCTTCGGTTTTGAAGAGATGCAGCCGGGAGCACTAGGAACCGTTTATGGAGATAAAACATCACCTATTCAATCATTTGTAGACCGTTTAGAAGAATTACATCCCGGTGTTTCGCCGGATGCCCCACGAGCTGCCAGATTATTTGGTGCTGGAGGAAATGAATATATAGAAAAGTACGGTGCGAACCCTGATATATTCGCAAAAGTGGCCGTCAAAACACGGAGTCATGCAATTCACAATCCATACTCCATGTTTGATAAGCCTTTGACTGTGGAAGAAGTCCAAAATTCGCCGATGATTTTCGAACCGTATTTGACGCGTTACTGTGCATGTCCGCCGTCATGCGGTGCTGCAGCAGTCATAGTGTGCAGCGAAGAGTTTGCAAAGAAGCATGGACATAAGGACGCGGTTGAAATTATTGCTCAGTCAATGGCCACGGATAATGAGACGACATTTACTACTGGAGCTATGAACTTAGTTGGTCAGGATATGACACGAAGAGCTGCGAATGCAGTGTATGAGCAGGCAGGATTCGGAGCTGAAGAAGTAGATGTAGTGGAACTGCATGATTGCTTTACGCCGAATGAAGTAATCACATATGAAGGACTAGGTTTGTGCGGTGAAGGCGAAGCGGAAGCATTCATTAACAATAAAGATAATACGTATGGAGGGAAATATGTAGTTAATCCGTCGGGGGGGCTGATGTCTAAAGGACACCCGATTGGAGCTACAGGTTTAGCGCAGTGCACTGAACTGGTTTGGCATTTGCGCGGAACAGCCGGAAAACGTCAAGTGGAAAATGCAAGAGTCGGATTACAGCATAACTTGGGTCTCGGCGGAGCTGTAGTAGTGACGATGTACCGTAAACCTTAATCACCCAGTTGTCTCATACAAACAGTCCATTCTGCAATAGGATAGAATCCTATTGCAGAAAATACGGGAAGTATAGAAATAGGAAAATATGCAGACTTTGCCGTACTGGATCAAGATCCGACCCGTATTGACCCAATGAAAATTAAAGATATATCAGTAATCTCTACATTTATTAACGGTAAGAATGTATATAAAAAAGACAGAGTTGAATGTAGCCGTTCAGGCGGGGTAAAGCATACCAATTAAGCTCTGAAATGGCCGCGTGCCATGTAGATTTGCTAATTAATGATAGTGATCGCTGAAAACAGTATGTTCTTTTGGCTGAAACAGCAAGATGACATACTTTTATTCATCATTTATATAGATAAGAATAGGGGAGAGGACAATGGGGCCATTATTAATCGCCAACTGGATATTATTC